>DASRWT010000011.1:0-99898 GCA_035654455.1 Candidatus Nitrosocosmicus sp. | reverse complement strand
CGCCTCGAAGTGGGCCACCACGCCCGACGGGTCCTTGCCCTCGTAGAAGGGCACGAGGTCTTCCACCAGCGCGGCCAGCGCTTCGGCGCGCCGGGCGCCGAAGGCGAAGCAATAGCCCGAGCCCACCGCGCCCGCGTCGCTTCGCAGTTCCACCACCACGGTGTCGGCATGCGCGTGGTTGTGGATGGCGGTGCGCACCGGCCGCGGCAGCGGCACGGAGAGGCGGTGGACCACCACCGAGCTGATCTTCATGGGCGGGACCATGCCACAGGCGCGCGGGCGGCACAAGCGCGGACCCGCCCGCGGCGGCGCGGGGCGCCCCGGTTGCCTCGCCGCGCGGGGGCGGGGATAATGCGCGCCGGAGGTGCGCCCCGTGAAGATCGTCCGCGTCGAGTCCGTGATCGTGAAGCTGCCGTTCACCCAGCCCGGCCCGCCCACCGGCTTCTTCGGCCGCGTCTTCGCCACCGTGGACATCCTGCTGGTCCGCGTGGACACGGACGCGGGCCTCATCGGCTGGGGCGAGGCCTTCGGCTACGCGGTGAATGAATCGACGAAGGCCGCGCTCGACACGCTGATCGCGCCCTTCTGCGTGGGCCGGGACGCCACCCAGATCGCCGCCACGCGACTGGAGATCCAGAAGCGCTTCCACAACCTGGGGCGCGGCGGCCCGCTGATCTTCGCGCTGTCGGGTCTGGACATCGCGCTCTGGGACCTGGCGGGCAAGGCGGCGGGGCTGCCGCTGCATCGCCTGCTGGGCGGCGGCGCGCGGAGCGAGATCACCGCCTACGCGAGCCTCTTCCGTTACGGCGACGCGCCGGTGGTGGGGCGCCTCACCGAGGATGCGGTGAAGCGCGGCTACAAGTACGTGAAGCTCCACGAGGTGACCGAGCCGGCGGTGCGCGCGGCGCGCGAGGCGGGCGGGCCCGAGATGAAGCTGACGGTGGACACCAATTGCCCGTGGACGCCGGTGGAGGCGCTCGAGATGGCGCGGCGCTTCCGGCCGCACGATCTCCTGTGGCTGGAGGAGCCCGTATGGCCGCCCGAGGACTGGGCGGGGCTTGCGCGCGTGCGCACGGAGGGTGGCATCGCGCTGGCCGCGGGCGAGAACACGAGCAATCCCATCGACTTCAAGCACATGTTCGACGCGGGCGCCGTCACGTACGCGCAGCCCAGCGTCACCAAGATCGGCGGCATCTCGGGGCTGCGCGAGGTGGCCACCCTGGCGGAGGCCGCCGGCGTCACGCTGGTGCCGCACTCGCCCTACTTCGGCCCCGGCCTCCTGGCCACCCTGCAGTTCCTGGCCGCCCAGCCGCGCGAGCCGCTGGTGGAGCGGATCTACTGTGACCTCGAGCCCGATCTCTTTGGCGGCGCAACCAACGCCAAGAATGGCATGTTGGCGGTGCCGCAGGGGCCCGGCCTCGGCGTGGATCCCGATCCCGCGGTGATCGCGCGCTACCGGGTCGCGTAGCGCGGTGGCGCGCCCGCGCATCGGCGTGGCGGTGAGCGGCGGGCTCACCGCGCCGGAGATCGTGGACTGCGTGCGCCGGGCGGAGGACCTCGGCTACGAGTCCGCCTGGGTGGCCGAGGGCCATGGCGGCGACCAGTTCGCCATCCTCGCCGCCTGCGCCACCGCGACCACCCGCATCCGGCTCGGCACCAGCATCAGCAGCGTGTTCGTGCGCAGCGTGCCCACCATCGCCATGGCCGCGGCCACGGTGGACGCGCTCTCCGGCGGCCGCTTCGTGCTGGGCCTGGGCTCCAGCCACCGCGTGCAGGTGGAGGGCGAGCACGGGCTGCCCTACGCCAAGCCCATCGCGCGCGTGCGCGAGAGCGTGGAAGCCATCCGCTCGCTGCTCCGGGACGGGGAGGTCGCCTATCGGGGCGAAACCATCACGATCGACCGCTTCGACCTCTGGTTCACGCCCCACCGCCGCGTCATCCCGATCTATCTCTCCGCGCTCTTCCCGCCCATGCTGGAAGTGTGCGGCGAGCTCGCCGACGGCCTCATCCTCACCTGGGCCACACGCGAGGCGCCCGCCCGCGCCGCCGCCCACGTGGCCGCGGGCGCGCGCCGCGCCGGCCGGCGCCCGGAGGATGTCGAGATCACCTCCCTGCTTCCCTGCGTGATCGCCGACACCAGGGCCGAGGCGCTCGAGCGCATGCGCCCCGCCGTCGCCATGTACGCGGGCTTCTTCCCCCGCTACAACCGCCTGCTCGCGGAGGCCGGCTTCCCCGACGCCGCCCGCGCCATCCAGGCCGCCTGGCAATCGGGGGATCGGAGCGGCGCCGCGCGCGCCGTCCCCGACGCCATGGCCGCCGCGGTGGGTGTGGTCGGCACCGCCGCCGAGTGCCGCGCCCGCATCGAGGACTACCGTGCCGGCGGCCTCACGCTGCCGATCATCAGCCCGCGGGCGCGGGGCGCCGGGGCCCGCGCGGCCTTCGAGGACGCGATTCGCGCTTGCGCGCCGTAGCGCGCGGATTCGACCACCCGGCGGGACGAACCTACCCGGTCCGGAGCGCCCCGCTTGCATTCGCTCTCCTCCGGATGTCTCGGGAAGATCAGCCTTTCCCCTCCATTCGCGGAACCATGTGCGGTCCCTATCAATGGCATGCCGCTTGCGAAACGAGGGCAAGATCGAGCAGCGCAGAGCCAACCCACCCCCGAACAGCGAGGTGCCACCATGAATCTCCAGCTGAGAGGCGATTCCATCCGCGACGTCATGACCCCCGCGCCCGTGACCGTGACCTCCGGCACCAGCCTCGAGCAGGCGGCGCGCGAGATGCGCGACGCCAATATCGGCGACGTGATCGTCCTCGATGGCGAGCAGATCACGGGCATTCTCACCGACCGCGACATCGTCGTGCGCGCCGTCGCCGGGGGCCGCAATCCCAGCCAGACGCGCGTGGGTGAGATCGCCAGCCGCGAGCTGACGACGATCGATCCGGACGAGAGCATCGATAGCGCGGTGGCCCTGATGCGGGAGCGCTCGATCCGACGTCTCCCGGTCGTGGAGGACGGCCGACCCGTGGGCATCGTGTCCCTGGGGGACCTGGCCCTCGAGCGCGATCCCGAGTCCTGCCTGGGCGAGATCAGCGGGGCGCCGCCCAACGACTGACCCGCCGGCCTGGGCGTGTCAAGGGCGAGGCGCTTTCGCTCCCGCAGGCTGAAGGGGGGCGGGAGCGCCCGCCCATTGACTCGCCGAGCGGGGGCCCCTACAGTAGGTCGCCCAGCAGGAGGCCTCTTATCAATCGTTGGCGTCCCAGTTTTTCGAGTCGAGGATGACCGGAAGCAATCCCACGGACTCGACGGTCTCCGAGGCGCTCGCCGGCTGGGCCTCGGCGCTCACGTGGAAGAGCCTGCCCGCCGAGGTGGTGGCGATGGCGCGGCGAGTGCTCCTCGACACCCTCGGCTGCGCGCTCCAGGGCAGCACCACGCCGGAGGCGCGCCACCTCGCGCGGGCGCGGACCGATCTGGGCGCCACGGGCCCTTGCTCCGTGTGGGGCACGAAAGGCGGCGCGCCGCCCCAGGCCGCCGCCCTCTTCAACGGCGCCCATGCTCACATGCGCGAGCTGGACGATGTCGGCGGAGGCGGGCACGCGGGCGCCTGCCAGGTGCCGGCGGTGCTCGCCGCCGCGGAGCTGTCGGAGGGCGACGGGCGTGACGTGCTGCTGGGGCTGGTGGCCGGTCACGAGATCACCTCGCGGCTCACCGACGCCGCGAGCTACGACGTGATGACGCTGCGGGGCTGGCACACCACCGGCGTCTACGGCAGCATCGGCGCGGGGGTGGCCGCGTCGCGCGTGCTCTGCCTCGACGCGGAGCGCACCGCGCATGCGCTCGGGCTGGCCGGCTCCTACACCGGCGGCACCTGGGCCTTCATGGCGGACGGCGCGATGAGCAAGCGCCTGCATCCCGGCCGCTCGGCGGAGATCGGCCTCACCGCCGCGGTGCTGGCGCGGCGAGGGGTCACCGGCCCGCGCGAGGTGCTGGACGCGCCGTGGGGCGGGCTCTTCTCCACCTTCGCGCCCGGCGAGTCCAACCCGGTGGCGCCGCTCACCGGGCTCGGCCAAGGCTATCGCATCCTGCGCAAGGGCTTCAAGCCATATCCCGTGTGCTGGGGCATCAACAGCGCCGCGGACGCCATGCTGGAGCTGCGCGCCAAGCACGAGCTCGGCGCGGAGGAGATCAAGCACGTGCGCGTGGTGCTGTCCGAGATGAGCCGGCGCATGATCGGCGGCGTGCATCTCGACTCCGTGCTCGAGGCCCAGATGAGCGTGACCTATGCGCTGGCCTGCATCATCCGCTTCGGGCGCCTGACGCTCCGCGAGTTCACTCCCGCCGCGGTGGGCGACAAGGTGACGCGCGCGTTGATGCAGCGGATCACGCTGGTGGTCGATCCCGAGGCCCACGGCGAGCGCCAGACGCTCGTGGTGGAAACCCGCGACGGCCGCCGACTCACCTGCCGGATCGAGGTGCCGCTGGGCCACTGGGACAATCCCCAGTCGGACGGCGCGCTCCGCGAGAAGTTCCTTCGCCTGGCCGGCGCCGCGCTGGGCGCCGCGCGCGCGGCCAAGGTCGCCGACCTCGTGGCGCGGATCGACAAGCCGGGCGCGCTGGCGCGTCTCTTCGCTCTCCTCCGCCCCGCCTGATCCGTGCTCGCGCACGTCGCGCCGGGGCGATGACGGGCGAGCGGCGGGGCCGCATCTTCTACGGCTGGTGGGTGGTGGCCGCGGGCTTCGGCCTCGAGGCGCTGATCGGCTCGCTCTTCTTCTACGCCTACGGCGCCTACGTGGTGCTGCTGCGCGAGGAATTCGGCTGGAGCCGGACGCTTCTCTCCGCGGGCTTCGCGCTGGCGCGCGCGGAGAGCGCGGTGCTGGGGCCGCTGCAGGGCTGGCTCACCGACCGCTTCGGGCCGCGCGTGCTCATCCGCACCGGCATGATCGTGCTCGGCGTCGGCTTCATGCTCTTCAGCCGCATCAACTCACCCGTCACCTTCTTCGTGACCTTCTTCGTGATGGCGGTGGGGGCGGGGCTCGGCGGCTATCTTCCCATCACGGTGGCCATCGTGAACTGGTTCCGCCGGCGGCGGGCGCAGGCGCTCTCCTATTCCTCGGTGGGCATGGCCATGGGCGGCCTCATGACACCGCTGGTGGCGGCGGCGATGCTGCAGGTGGGCTGGCGGTGGACCGCCTTCCTCTCCGGCGTGCTCATCATCGTGGCAGGCTTGCCGCTCGCCCAGCTCATCCGTCACCGGCCCGAGGCCCATGGCTGGCGCGTGGACGGCGATGCCGACGACGCCGAGCCCGCGGTGGCCACCGCGCGCACGCCGACGGACGTGAATTTCACCGCCGGCCAGGCCATGCGCACCCGCGCCTTCTGGCTCATCTCCGCCGGCCACGGCTCCGCGCTGCTCGTCGTCTCCGCGGTGATGGTGCACATGGTGGTGCACGTCACCGAGCGCCTGGGCATATCCCTCGCCCAGGCGGCGGGGGTGGTGTCGATCATCACCATCACCCAGATCGCGGGCCAGCTCTCCGGCGGCTGGGCGGGTGATCGCTTCAGCAAGCGCGGCATCGTGGTGGGCTGCATGGTGGGACATGCCGCCGCGCTGCTACTCCTCGCGCATGCCAGCGCCTACTGGATGGTGGTCACCTTCGCCATGCTGCATGGTCTGGCCTGGGGGATGCGCGGGCCGCTCATGGCCGCCATCCGCGCCGACTACTTCGGCAGCGGGTCCTTCGGCATGATCTCGGGCATCTCGTCCATGGTGGTGATGCTGGGAATGATCGCGGGCCCCCTCGTCGCCGGTATCCTGGCCGACCGCACCGGCAGCTACGTCGTCGGCTTCACCGTGCTCGCGACGCTGGCCGCGCTGGGCTCGATCTTCTTCCTGCTCGCCCGGCGGCCCGACCCGCCGGACCCCGCTCAGCGCCGCGTGCCGCTGGCCAGCGCCGCCGCCACCGCGCCCACGTCGTAGACGCAGCCGCCCCAGGTGCCCCCGCCCGCCTGCTGGAGCAGGGCCCAGAGACGCGTGTCGTCGGGGAGATCGGGATCCGGGGCGAGATCGGGGCGGGGGGCGCGCGCGGCCAGCACGCGGGCGCCTTCCTCGGGACCATACTCGCGGCCGTCGTGGCCGATCAGGTCGAGGCTCCCCTCCAGGCGATTGCGATCGACGATGATGCGGATGCGATCGCCCTCGAGCACCTTCCCCACCGGCCCGCCGGCCAGCGCCTCGGGCCCCACGTGGCCGACGCAGGCGCCGGTGGAAACGCCGGAGAAGCGCGCGTCGGTGATGACGGCCACCTGCTTGCCCCAGGACAAGTGCTTGAGCGCGGCCGTGATCTGGTAGATCTCCTCCATGCCGGCGCCCAGCGGGCCGCGGCAGATCAGCACGAGGATGTCGCCGGGCTTGAGGCGCTCCGGGCCCTGGCTCTTGATGGCGGCGATGGCCGCCTTCTCGGTGGTGTAGACGCGCGCGGGGCCCGTCTTCCGGTACACGCCGTCCGCGTCCACCACGCTCGGATCGATGGCCGTGCTCTTGATCACCGAGCCTTCGGGCGCGAGGTTGCCGCGCGGAAAGGTCACCGTGCTGGTGAGGCCGCGCTCGCGCGCCCGCGCCGGGCTCATGATCACGTCGTCCGGATCCACCCCGTCGGCGGCGCGGAGCCGCTCGCGCAGGGCGGTGCGACGCTCGGACCCTTCCCACCAGTCGAGGCTCTTGCCCAGCGGCTCGCCGCTCACGGTGAGGCAGCGCTCGTCCAGCAGACCCGCGCGGCGGAGATGCAGCATCACCTCAGGGACGCCGCCGGCCAGGAACACGCGCACGGTCGGGTGATTGCGCGGGCCGTTGGGCAGCACGTCCACGATGCGGGGCACGCGGCGGTTGACGTCCGACCAGTCCTCCACCGTGGGCCGGCGGAGGCCCGCCGCGTGGGCGATGGCGGTGAGATGCAGGAGGAGGTTGGTCGAGCCGCCCACCGCCGCGTGCACCATCATGGCGTTCCGGATGGCGGCGTCGGTGACGATGTCACCCACGCGGAGGCCGCGGGCCTCCAGCGCCACCAGCGCGCGCGCCGAGCGCCGCGCCATGTCGAGCCAGAGCGGCTGGCCGGAGGGCGCCAGCGCGGAGTGCGGCAGCGAGAGGCCCAGCGCCTCCCCCACCACCTGCGAGGTCGCCGCGGTGCCGAGGAACTGGCAGCCGCCGCCGGGCGAGCCGCAGGCGCGGCAGCCCAGGTCCTGCGCCTGCTCCAGCGAGAGCTCGCCGTGCGCGAAGCGCGCGCCGATGGACTGCACGGTGCCCGCGTCCTCGCCGCGCTCGGGCGGCAGCGTGACGCCGCCCGGCACCAGCACGCAGCTGAGGTCGCGCAGCGCGACCAGGGCCATCATCATCGCGGGGAGGCCCTTGTCGCAGGTGGCCACGCCGAGCACGCCTTTCCGGGTGGGAAGCGACCGCGCGAGGCGACGCAGCACGATGGCGGCGTCGTTGCGATAGGCGAGGCTATCCATCATGCCGGTGGTGCCCTGAGTGCGGCCATCGCAGGGATCGGAGCAGAAGCCCGCGAAGGGGATGGCGCCCAGCTCCTTCAGCTCGGCCGCCGCGGCCTGGAGGAGGAGGCCGATCTCCCAGTGGCCGGTGTGATAGCCGAGCGCGATCGGGGTGCCGTCGGCGGCCCGGATGCCTCCCTGGGTGGAGAGCATGAGGTATTGCGGACGGCCCAGCTCGCGCGGGTCCCAGCCCATGCCCGCGTTCTGGGTGAGGCCGAAGATATCGCCGCTGGGGCGCTCGATCAGCATCTCCGCCGTGAGGGGCAGCTTGCCCGCCGGGCCCGCGCCCGCGGTGCGCACCTCCCACGTGTTCTCCCTGCTTCCTTCCTTCGTCGAAGTCCCGCCCACGATTTCCTCGAAGCCGATGCTCCGTGCCGGCGCGGCCATGGTCGTCTCCTACTTGCCGGAGAGCCGGCGATTGATGCGCTTCTCGATCACATGGGTGACGGCGGAGAAATCTTCCTTGCCCCAGCCGCTGTCGAGCGCCTCGTCGTAGGTGCGCTTGGTCTCCTCCAGCATGGGCGTGGGCACCCGCACCGCATGCGCGAGAGCCAGCGCCAGGGTGGCGTCCTTGCGCATGTGCTCGAGCATGAAGGTGGGCGAGAAATCGCCGTCGAAGATGCGCTTGGCGCGCCGGTCGAAGTAGGTGCCGAAGGCCATGCCGCCGCCCTGCCGCACCACGTCGTAGAAGGTGCCCGGGTCCACGCCCGACTGCACGCACATGGCCAGCGCCTCCGCCACCGCCACCGAGGTCACCGCGGCCAGGCCGTTGTGAATGAGCTTCACGCGATTGGCCATGCCGGTCCCGCCCACGTACATGTGGAGCTTGCCCATGATCTCGAGGTAGGGCTTGATCCGCTCCAGCTTCGTCTCGTCCCCGCCCACGATGAAGAAGATGTCCCCGGACACGGCCTGGGGCTTGGAGCCGAGCATGGGAGTGTCCATGTGGGTGATGCCCTTGGCCTTGAGCGCGGCCGCCACCTTCACCGTCACTTCCGGGCTCACCGTGGAGCAATCGCAGGTGATGAGCCCGGGGCGGCCGCCCAGCGCGACGCCGCCGGCTTCCAGATAGGCGCCCAGCACGATGTCGTTGTTCGGCAGGCAGGAGAAGAGGACGTCGGAGCGGGCCGCCACCTCGGCGGGCGAGCCGACCACGATGACGCCGGGCAGCCCACTCGCCGCCGCGGCTGCCGCCGCGCTCGCGTCGTGCACCACGAGCGCCATGCCCTTGTGGGCCAGGTTCGACAGCATCGGCAGCCCCATGGTGCCCAGCCCGATGAATCCCACCGTCTCGCTCATGACATTCCCCTTTGGTCGGGCCCGTCATCGGGCGCGCGATAAAGACTTATCATAGGCCCACTCTCAAGGAGGACACGATGACGCCAGCCCTGCCCGGCCTCTTGCCCGACACCATCGAGCGCCTCAAGGCGGTCTCCACCGCAACCCTCTGCACCCAGCTGTTCAAGGCCGGGTTCAAGAACGTCTTTCTCGCCGGCGTCCATCCCGTGGTGCCCGGCGTGCGCATGGCGGGCGAGGCGGTGACGGTGCGCTATGTCCCCGCCCGGGAGGATCTCGCCACCTTCGAGAGTCTGGGCGATCCCGATCACCCGCAGCGGCGCACCATCGAGGAGTTCCCGGCGGGCAAGGTGCTGGTGCTCGACTGCCGGCGCGTGGGCGCGGCCGCCGGCGTGGGCGACATCCTCGTCGCGCGGCTCAAGGCGCGCGGCGCGGCCGGGGCGGTGATGGACGGCGGCGTGCGCGACTACGCGGGGGTGGCGGCCATGGGCCTGCCCGTCTTCGCCCAGGGCCCGGCGGCGCCGGCCAATGTGCATCGCCACCACGCCGTCGAGGCCAATGTGCCCATCGGCTGCGGCGAGGTGCTGGTGATGCCCGGCGACATCATGGTGGGCGACGGCGACGGCGTGGTCTGCGTGCCGCGCGCGGTGGCGGACAAGATCGCCGCCGCCGGCGCCGAGCAGGAGGAGCTGGAGGCCTTCGTCCTCGCGAAGATCCAGGCGGGGGCGTCGCTGCGCGGCACCTATCCGCCGGGGCCGGAAACGCGCGCCGAGTTCGAGGCCGCGAAGCGCAACCGGCGCTGAGGGCCGGCGCGGTCAGGGTCGCGAGAAGCGCTGGGCATTCCCCATGTGCGGCCAGGCCTGCGCCTGCACATTGGCCATGATCTGCTTGAGATGATTGCGGTCGTGGTGCACCCACTCGTGAACCACGTCGCCGATGGTGAGCCGCCCCACCTTGGGATGCGCCCCGCCGCGGCTGAGCGCCGCCGCCGGCAGGCCGTCTACCAAGCGGACGCTCTCCGCGCGGAGGGCCGACAGCTCCTCGACGAGGGCGCTCAGCGGCCGCGCGCAATCCTTCCGCTCGCGCGCCACCACGTCCTGATCCCAGGCCACGCAGGCGGGCTCGTCTCTGGCGAGGAAGTCGCGCACGCGGCCGGCGAAGCCACGCCGCTCGGCCTCGATGATGTGGCCCAGGACTTCCTTGACGCACCATTCCCCGGGCGCGGGATGCCAGGACGCCGCCGTGTCGCCGAGCGCGGCCGACTCCGCGCGCAGGGCCTCCATGGCGGCGCGGAGCAGCGCGGCCATTTCTTTCGGGGTCAAGGCGGGCGGGCTCGGGGCGGGCGTGGGCTCAGCGGGCATGAACTCCTCCGTCTATCCGCGCGTCGCGGATGGGATGCCGGGCGCCGGCCATGAGCAGCGCGGGAGCGCCGGCCGACTCGTCGAGATGGGGCGCGAGCTGCTGCATGGCGACGCGTCCGAAGCGCGCGCGGAAGGCGCCGCGGCGCACGCGGGCATAGAGGTGGCCGCTCTCCGTCTCGAGCCCGGCGGGGTCGAGCGGCTCCGCCAGCTCGCCGGCGAGGAGCATCTCCACTCCGCGCAGCCGGCCGTCGGCCATGTCGAGCCGGAGCCGCTGGATCACGAAGGGCGTGTCGGCGGCCTCGAACCAGTTCTGCTCGCCCTGACAGGGCACCAGCCAGCGCCCGTCGGGCTGGCGCCGCATGCCGAGAAGGAAGAAGCGCAGGGTCGGCGCGTCCACGATCTCCGTCCCGTCGTGGAACACGCGGCCGTCGCCGTCCACGCGGTACCGATACTCGCGCATCGTCAGGCCGCGCGCGTGGGCCACTCCGGGGGATGCGTGCCGAGCGGCACCGAGGGCCGGGCCCAGAAGCCCGGCGTGGCCGAGAGCTTCGCCGCGGGCGCCACCGCCAGCAGGCTGCCCCACGGCGTCTCGGTCGTCTCCATCAGATCGGCGACGTCCTCCGGTGAGAGATCCGGTGTGTTGAGCCCGTCCACGCGGCCGAGCCGGTCGATCCAGCGCCCGGTCTGGGCCAGGGATACGCGCACCATCCAGCTACCGCCCTGCGTGGCGCGCCGGGCCAGCGCCACCATGGTGCCGAAGGCGGCGAGATAGCCGCTGGCGTGGTCGAGGGCCTGGCAGGGCAAGGGCCGCGGCTGGTCCACACCCATGGCACGGCCGCCTTCTCCGGCGATCCCCGTCACCGTCTGGACCAGGCTGTCGAACCCGCGGCGCGCGTTCCACGGGCCCGAGTGGCCGAACGCCGAGAGCGTGACGTAGACGATGCCGGGCCGGAGCCGGGCCACCGACTCCGGGGAAAAGCCGTGTCCGGCGATGGCGCCGGGGCGATAGCCCTGGCTGAAGACGTCGGCCTCGCGGATGAGCCCGCGCAGGCGTTCCGCGTCGGTCTCCAGGCGAAGGTCGAGCGAGGTGGAGAGCTTGCCCCGCCCCATGTCCTGGACGAGCACCCCGATGCTCGGCAGGTGCGCGGCCGTGACCTGCATCACGTCCGCGCCGTGCTCGGCGAGCGTGCGCCCGCAGACGGGCCCCGCGATCACGCGGGTGAGGTCCAGCGCGCGAATGCCGGAGAGCGGCCGATCTCCCGGGGGCAAGGGCTCGGCGGGGGCGTCGCCAATGCGGATGATCTCCAGTGGCAGGAGCATGGCGAGCGCCTGAGCATGCGGATGCGCCTGCCACTCCTCGGGCATGCGCAGCATGCCCACGCACATCTCGGCGGCGACGAGGGCGTCCTCCAGCTCGGCCGCCTTCCAGTCCTTGATGGCGGCCGCCACCGCCTCGCGCTTGTCCTCCACCTGCAAGAAGCGCAGCACGCCCTCGCGGTGGTGGGGAAAATTGCAGTGAAGCTGGATCCAGCGGGCATCCGCGGTCCGGTAGTAGCCGGAGACGGGGCTCCAGGGATCGGGACCCTTCTCACCGTTGACACGGAGATAGCGCTCGCTCCGGAAGGTGGCGGCCGCCGCGCGCGCGTCCACGGTCACCGTCTGCGGCGCGACTCCACGGAGCTGGGCCAGCTCGGCCGCGGCCAGCCCCGCCGCCGCGATGGAGGTCATGGACGCGGTGCCGACCTGAAACACGCCGGGCAGGATGGGATCGCCGCCCGTGAACCGGACCCGCTCCAGCGCGAAGGGAGGACAGCTGGCCCAGCGCCAGAGCTGGGCGAGGGCGATGGCAGGCGTGGTCACCGGGCGCGCCCGATGCCGCCCTCAGTCGCTCTCGGAGCCGCCGGGAGCGCCGGGCGTGACGGTGGCGCCGCAGCGGCAGCGGCACACGAGCTGGCCGTCGACGCGCACCAGGCTGAACAGCGCGGCGCCGCAGGCGTCGCAGGACTGCGGCAGGACCTCGAGCACCGCGGCCTCGCCCTCGTCCACCGCCTCGCTCTCCCCGCCCTCGGTGCTGATCTCCAAGGTCTCCGACTCCCGCTCCAGAATCTCCTCCAGGTCCGGGTGCACCCACGAATGGCCGCAAGTGCGGCAGTGGTGCTGCTCGTCACGAAAGACGCGCTGGGTGCAGCCGGGGCAGATGAACACGTCGCCGTAGATCTCGGGCTGGCAACGCAGCGGCTTGGTGCCGCAGGCGGGGCATTCGACCACCGGCGAGGAGCCGAGGTAGATGACGTCCGACGTCTCCGCCATGTACGCTCCGGAGCAGGTACTCTCGACGTCGCGCGAGCTGCAAGCTATGCACGCAGGCATCGGTCCCTCCTGGTCACACTCTACCCGCGTGACCGTCGCGACGCAAATACCGCCGAGCTAGAAGCGCGACGCGGTCAGCGTGACGTCGGAGCGGGCCCAGGCGCGGCGGTAGCGCGCGTCGGTGGTGACGGCCTCCTCCGTCTTCCCCTGGGCGCGGAGCGCCTGCGCGAGGCCAAACAGCGACCAGCCGTTCTCGGGGTTCCGGCGCAGGTCCTCGCGATAGACGGATTCCGCCTCGGCGGGGCGGCCGGCGGACAGCAGGATGGCGCCGAGAGACTGGCGCACGGGGAAATACCAGGGCGGCGGCTCGGTGAACCAGTGGCCATCCTGGATCCGGGCCGCTTCGGCGAGATGACGGACGGCGGCGTCCCATTCGCGGCGGCGCGCGGCCAGCTCGCCCGAGAGCACCTCGACGGCGAGGGTGAGCATCTCGCGCGTCTTGAAGAAGCCGGCCAGCGTGCGCTCCGCCGGCACGCCGTCGCGCACCGTCTGGAGCGCCGCCAGCTCGCGCTGGGCCTCCCCGGGGCGGCCCGTGGCCGCGAAGGCGAGACCGCGGGCATAGTGCCACGCGCCTCGCCAGTAGGGCAGGTCGGCGGGCGGCGCGGGCTCGCGCAGGATCTCCTCCCAGCGGCCGAAGCGGGCGAGGGCGAAGAGAGGCGCCACCGGCGCCGTCTCCATGTCCGACATCTGCCGCACCATTTCCAGCGGCGCCTCGCCGGCGAAATTCCGGGCCGCCTTCAGCGTCTCCGCGCTCCGCCCGTCCATGCTGGCGGCGTGCCAGATGAAGTCGAGATTGTGGGGGTAGTACATGCCCCGGTAGATGGGACTGGGCATGCCTTCCTTGAAGTAGGCGCGGTCCGCCTCCGCCGCGCGGACGTTCGCCGTCACCGACTCGTCGTAGCGCCCCACCCGCAAGTAGATGTGCGACGGCATGTGCACCAGGTGCCCGGCGCCGGGCATGAGGCCCCGCAGGCGGTCGGCGGCGCCGATGGCGCGGCCGGGCTCCTGACTCGCTTCCACCGCGTGGATATAGAGGTGGAGCGCGCCGGGATGGTTCGGGTTCCTGGCCAGCACACCCTCGAGCGCGCGGAGGATCTCCTCCGTCCCCGGCTGCGGCTGGCCCTCGGGAGTCCACAGATTCCACGGGCGGAGATTCATCATGGCGTCGGCGTAGAACGTGCCGGCCTCGAGATCGTCGGGGAAACGCTGCGCGACGTCGCGCATGGCGTCGGCATAGCCCCGGTCGAGCGCGGCGCGCTCGCCGCCGGGCTGATGCCGCTTCACCAGCGCGTCGATGATGGCGCGCTCGGCCGGGGTGGCTCTCGCCGCGAGGGCCTGCGCCTTCTGCGCCGCGGCGAGCGCGCCCTGCTCGCGGTCCGGGTTGGTGGGGTCGTTGTAGTTCGAGCCGTAGGTGATGGCGATGCCCCACTGGCACATGGCGCACGACGGATCCACGCGCGCGGCCTCGCGGAACGACCGCTGGGCCTCCGCGTGGTTGAAGCCGTAGGTCAGGCGCAGGCCCTGGTCGAAGTAGGCCTGCGACCGCGGAGAGATCGTGGTGATCGGGTGCGAGTACGTCCCGAGGTTCTTCCAGAGCGGGGGCGGGCCGCCGAGCTGAGGCCCACCGGCCGCCGGCGCGCCCGCCACCGGCGAGGATGAATGAACGTGCTCGGGCTGGCCGGCGCAACCGGCCGCAAGCGCGAGGGCCACCACCAGCGGAGTGAGGAGCGAATACCGAGTCATGGGAGCTCCTTTGCGCGAAAGACGGTGCGGCACGCTGAAATTGTAGCTCCGGCCGCCCACGAATGTGTGATGGTCCCGATCCCTGCCCCCTACGGCGTGAGGCGGAAGAAGTGATGCGCGGTCTCGTCGCCGGGCAGGACGTCCACGTGGCTGAAGCCGGCGGCGCGAACGTACACGGTGTCGATGAGGGTATCCGCCTTGGCCGCCGCCACCAGCACGGTGCCGCCGGGGCTGGCGAGCTGGCGCATGCGTCGGAGCGCGCGCAGCGAGTGCGCGATATTGTCATGATCTTCCAGGGAGGCCACCAGGTCGTACGGCCCCGTGAGCGGCGCGTCCTCGGGATGCGCCACGTGAAAGACCACGCGACCGCCCACCCCGGCGCGCCCCGCCGCCCAGCTCGCCTGCTCGACGGCGGCCTGGTTCGTGTCCACCGCGTCCACGCTGACGCGAGGGAATTCCTGCGCCAGCTCGATGCCCGACCTCCATGCTCCCCAGCCGATATCGGCCACGCGACCACCGGCGCGCAACCGGGCGGCGACGTCCGGCATGAGGTGCTCGATCGTTTGCTCGGTCATTCCTTGTCTCCTCCTACCCTCGGTATGGCGGTCGGCATTCGCCCGACACCACCCCCGTGGGTCTCGGGCGAGGAGAGGCTGCAGGACGGGTGCCACGCCCACGACACCTGATTTCAAGAGGGGTTGGGCGGCGGGGTGCTCCCAGTCTGAAGGCAGGGCGCCCGAGCGGGCCTCCGGGCCGTCGGGCGGAGCGCCGCCGGCCCGCCGGCCTCAGCAGGCGGGACTATCGCGGCTTGTCGCCCCCGAGCGTGATCCGGTGCATCAGCCGCCGATGCCCCTGATAGTCGTTCACCGCGTTGTGCTGCACGCAGCGATTGTCCCAGAAGGCGATGGAGCGGGGCCGCCACCGGAAGCGGCAGGTGAACTCCGGCTTGACCTGATGGCGGAAGAGATAGTCCAGGATCGGCGCGCTCTCCTCGCGGCTCAGCCCCTCGATGCCCACCGTGTGGGCGACATTGACGTAGAGCGCCTTGCGTCCGGTCTCGGGATGCGTGCGCACCAGGGGATGGTGAGCGACATACTCCTTGCGCGCGTCGTCCCGCGCGCTGTCCTTCATCCGGTCCTCGCGCGTCTTGGAGACGTCGGCGCTCGCCGAGCTGTTGATTCCCACCAGCCCGGAGAGGAGGCGCTTCATGCCGTCCGACAGCGACTCGTAGGCCAGATACATGCTGGCGAAGAGCGTGTCGCCTCCCGCGGGCGGGACCTCGCGGGCGATGAGCATGGAGGCCATGGGCGGCAGGTCGAGGTAGGCGGTGTCGGAATGCCAGATGCCGCCGAAGTTGATCCGCTCGCTCGCCTCCTTGAGCACCGGGATGATCTCGGGCTGCTCGGCCAGCCCCTTCACGAAGGGATACTCGATCGGCTCGCCGAAGAGCCGCGCGAAGGTGAGAAAGGCGGCGGGCGGCAAATCCTGCTCACGGAAGAAGATGACCCCGTGCTCGAGCCAGGCGCGGCGGATGTCCGCCACCGTGCCGGGCGAGAGCGGCTTGGCCAGGTCCACGCCGGACAGCTCGGCGCCGAGCGCGCCCGCCACCGGCTCGACGACCAACGGGTTGCCCAGGGACGCGGGGCTCATGCGGGGGTGAAGGCCGGCAGCGGCGGCCCACCCTCGGTGGGCTTCCACACCACCCGCACCTTCTGGCCGATGCGGATGCCGTCCAGGTCGCAGTCCACCAGATTCGTCATCATGGTCACGCCTTCGTCGAGGGTGACGTACGCGATGGCATAGGGCGTCTCCGCGCGCCGCATCACGCTCCACGAATAGACGGTGCCGAGCCCCGACGCCGGCTGCCAGTCGGTACGGTCGCTCCCGCAGAAGGGGCAGAGCGCGCGCGGATAGTAGTGGACCTCACCGCAGGCCAGGCACTTCTTCACGAGGAGCTGGCCCTGCGCGGCCGCCTCCCAGAAGCGCCTGGTCTCGGGATTGGGCTCGGGGGCGGGGTACTTACGTTCCTTGGGCGGCATGGGAGCGGCCATGGCTCACTCCCGCTCCAGGATGACGGTGGCGCTGCCGTGCCGCGTGCCGAGCGAGCCGCCGGTGCCGTGCGCCAGGGCCAGGCCGCAGCTCGGCACCTGCACCTTGGGATGGGCCTCGCCGCGGAGCTGGCGCACCGCCTCGATCACCTTGGTCATGCCGCCGCGATTGGCGGGGTGGTTATTGCAGAGGCCGCCGCCGTCGGTATTGAAGGGGAGCCGGCCGTGGCCGGAGATCAGGTTGCCGTCCTCCACGAAGCGCCCGCCGCCGCCCCGGGGGCAGAAGCCCAGGTCCTCGAGGCAGATCAGCACCGTGATGGTGAAGCTGTCATAGATGGACACGTACTTGATGTCCGCTGGCTTTATGCCGGCCTCCTCGAAAGCAATGGCGCCCGAGCGGGCGGCGCCGGTATAGGTGAGGTCGATCTTGCCGCCCATCTGGTGCTTGCTCGCTTCGCCCGCGCCGAGCAGCCGCACGCGCGGCCGCGGGAGCCGCTTCGCGATCTCGGGCGACACCACCACGAGGGCGCCGCCCCCGTCGGTGATCACGCAGCAGTCCAGGCGGTGCAGCGGGTCGGCGATCATGGGCGAGTTGACCACGTCGTCCACCGTGACCACCTCGCGCAGCAGCGCGTGGGGATTGTGCTGAGCGTGGTGGGAGGCCGCCACCTTGATCCACGCGAGCTGGGCGCTGGTGGTGCCGAACTCATGCATGTGACGCTGGGCGGCCATGGCGTACATGTTCACCACCGTGGGCCCCCACGGATACTCGAACTGGACGTCCGGCGCCGCCGACCCGTAGTTCCGCGGCGCGGTGCCGGTGGCCATGCCTTCCGCGCGCGGGCGACCCGCCAGCGTGATGAGGGCCACGCTGCACTTGCCGGCGGCAATGGCCTCGGCGGCATGCGCCACGTGGATCACATAGGACGAGCCGCCGGTCTCGGTGGTATCCAGGTGGCGGACCTTGAGCCCCATGTAGTCCACCAGGGACAGCGGGCCCAGGCCCGGCGCGTCGCCCGCGCAGAAGAAGCCGTCCACGTCGGCGCGGGTGAGCCCCGCGTCTTCCAGCGCGCCCTTGGCCACCTCGGCGTGGAGCTGGGCCAGCGACTTGTCGTCCGCCTTGCGGGTGGGATGCTCGTAGATGCCGGCGATATAGGCCTTGCCCTTGATGGTCATGGGGGGATTCTAGCCGACCGAGGCCCGCGCGCGCACCATGGGCTCGGAGGACTCGAAGATCGCGCGGTCGGCCCCATCGAGCTCGCGCGCGACCGTTTCGAGAACAGCGAGCGCGCGCGCCGCGGCGGCGCGGCCTTCGTCGGGCCGGTCCAGCGCGCGCAGGAGCCGCGCCGACGCGAGGGCGCTGCGCCAGGCGAGGGGCGCTGCGTCCAGCCCGCCGGCCAGCGCCTCCACCTCCGTGAGCAGCGGCAGGGCGGCGGCGGGCCCCTCGATCGCCGCCAGCGCCTCCGCTTCCACGCGCCGCGCCTCCCCCGCGAACACCCGTATCCATGGCGCCCGCGTGACCGCGTCTCGCGCCATGGCGAGGGCCGCCGCCGGATCCCCACGCTCCAGGAAGAGCCCCGCGCGCAGGCTCAGAGGCTGTACCAGGTAGAGGACGAGGTCGCCCGCGTGCGCCACCGATGAGTCCAGGAGCGCGTCGGCCTCCTCGAGCCGGCCCAGGGCGATGAGATCCTCACCGAGGTTCGTGCGGGCCTCCGAGAGCCAGACATTGGTTCCGAGCCGCTCGGCGATCTCCCGCATCTCCTCGTGGAGGCGGAGCGCGCCGGCGGCGTCGCCGAGACCCAGCCGGGTGCGACCGAGCATGGACAGCGCCATCGCTTTCCACTCGCGATGGTCGATCTCGCTCGCGATGGCGAGGGCGGCCTCCGCCTCGCGGCGCGCGAGCCCATAGCGCCCGCACGGCACCGCGATCTGGGCCAGGGCGGCGCGGGCGAACGCCTCGGCCGCGCGGGCTCCGCTGGTGGTCGCGAGCTCCAGCGCGCGGCGCACGTAGGGCTCCCCCGCCCGCCATCCGTCGCGATAACCGTGGCCGAAGGACAGATTGATCAGCGCGGAGGACTCGGTCACGAGGTCCTCCACGGCGTGGAGCCGGCGTACCGCTTCCTCCGAGCGGGCCACTCCGCCCTCGAAGTCGCCGATGAGCGCGGCGTGCATGCCGAGCATATCCAGCGCCCGCGCCTGGCCGCGCTCATCCCCCAGCTCCTCGAAGAGACTGCGTGCGGCCTCCAGCTCCACGCCGCTCTCCGCCCCGCGCGCCACGTTGAGGAGCATGATGCCGAGCTGGCCGCGCGCCGACGCGAGGGCGCGCCGATCGCCGCTGGCCTCGAGCGCGGTCACCGCCTCGCGAAGGAGGGTCAGTCCCCGCGTGTAGTCGCGGTGCCCGCCCCAGAGCGCGCCCAGCGCGCCCAGCACCCTCCCGCGGGCCGCCGGGTCCTGGCGCGCCTCGGCTTGAGCGAGCGCGCGCTCGAGATCGGCGCGCGCGTGCTCGAAGTCCCCGAGAAGCGCGTGGACCTGCGCCCGGGCCTCCAGGACTGTGAGCGCGTTGGGCCCCTCGCGCCCTGCCCGCCCGGCGGCGGCGAGCGCCTGGTCGAAGCGGACGAGGGCCTCCTGGTTGGCGAAGGCCTGACGCGCGGACTCCGCCGCGACCAGGGCATGCAGGGAGGCCTCGCCCCAGACTTCCGCCTCCTCGTAGTGATACGCGAGCAGGGGCGCGAGCTCGCGCCGCCGCTCGGGATACATCGCCTCCAGCGCCTCGGCGGCCCGGCGATGCAGCGCGCGTCGGCGCGGCGCCACCAGGGTGGCCCGAGCCACGTCCTGCGTGAGCGCGTGCTTGAAGACATACACCGGCTCCCCGCCCTCCGTCCGCTCGTAGAGGAACTCCAGCCTCGCCAGCTCAGCCAACGCAGGACCGAGGTCGCGGGGTCCCTCATCCTCGACTGCCTGAAGGAGCCGCAAAGAAAATTCGCGCCCTAACACAGAACCTGTCTGAACCAACCGCTTGGGCACCTCCGCCAACCGATCGATGCGCGCGGTGAGCACACCGTGCACGGTGTCGGGCACCTCGAGGCCGCCGCGGCCGGCCCGGAGATCGCCGACCACCCGCGCCAGCTCTTCCAGGAAGAACGGATTCCCCTCGGCCTTGTCGAGGATGAGGCGCGCGATGGGATCCGCGCCGACCACCTCCGGCAAGAGACCGCTGACGAGCGCGAGGCTCTCCTGGGGCCCGAGCGGGCGGAGCGCGATCTGGGTGGCGTAGGAGCGGTCCAGCCACGGCGGGCGATAGCCGGGGCGATAGGTCGCCAGCAGCAGGATGGCAGCCCCGCTCAGCCGCTCCACGAGCGACGCCAGAAAGGCCTCCGACGTCCGGTCCACCCAGTGCAGGTCCTCGACGAGGATAACGAGGGGGCCCCGGCGGCCCATTGCGAGCAGCAGCTCGCGGAGCGTGTCGAAGGTCTGCGCCATGATCTGCTCCGCGCTCAGCGCGGCGAGCCGGTTCTCGGGATCCTTGATGCCGAGGAGGTGGAGGAGATAACCCGCGCGGTCACGCGCGCCCAGACCCAGGGACGCGAACGCTGCGTCCACCCGCTCCGTCACCTGCTCGGGCGTGTCCGTATCGCCGATGGCGCAGGCCGCCCGCACGAGGTCGAGCACGGGCACGTACGGAATGGCGCCGCCATAGGAGAGGCAGCGTCCCTCGAGCAGGGTGATGCCGCGGTCGGCGAGCGTGCGGCGCAGCTCCAGCGCCAGGCGCGACTTGCCCGCGCCCGGCTCGCCCACCACGCCCACCGCCTGGCCGTGGCCGGCCGCCACCTGGGCCAGCGCGTCGCCCAGCGTGGCCAGCTCGCGCTCGCGTCCCACGAAGGGGCTCAGCACGCGCCCGGCGCCGGGATCCAGCGCGGAGCGCCGCGTCCCCCGCCCCGTCAGCGCGTGCACCACCACGGGCTCGCTCCGCCCGCGAATGGCCATGGGGCCGCGCGGCTCCAGGAGCGCATAGCCCTCGACGAGCCGCGCGGTGGCGTCGCTGAGAAGAATGCCTCCGGGCTCCGCGGCCTGTTGCAAGCGCGCCGCAAGGTGCGACGTGTCCCCCACCGCCGTGTAGTCCATGCGCAGGTTGTCGCCGATGGCGCCCACCACCACGAAGCCCGTGTGCAGGCCCATGCGGAGCGTGAGCTGGACCTCCTCGCCCGACGGCAGCGCGAGCGGCCGCTCGCCCACCGCGCGGCGGATGTCCAGGGCGGCGAGCACCGCGCGGCGGGCGTGGTCCTCGTGAGCGATGGGGGCGCCGAACAGCGCCATGAAGCCGTCGCCCAGGAACTGGTTCACCGTGCCTTCGTAGCGATGCACCTCCGCCAGCGCCTGCTCGAAGAACCGGCTGAGGAGGCCGTGCATGCCGTCGGCGCCCAGCCGCTCCGCCAGCGCGGTGGAGCTGACGAGATCGCAGAAGAGGACGGTGACAGGCTTGCGCTCGCCCTGCATGGCGCTGCGCGAGGTGAGGATCTTCTCAGCGAGGTGGCGCGGAGTATACGACTCGGGCTCGGGGCGGGCCGCCGGCGCGGCGGGAGCGGGCACGGGATCGACCGCCCGCCCGCAGGCCGGGCAGAACCGCGCGCCGTCCGGGAGATCGGCGCCGCAGCCAGCGCAGGTCGAGGCGAGACGGGCGCCGCAGCCGACGCAGAATCGGGCGCCGGCCGGATTCTCCTGACGACACTGCGAGCACCTCGGGCCGGAGCGGGCAGGCATGCGAGGATTATGGCATCCCACGGTGGTACGGCGTGCGTCGGGGAACTTTACAGCCGCGCGGGGCACGCCGGCCCGGCGCCGCCAAGTCACCGCGGGTCCAGCGCCTCCGGAACTGGCACCCGTTATGCGACAATCTCCACTGGAAGATGGGCACCATGACATCCCGGATCACCATCGCCGTCATCCCCCGCGAGCGCTTCAGCATGGCGGTGCGGGCGCTCGACGTACTCTACGAGCGCACCGCTTTCCCGTTCACGCTCGTCTACGTGGACGCCGGCTCTCCGCGCCATGTCCGGCGCGCAATCGAGGCGCGCCAGCGCGAAAGAGGCTTCCGCCTCATTCGGATCGAAGATTGCCTCGCGACCAACGAGTCGCGGAACTTGGCGCTGGCCCACGTGGACACTCCGTACGTGGTTTTCATTGACAATGACGTCCTCGTGCAGCCAGGCTGGCTGGAGGCACTGGTCCGCTGTGCTGACGAGACGGGCGCCGATCTGGTAGGCCCGCTCTACTGCATCGGCCCCCCGGAGATCGAGACCGTGCACATGGCGGGCGGCACCGCCGGTCTCGTGGTCGAAAACGGCCAGCGGCGCTTCCGCGAGCGGCACGCGCAGTCCGGCAAACTGTTCGCCACGCTCCGGCCGACGCTCCGCCGAGCGCCCACCGAACTGGTGGAGTTTCACTGCATGCTGGCGCGGCGCGACGTGTTCGATCGCCTGGGCCCGCTTGACGAGGGACTGCTGACCGCCAACGAGCATCCGGACCTCTGCGCGTCGGTGCGGCAGTCCGGCGGCGCCGTCTATCTCGAGCCCGCCGCGGTGGTGACCTGGATGGCGCCGCCGCCGGTGGCCTGGTCGGATCTCGGCTTCTTCCTGCTCCGCTGGAGCGACGCGTGGAATCTCTCCACGCTCTGCCACTTCCGCGAGAAGTGGCAGCTCGCCGAGGACCCGCGGCTTTCGTGGCAATACGACTGGCTCCGCGAATACCGCTACCGTGGGCTGGGCCTCGATCGGGTGCGCGCGGGATTCCGTCGCGTGCTCGGCTGGCGGCTCGGCTCCTGGGTCTGGGCCCGCCTCGAGGTGGTGGTGCGCGGCGTGGAGCGGTTGCTGATCCGGCTCCTGGCCCGCGACGGCCGGCGGGCCCGGCGCCGTCTCGACTACCGCCGCGAGGACCTCACGCGTGCGCGCGTCGCGGAGCGGGCGACCTGATGGCCCGCGTGCTCACCATCGGCGCCGCCCAGCTCGGGCCCATCGCGCGGAGCGAGTCGCGCGGCGACGTGGTCAAGCGCCTCCTCGGCCTGCTCGGCCAGGCGCATGCGCGCGGCTGCGAGCTGGTGGTATTTCCCGAGCTCGCGCTCACCACGTTCTTCCCCCGCTGGTGGATGGAGGACCAGCGGGAGATCGACGCCTTCTTCGAGCGCGAGATACCGGGCCCGGAGACACGCCCGCTCTTCGACGAGGCGCGGCGGCTCGGCATCGGCTTCTGCCTGGGCTATGCCGAGCTGGCCCAGGAAGGCGGCCGGACCCGGCGCTACAACACGTCCATCCTGGTGGACCGCCGCGGGGCCCTGGTGGGCAAGTACCGCAAGGTCCACCTGCCGGGGCACGCGGAGCACGAGCCTTACCGCGCCTTCCAGCACCTGGAGAAGCGCTACTTCGACGTCGGCGACCTGGGCTTTCCGGTGTGGCGCGCCTTCGACGGCGTCGTGGGCATGTGCATCTGCAATGACCGGCGCTGGCCGGAGACCTACCGCGTGATGGGGCTCCAGGGGGTGGAGCTGATCTGCCTCGGCTACAACACGCCGGTGCACAATCCGCCCGCGCCCGAGCACGACCTCCTCGGCCCCTTCCACAATCACCTCGTGATGCAGGCGGGCGCCTATCAGAATGCGACCTGGGTGGTGGGCGTGGCGAAGTGCGGCCGGGAGGAGGGCTGCGACATGATCGGCCAGAGCGCCATCATCGCCCCCTCGGGCGAGATCGTGGCGATGTGCGCGACCCTGGGGGACGAGCTGGCCACCGCGCGCTGCGACCTCGACGCCGCCCGCTCCTACAAGGAGACGGTGTTCAACTTCGCGCGGCACCGCCGCCCCGAGCACTACCGGCTGATCGTGGACCGCACCGGCGCCGAGCCGCCGGCATAGGGCTTTGGGCTACCGGCTATATGAACCTGCGGTTCCGGCATACTCTGTCCTTAAGATGCCATGAGGGATACCGACGATTCGTCCGGAACCCGAGGCGGCCCGAATGAACCCGGCCCCGAGGGTCCGGCATCTCAACCGTGGAGGCGATACCCATGACTGATCCTGGTGTGCTGCATCTCGACGACAAGAACTTCGACGAGACGTTCTCGACCGCCGAGGGCGTCCTGATGGTGGATTTCTGGGCCGAGTGGTGCGGGCCCTGTCGCGCCGTGGGGCCCGTGCTCGAGGACCTGGCCCGGGCGTCCGGCGGGAAGGTCACCCTGGCCAAGGTGAACGTGGACACGTATCCCGCGCTGGCCGCGCGCTTCGGGGTCCGCTCGATCCCGACCATCCTCTTCGTCAAGGACGGCAAGGTGCGCGACACGGTGATCGGCGCGGTGCCGAAGCCGGAGCTCCAGAAGAAGCTCACCGCGCTCGCCTAGCGAGTCGCGGATTCGCGGGGGCGGCCGGGCCTCCCGGCCGCCCTTATCCCGCCCCTCCAATTCCCATCACACCGAGCGCGGCGCCCGCCGCGGCGCTCAGCGCCACGACCATCCAGGGCGGCGCCTGCCACACCGCCAGCAGCACGAACGCCACCAGCGCGAGTGCGAAATCGGGGGGGCCCAGCACGGCGCCGGTCCAGACGGGACTGTAGAGAGCGGCGAGCAGGATTCCCACCACCGCGGCATTCACCCCGCGCATGGCCGACTGCGCCCAGATCCGCCGCCGGAACGCGCTCCAGAACGGCAGCGCGCCCGTCAGGACCAGGAGACCGGGCAGGAAGATCGCGACCAAGCAGAGGACGGCGCCCGCCACCCCGTTCGGCACCGGCGCCTTCACCGCGCCCAGATAGGCCGCGAACGTGAAGAGGGGGCCCGGCACCGCCTGCGCGGCGCCATAGCCGGCGAGAAAGGCGCCCTCGCTCACCCACCCCGGGGGCACCACCGCCGCCTGCAGGAGCGGGAGCACGACGTGCCCGCCGCCGAAGACGAGCGCGCCGGCGCGATAGAACGCCTCGAACACCGCCACCGCATGTCCCGCCCAGAGCCGCACCGCGACCGGAAGCCCGGCCAGCAGCAGGAAGAACACGGCGAGACAGGCCCCGCCGACCGCTCGCGACACCGTCACCGGCAGCGCGCCGGCGGGTGACGCCGTCGCTTCCCGGCAGAGCCAGAGCCCGAGCGCGCCGCCCAGCACGATGGCGCCGATCTGGCCCGCCGACGACGCGGCGAAGAACACGACGAGCGTCGCCAGCACCGCGATGCTGGCGCGCTCGCGATCGGGACAGAGGGCACGCGCCATTCCCCATACCACCTGGGCGACGACGGCGACCGCGACCACCTTGAGCCCATGGAGTGCCCCCAGTCCGGCGGGGCCACTGATCGCGCCCGCTCCAAGCGCGAAGGCCATCAGCGCGACGGCCGAGGGCAAGGTGAACCCCGCCCAGGCGGCGAGCCCACCGGCGAGGCCGCCACGCGACAGCCCCACCGCGAACCCCACCTGAGAGGACGCGGGTCCCGGCAGGAACTGGCAGAGCGCGACGAGGTCCGCGTAGGCGGACTCGCTGAGCCACTGTCGCCGCTCGACGAACTCGCGGCGGAAGTACCCGAGATGCGCGATGGGGCCGCCGAACGAGGTGAGGCCGAGGTGGAGGAAGACGCGGAAGATCGCGCCGGCGGAGTCGGGCACCGCGCGCCTAGTACCGGTTGGCGATGGGCAGCGTGTCCGCGGGGAAGAGCGTGATGATCTGAGCGCCCTTCGGCGTCACGATGACTTCCTCCTCGATGCGCGCGGCGGAGATGCCGTCCGTGGCGGGGCAATACGTCTCCACCGCGAACACCATGCCCGCCTGGAGCTCCATCGGATCGTCAAGGGAGTTGAGACGCGAGATGATGGGCCGCTCGTGCAAGCCGAGACCCAGGCCGTGACAGAAGTTGAGCCCGAAGGCCGCCATCTCGCTCTCGAAGCCGATCTCCTGCGCGCGGGGGAAGCACTTCGCGATGCGGTCGGTGCCCACGCCCGGCTTGATGAGGGCAATGGCGCTGTCCATCCACTCCCGCGCCTTCTTGTAGGCCGACTGCTGGGGCCCGGTGGCGCGGCCCACGCTGAAGGTCCGGTAATAGCAGGTGCGATAGCCCATGAAGGACTGGATGATGTCGAAGAAGGCCTGATCGCCGGGGCGGATGAGGCGGTCGGTGAAGTTGTGCGGGTGCGGCGAGCAGCGCTCGCCCGAGATGGCATTGATGGCCTCCACGCAGTCCGAGCCCATCTCGTAGAGGCGCTTGTTGGCGAGGGCGACGATCTCGATCTCGCGCACCCCCGGCTTGAGCGCCTCGAAGATGTCCTGGTAGACGCCGTCGCCCATGGCCGACGCCATGTTCAGCAGGGTCAGCTCGTCCGCGCTCTTGATCACGCGGGCCTCCAGCATCACCTGCTGCCCGTCGCGCACCTCGATGCCTTCCTTCTGGAGCGCGAAGAGAAAGGGAGGCTCGACCACGTCGATGCCCAGGGGCATCTTCGCCACGCCCTCCCGCACCAGGATGTCCTTGATCTCGCGCGCCGCGCGCTCGAAGAGCCCGGCCCGGGGCGACACCGCCCCGCGCATCCCCACCATGCCCGCGATGCAGTGGGTGGGATCGAGCCAGGGCGCGTGCAGCCGATGGTGGCGCGCGGCCGAGCCGAAGTCCCACACCCAGGGCTCCCCGTTGCCGCTGAGGAGGCAGTAGCGGATGAGCTTGTCGCGCGCCCACTCGCCGATCACCGTGCTCGAGATGTAGCGGATATTGTGCTGGTCGAACGTCAGCAGCGCGCCCAGGCCCGAGCGCGCCAGCGCCTGGCGCGTGCGGCCCAGCCGATAGGCGTGGAGCCGCCGGAAGTCCACCTGCATGTGGCCGGGCGCCTGGATGGGGCGGTCCCAGCGGTGCTTGGGGTCCACGGCATCGGCGGTGACGTGCCGGGGCGACACCGAGGCGGCCTTGCCCGCGCGCGCCATGGCGCTAGCCCTTCCCCTTCCCCGAGGTGAGGAAGCGAATGTAGCCCACGAGGAAGAGTCCCACGCCCACCACCACGGGCATCCAGTAGCGCGGTATCCCCAGCTCGCGCACGAGGATGATGCCCAGCCCCACCACGGTCACGATGGCGCCGGCCATCATGAGATGCCTTCCCGATCGATCCACCACGGCAGAGCCTCCCCGATGCGAGATGGCGCGACGGGCGCATCTTAGCCCCACCCGCGGCCCATCGCCAGACGCGCGCCCCGCGCGCACCCTGTCGTATGCTGGAGTGGTGAGCATCGCCGCGCCCGCGCGCCCGCTACGCTACCACTTCTCCGGCATCGCGGGGGCGGGCATGAATCCCCTCGCGCGGCTCATGCGCGCGCGCGGCCATACCGTGCAGGGCTCCGACCGCGCCCTGGATCAGGGCAAGAGCGGCGACCTCGCCGAGCTGCTGCGCGGGCTGGGCATCACGCTCCTGCCCCAGGACGGCGCCGCGGTGACGCCCCAACTCGACCGCTTCATCTACTCCACCGCGGTGGAGGCGGACACGCCGGAGATGCGCGCGGCGCGCGCGCTGGGCATCGAGCGCGTGGCCCGTCCCGCGCTGCTCGCGGAGGTGGTGAACGCGGGCCGCCCCGGGGTGGCCATCGCGGGCACCAGCGGGAAGAGCACCATCACCGGGATGGTGACCTGGCTCACCCGCGAGGCGCGGCTTCCCGCCACCGCGCTGGGCGGCGCCGCCCTGGTGGGCGAGGGCGTGAGCGGCTGCTTCCTGGCGGGCCCCGACGCGGCGCCGGTGGCGGCCGAGGCTTGCGAGTCCGACGGCACCCTCACCGGCTACGCGCCCGCCCTGGGCGTCATCCACAATATCAGCCGCGATCACGGCGAGGTCGACGCGCTGCGCCCCCAGTTCGAGGCCTTCGCCCGCAGCGCGCGGCGGCTGCTCGTCAACGCCGCCTGCCCCGAGGCCTTCGCGGTGGGGCGCGCGGTCGGCGCGAGCAGCTATGGCCCCACCCGGGACGCCGAGGCGCGGCTGGAGATCCTCAGCGTGGGACCGGACCGCGCTCGGGGAGTGCTGCACGCGCCGGCGGGGCCGGTGGCGCTCGACATTCCGCAGCCCGGCGCTCATAACCTCGAGAACGCGGCCGCCGCCGCGCTGGTCGCGCTGACCCTCGGGCTCGCGCCGGACGCCATCGCGGACGCGCTGGCGCGCTTCCCCGGGGTGGCGCGCCGCTTCGAGGTGGTGGGCACGACGCCGAGCGGCATCCGCGTGGTGGACGACTACGCGCACAACGGCGAGAAGATCCGCGCCGCGCTCACCACCGCCCAGTCGGGCGCGGCGCGGGTGATGGCGATCTTCCAGCCGCACGGCTACGGGCCCGCGCGCTTCCTGCGCCCCGAGCTGCGCGAGCTCCTGCCGCGCATCCTCCGTCCCGCGGACCGCTTCTGCTATGCGGAGGTGTACTACGCGGGCGGCACCGTGACCCGGGACGTGACGGGGCGCATCCTCGCCGACGACCTGCCCCCCGCGCTGCGCTGCGGCCATGCCGAGGACCACACGGCGGTGGTGCGCTGGGTGGCGGCCGAGGCGCGCCCCGGCGACACCGTGCTCCTCATGGGCGCGCGCGATCCCGATCTGCCGAAGCTCGCGCAGGCGATCCACGCCGCGCTCGCGGCCCCCCGGGGCGCCTGAGCCCGCGCGGGGGCGCCGCTCAGACTCCCAGGCTTCCGCCCTCGCGCACGAAGCGCAGCGTCCGCGTGGCGCCCTCCAGCGCGGCGCGGACCTTGACGAGGGCGAGCAGCGGGAAGTAGTTCCGGTAGAGCGTGTAGCGGAGGTAGAAGACGCCCGGAAAGCCGGTGCCGGTGGCGAGGGTCTCGTCCCAGGTGCCGTCCGCGCGCTGGGTGTCGATGAGATGGCGCGCGCCGCGAATTAGGCTCTCGCTCTCCGCCTGGCCGGCCGCGATCAGCCCCAGGAGCGCCCACGCGGTCTGGGAAGGCGTGCTGGGCGCGGGCACGAAGCGGCCCTCGCCGTAGCTGGCGCAGCTCTCGCCCCAGCCGCCGTCGGCGTTCTGCACCGAGGCGATCCAGCGCCCGCTCTTCCAGATGGCGCGCGAGGCGCTGCGGTCGCGTGAGGCGCGGAGCCCGCGCAGCGCGAGGAAGCTCCCGTAGAGATAGTTGACGCCCCAGCGCCCGTACCAGGAGCCGTCGGCTTCCTGGGTCTGGAGAAGATAGGCGACGCCCCGATCCACCGGCAGATCGGAGAGCTTGAGCCCGCGCCGGCACAGCGCCTCCAGCACGCGGCCGGTGATGTCCGGGCAGGTGGGATCCAGCATGGCGTTATGGTCCGCGAAGGGCACGCGGTTGAGCAGCGCCCAGTTGTTGTCCACGTCGAACGCGGCCCAGCCGCCGTCGCTGGACTGCATCTGCGCGAGCCAGTGCCCCGCGCGGCGCTCGCACCGCGCCTGGGCGTCGGGGTCGGAGGCGCGCGCGTGCTCCAGGGCCATCAGCACCATGGCGGTGTCGTCGATGTCGGGATAGTGCTCGTTGCTGAACTCGAAGGCCCAGCCCGAGGGCTCGAGATCGGGCCGCTTCACCGACCAGTCGCCCCGGCGCCGGACCTCTCGCTCGATGAGCCAGTCCGCGGCGCGGCGTTGCGCGTCCGCCGCCGGGATGCCGGCCTCGCCCAGCGCGAACATGGCGATGGCGGTGTCCCACACCGGCGAGAAGCAGGGCTGGAAGTAGACACCGTCCTCGGTCTCCGTGCGCAGGCGCTCGAAGACACGGAGGGCCTCCACGAGGTCGGGATGGTCCCGCGGATAGCCCAGGCACTCGAGCGCCATGATGAAGTACATCATGGAGGGATAGATGGCCCCCAGCCCGTCGCTGTGGCGGGTCCGGTCGAGCATCCACTTCTCCGCCTCGCGCAGCGCGGACTTGCGGATCATCTCCGGCGCACCCTTCTCCCAGACCTTGAGCGCGATGTCGAGCTGGCTGAACACCGCGGAGAGCCGGTCGCGGCGCGGGAGGCGAAAGCTCTTGCCCGGCGCGGCCAGCTCATCCAGGTCGAACCCGTGGGGAACGGGACGGCGCCCCGCGCGCGACTGGACGATGGACAGCGGCACCACGATGGCGCGCGTCCACGACGACATCTCGTAGATCAGCCCCCCGGGCAGCAGCACGAGCTCGGGGGGAATGGTCGGCACGTGCCGGCGGGGGTAGAGGCCGAAGAGGCTCAGGTTGATGCGGACGTAGCTGTTCGTCTCCTGGATGCCGCCCAGGCGCAGGATGCACTCGCGCGCGCGCGCCAGCGGCTCGCTCTCGGCGGAGAGTCCGGCGAGCTTGAGGGCCGCATAGGCCTTCACGGTGGCGTTCAGCTCGGCGGGGCCGTCCGGATAGATGCTGAAGCCGCCGTCGGGAAGCTGGCGCGCCAGGATGGCCCGGCGTGTCTTCTCGATGCGCCCCCAGGTGGGCGGCCGCCACACCCCGGCCTCGGGCGGGTACAGCCAGAGCTGGAGCAGCACGTAATCCGACTCGAGCGTGGTGTCGGCGAGGAGGTCGCCGCACCAGTACCCGTCCGGCTTCTGGAGCGCGAGCACCGCCTCCCCCGCGCGGAGCGCGGCGGCGCCGGCGGCCTCGGCGAGCGCGGCGCGGTGCTGGGCGGTGATCTCCGCCTCGCGCGCGTCGGCGCGGGAATCGGTGGGCTCGAGCCAGGACGCGGACATGGGATACCAGTGTAAGCGAGATGGGCTCACTCCCCGAAAACTCCGGTGGCGCCTCGTGTGGTACCATTCCGACTGCAGTACGCGAAGCGTCTTCGACTCACCACCCCATTCAATCCCAGCAACGAGGAGGATATTCATGGCGATCAAGGTTGGCGACAAGCTGCCCGGCGGCACCCTCACCGAGATGATCGAGACCGAGCAGCCCGGCTGCAGCATCGGCCCCAACAACTTCAACGTGGCCGATCTCACCAAGGGCAAGAAGGTCGTGATCTTCGGCCTCCCGGGCGCTTTCACCCCTACCTGCTCGGCCAAGCATGTGCCGGGATACGTGAACAACATCGACAAGCTCAAGGCCAAGAAGGTGGACGAGGTGTGGTGCGTGTCCGTCAACGACGCCTTCGTGATGGGCGCCTGGGCCAAGGACCAGAAGGCCGTGGGCAAGGTGCGAATGATGGCGGACGGCAGCGCCGTGTTCACCAAGGCGCTGGGCCTCGACATGGATCTCACCGGGCGCGGCATGGGCGTGCGCTCGCAGCGCTACTCCATGCTGGTGGACGACGGGACCGTGAAGGCGCTGAACGTCGAGGCGCCGGGCAAGTTCGAGGTCAGCGACGCCGACAGCATGCTGAAGGCGCTGTAAGGCGACTCCACCGCCTTGGCCCGCCTGCGGGTCGGTGTCCTCGGTCTCAGCCACGATCACGTGTGGGCGAATCTCGCGGCGATAGTCGCGGGCGAGCCCGGCGTGCTCGTGGCCGCCGCGGAGCCGGACGCGCGGCTTCGCGAGCGGCTGGGCCGCGAGCACGGCGGCGTGGCCGCCCTTCCCACCTACGAAGCGCTCCTCGAGCGCCGCGACCTCGACGCCGTCCTTTGCTTCACCGACAATCGCGCCTCCGCCGAGTGGGGCGTCCGCGCCCTCGAGCGCGGGCTGCCGACCATGATAGAGAAGCCCATGGCCGCCGATCTCGCGGGCGCGGAGGCGCTCATCACCGCCGCGCGCAAGTCCGGCCGGCCCCTCATGGTGAACTGGCCCACCGCGTGGCGGCCGGCGCTCCGCCACGGCCTCGCCCTCGCGAGCGAGGGCGTGGTGGGGGAGCCGGTGCAGCTGTCGCATCGCGGGGGCCACTCGGGCCCGCGCGAGTACGGCTGCTCGGAGCAGTTCTGCGCGTGGCTCTACGACCCCGCGCGAAACGGCGGCGGCGCGCTGGTGGACTACTGCGGCTATGGCAGCATCCTCGCGCGCGCCCTGCTGGGCCGTCCCGCCGCGGTGACCGCGGTGGCCGCGCATCTCCGCAAGAAGGACCTGCCCGCCGAGGACAATGCGGTGGTGATCCTGCGCTATCCCCGCGCCCTGGCCATGCTGGAGGGCTCGTGGACCCAGATCGGCGGCGAGCCCGGCTTCGCCTTCATCGTGTATGGCGACGCGGGCACCCTGATCGTGCACCAGCCGCGCGCCACCCGCGAGGGGCAGAAGGTGGGGCAAGGCCGCGTGCAGATCGTCCGGGGCGACGGGAGCGAGACGGTCGAGCCGCCGGAGCTCCCGGCGGGGGAGCGCGACGGCGTGTCCTACTTCCTCGCGCGCCTCCGGGACGGCCGCCCCATCACGGGCCTCTGCGCGCCCGATGTGGGGCGCGACGTGCAGGAGATTCTCTCCGCCGCACTGGAGTCGAGCGCGACGGGCCGCACCGTGTCACTCGCGCCCGCGCGGGCCTAGGCCGCCGACTTCACGACCGCGGGAGTCGGCTAGCGGGCGCCGGGCTCCAGCGCCTCCACCACGCTCTTCGCGGTGGTGAGATCCTCGCCGCTGGCGGCCTGATAGCGCTTGACCGCGTCCATCTTCTTCCCCGACTTCACGAGGGCCGCGATCTCCCCGCGCAGGGGCTCTTGAATCCCCGCCGCGAGCTCCTTCACGCGCGCGTCCTGGGCGGCGGCCTTCTTCTTCGCCGCGCGAAAGGCGGCGAGGCCCTCCGCGGTGGGACAGGGCATGACCTGGACCCAGCCGGTCCCGCTCTGCGTCACCTGGAGCACGATGGTGACGAAGTGATAGGGGGCCGTCTGCGCGTCGAGCTGGATCTGATGGGTGGGCGGGACGGGGTCGACGGCCATGCGGAGCGGGACGACGGGCGGGGTACCGGGCGGGACCGCGCGCACACTGCTCAGGCGATACGTATCGGGCAGCGTGTGGCGGAACGCCCGCGAAACCCACTCGTCGTAGAAGTCGCGATTCGCGTCGGTGACGCAGGCCAGCGATTGCGGGTGCACGAGGCGGCGGAATCGCTCGGCGTCGCGGGCATTCACCGCGGCCACGTACTCCGCCACGAAGATGCGATGGCTGGCCTGGATGGGAACCTCGCTGCCCTGCGCCCCGGCGAAGGTCGCCGCCAGGAGCAGGAGCCCGAGCGCCAGCCGCGGAGTGGCGCGCACGATCTCACCATAGCCCCGCGCCCCCGCGCTACCGAAGCAATTCGCGCTACCATCCCCCGCGTGGAGGAGACGATCGAGACCGTCATCGTGGGTGGGGGTCAGGCGGGCCTGGCGCTGAGCTATCACCTGCGCGCGCTCGGCCGCGAGCACCTCATCCTCGAGCGCGGGCGCGTGGCCGAGCGCTGGCGGAGCGAGCGCTGGGACTCGCTGACCTTCCAGTTTCCGTCCTGGAGCATCGAGCTGCCGGGGCATGCCTATCGCGGGAATGATCCCGAGGGCTTTGCCCCGCGCGACGAGGTCGTCCGCTTCCTCGACGCGTATCGCGAGCGCATCCAGGCCCCGGTCCGGACCGGCGTGACGGTGCGCGCGGTGCGGCCGAAGCCGGGCGCGCCGCGGTTCCGGGTGGAAACCGACCACGGGAGCTACGAGGCCGCGCACGTGGTCGCCGCCACCGGCCCCTATCAAGAGCCCCTGCTGCCGGCCGTCTCGTCCGCGTTGCCGCCCGAGGTCGTCCAGGTCCACTCGAGCCGTTACCGGAATCCCGGCGCGCTACCGCCGGGCGCCGTGCTCGTCGTCGGATCGGGCGCTTCCGGCTGCCAGATCGTCGAGGACTTGCTGGACGCCGGCCGGACCGTCTACCTCTCCGTGGGGCGGCACCGCCGCGTGCCCCGCCGCTATCGCGGCCGCGATGTCTTCTGGTGGATACGCGAGATGGGCGCGCTGGATCAGACCATCGCCGAGCGCCCCGACGGTCGGCAGACCCCGAACCCGCTCGTCACCGGGGCCGGCGGCGGCCACGACATCGATCTCCGGGACTATGCCGATCGCGGCGTGGTCCTGCTGGGCCATCTGAGCGGCGCCGCCGACCGGCGCCTTCACTTCGACGACGATCTGGACGCGCAGCTCGCGAAGGGCGACGAAGGCATGGCCGCGTTCTGGAAAGCGGCCGACGAGCATGCGCGTCGGATCGGGCTCGATGCGGTGCCCGCGGAACCGGATTTGCCGGCGCGTCCGCCCCTCCGGCGCGTGACGTCGCCGCCCGAGCTCGATCTGCGCGCGGCCGGCGTCACCAGCCTGGTCTGGGCCACGGGCTTTCGCCCGGATTTCAGCTGGATCCACCTCCCCGCCCTCGACGCCGCCGGCGAGCCCGTGCACCGGCGCGGAGTGTCCCCTTGCGCAGGCCTCTACTTTCTCGGTCTGCCCTGGCTGCACAAGCTCAAGTCGTCCGTGCTGTGCGGCGTGGGCGAGGACGCGCAGCATCTGGCGGAGCGCATCGCCTCGCGCTAGGATCGTTTCATGCCCATCGAGCTGATCGGCATGATCGGCGTCCGGCCGGAAGGCGCCGACGGGGCCGCCGTCCACGTCATCGGCGGCGAGATCGACGCCGCATGGGTGCGGGACTTCTCGCGCGCCCACGAGCACGCGGGCTTCGACAAGGTGCTGGTGGGCTATACCTCCACTGCCGCCGACGGCTTTCTCGTCGCCGGCCACGCCGCCGCCCACACCGAGCGTCTGGGTTATCTCATCGCCCACCGGCCCGGCTTCGTGTCCCCCACCCTGGCCGCGCGCAAGGCGGCCACGCTGGACCAGTTCACCGGGGGGCGCGTGTCGCTGCACATCATCACCGGGGGCAGCGACGCCGACCAGGCCAAGGACGGCGACTGGCTCGACCACGACACGCGCTATCGGCGCACCGACGAATATCTCACCCTGCTGCGCCGGACCTGGACCGAGGAGCGGCCCTTCGACCACAAGGGCGAGTTCTATCACGTGGCCAATGCCTTCTCGGAGATCAAGCCCGTCCAGAAGCCGCATATCCCGCTCTACTTCGGCGGCGCCTCCGAGGCCGCGCACGCCATCGGCGCCAAGCACTGCGACGTGTACATGCTGTGGGGCGAGCCGCTGGCCGCCATCCGCCAGCGCATCCTCGAGGTGCGGGCGGCGGGCGCGCGCGCGGGGCGCGAGCCGCGCGTCAGCGTCTCGCTGCGGCCCATCATCGCCGCCACCGAGGACGCGGCCTGGGACAAGGCGCATCGCATTCTGGCCACCGTGCGGGCCAAGCAAGGCGACCGGACGCTTCCGCTGCCGGAGGCGGTGGGCGCGCAGCGGCTGGTGGAGTTCGCGCGCCAGGGCGAGCTGCACGACAAGCGCCTCTGGACGCCCATCGCGGCGGCGGTGGGCGGCGCGGGCAATACCACCGCGCTGGTGGGCACGCCCCCGCAGGTGGCCGAATCTCTGCTCGACTACTACGACCTCGGCGTCTCCACCCTCCTCATTCGCGGCTTCGATCCCCTCAAGGACGCGGAGGAGTATGGCCACGAGCTGATCCCGCTCGTGCGCGCCGGGGTGGCGCGCCGCGACCGCGACCGCGCGGCGGCCTGAGGCAATGCCCCGGCTGGTGGCGGTGGTGGGCGCGGTGACGCCGCCCGGACGGCTGAATGCCGCCATCCAGATGGCGGTGGATCTGGCGGCGGCGCGGGCCGGGGTGTCCGCCTCGCTGCTGAGCCTGGCCGATTTTCGTCTCGGCTTCGCGGACGGCAGGCCGCCGGAGCGGCTCGACGACGACACCGTCAAGATCGTCGCCGCGCTCGCCGAGGCCGATTGCGTGCTGCTCGCGAGCCCCGTGTATCGCGCCTCCTTCACCGGCGCGCTAAAGAATCTTCTCGATCTCACGCCGCTGGAGACGCTCCGCGCCAAGCCCGTCGGCATCGTGGCCATGGGCGCCTCCTCGCATCACTATCTGGGCGTGGACGGCCACCTCCGCGCGGTGCTCGCCTGGTTCGGGGCCCTGACGGCCCCGACCAGCGTCTATCTGGAGTCCGCTCACTTCAAGGACGGCCGCCTGGCCGATCCGGGCGCCATCGCCGCCCTCGGCGAGCTGGTGGCGACCGTGCTCGCCATGGCGGACTGGCCGCGCGGGCGCCTCGGTCCGCCTCCGCTGGCCGCCGGACGCGGGTGAGCGGATGAAGGCCCTGGCCCTCATGGGACCGCGCGCGCTCGAGGTGATCGCGCTGCCCGACGCGCGCGAGCCGGGCCCCGGCGAGGCCCTCGTGCGCGTCACCGCGGTGGGCGTCTGCGGCACCGACCTTCACTACTATCGCGGCGAGACGGGCGGGACGGATCCGCTCGAGCCCGGGTTCGTGATGGGCCACGAGTTCGCGGGCGTGGTGGAAGCGGTGGGCGCGGGGGTCACCCGCGTGCGCGCCGGCGACCGCGTGGCCGTCGACCCCGCCATCGCCTGCGGCGAATGCGAGCTCTGCATCGACGGCCATCCCCATGTCTGCCCGCGCGTCCGCTTCGTGGGCTCGCCGGGCGTTCCCGGCGCATTGCGCGAGCGGCTGGTCCACCCCGCGCACCTCCTCCACCCGCTGCCGCCCGCCGTGAGCGATACGGCGGGAGCGCTGCTCGAGCCGCTCGGCGTGGCCTTGCACGCGCTGGATCTGGCGGCGCCGCGCGTCGCGGACGTGGTCGCCGTGCTGGGCTGCGGGCCCATCGGCCTCCTGCTGGTCCAGCTCGCGCGAGTCGCCGGCGCCCAGGCGGTGCTCGCCACCGATCTCCATGACTACCGGCTCCGGCTGGCCAAGACCGCGGGCGCCACCGCCACCTTCAACGCCGCCCGCGAGAATCCCGTGGCGGCCATGCTCGACGCCACCGGCGGCCACGGCGCCGACGTCGTCTTCGAGGCCGCCGGCGCGCCGGAGACGCCGGATCAGGCGGCGCATGTCGCCGCCGCGCTGGGCACGGTGGTGGTGGTGGGCATCTGCGCCGACAACCGGACCGCCTTCACCGCCACCCCGGCGCGGCGCAAGGGCCTCACCGTCAAGATCGCCCGCCGCATGAAGCCCATCTATCCCCGCACCATCGCGCTCGCCGCGCACGGCATGGTGGATCTCGAGACCTTCGTCTCCCACCGGGTCCCGCTCGAGGGGGCGCCGCGGGCCTTCCAGGCCCTGGCCGGCTACCATGAGGACGCGGCCAAGGTCGTGATCGCCCCCGCCTGATGCGGCTCTGGTGCATCGCGGTCAATGCGGCAATCGACAAGACCTATGTCGTGCCCGGTTTCCGCGCCTCCGCCGAGTATCGGCTCGGGCGCGCGGTGGCGGTGGCGGGCGGCAAGCCGCTCAACGTGGCCAAGACCGCCCGCTTGCTCGGCGTCGCGAACGTGGTGTGCACGGGCTTCGTGGGCGGCCGCACCGGCGCGTGGATCCGCCGCGATCTCGCCGACCGGGGCATCGCCACCGACTTCGTCGAGGTGCCGGGCGAGTCCCGCGAGAACGTGCTCATCGCCGACCCCACCGGCGCTTCCGAGACCCGGCTGATCGAGCCCGGCGACGCGGTGACCGCCGACGCCGCCGACCGCCTCGTGGCGCACGTGAGCGACCGCGTGAGCCCGGGCGACCTGACGGTGGTGGCAGGGAGCCTGCGCCCGGGCCTGGTCGCCGCGCTCTATGGCCGGCTGGTGAGCGCGGCGCGCGCCGCCGGGGCCCGCGTCTTCCTCGATGCGGAAGGCGATGCGCTGCGCGCCGGCGTCGCCGAGAAACCCGAGCTGGTGGCTCCCAACGAGGAGGAGTTCGTCGAGTGGACGGGCTGCCGCACCGATGCGCTCCGGACCCTCGCCGGGCGCGCGCGTGAAGCCGGTGAGGGCACCACGGTGGTGGTGAAGCTGGGGCCGCGGGGCGCGCTGCTGATCGATGACACCCGCGCCTGGTTCGCGGCCGCGCCCGCGGTGCGCGCTCTCAGCACGGTGGGCAGCGGCGATGCGCTGCTCGGCGGCTATGTGGCGGCGATCGCCAATGGCGAGACGCCCCCCCACGCGCTCGCGCTGGGCGTCGCGGCGGGGGCGGCGAACACGCTCACGCCGGGGCCGGGCGTGGTGGATCCACCCACCGTCTGGGGCCTGCGAGCGCAGGTGGTGGTGCGCTCGGTGGACGACTAGCGCCCAGGGACCGCGCTACTCCATCAGGCGGAATTGCCGGCGCACGTGCCGCGCGCACTCCGCGCAGAGCTCGTGGCTGAACTCGGCCTCGGAGTGGTTGCGGACATAGATCTCGACCGGCCACCAGTCGCCCTCCGCATCGCGAATCTTCTTGCAGGACGCGCAGATGGGGAGGAGACCGCGCAGCATCCGCCGCTGCTTGGTGATGTCCACGAAGGACATGACCACGCCGTGCGGGGCGATCTCGTCGGTGCGGATCAGCGGATGCGCCCGCACGGAGATCCAGATCAGCTCGCCGGCCGCGCCCGGGATGCCCATGACCGCGCGCGGCGAGGGCAGGCCGCTGCGCAGCGCGAGCGCGTCCGGCTGCTCGTCCCGCGGGAAGGGGGATCCGTCTTCGTGGACGGCGCCGGCGCCCAGGCGCTCGAGCTCGGAGCCGAGGATGCGCTGCGCGCTGGGATTCCAGCCCGAGATGGCGCCGTCCGCGCTCCGGAAGAGGACGCCTTCCTCGAGCCCCTCGATGACGAGGCGATAGCGCTCTTCGCTGTCCCGCAGCAGCGCCTCCAGGTGGACTCGATCGGTGATGTCCACCGCGTGGCCGATCACGTAGGGCTCCCGGTCGGGCAAGCGGAAGAGCGCGTTGCGATAGGCCCAGAGCCGCTCCTCTCCGTCGCGGCTCACCAGGCGGAGCAGGCCGCGATCCGCCTCCTTCTCGCGAATGCGCTCGAGATAGCCGTCGAAGAACGGGCGCACCGATGGGGCGAGGAACTCCCGCAGGTTCCGGCCCACCCCGTCTTCCGGCGTATAGCCGAGCTCCCAGGCGGAGGCGGGGCTGACGTAGAGGAGATTGCCCTCGAGATCGTGGCTGCAGATCAGGCCCTGACTGTTCTCGACGAGCTGGCGGAACAGCTCCAGGCGTTCACGGAGCCGCTCGTGCTCCCGCTGCGGAGCGGCCTCGTGCCGCCTCTCCTCACGCTCGTCCACGTCTACCTCCCCAACGCCTTCTTCTTCCAGAGCTCCCAGGGACGCGGGATGGTGCCCGCGATCGAGGCTTCCGCGCGCTTCGCCTCTTCCGGGTCAAGGTACGCCACCGGCCCGCCCAGCGCCATGGCCTGCGCCTGGAGCCGCGCATTGACCTCGGTGTACACGCTGCGGAAGACCGCGGCCGGCAGACTGGCTCCCACCACCACCGCCCCATGGCCCCGCATCAGGGCCACCGGCGCCGGGCCAAGCACCCGCGCGAGCGACTGGCCCAGCGCCGCGCTGCGGACCAGCATGTCGGTCATGGCGCCGCTGGCCTGACGGATATCGTAGACCGGCACGCCGCCCACCAGGAAGGCGCTCATGTGGTAGAGCGGTCGAAGAGCGGCGCCGGTCACGCCGAAGGGAATCACCGACGGCGAATGGCTATGCACCACCGCGTGCACGTCGGGGCGGAGGCGATAGATCTCGCCGTGGATGAAGCGCTCGAGATAGGTGGCGCGGCCGCGCGCGTCCACCGGCACGCTGTCGAGATCGTACTCCATGATGTCGGCGGCGGTGACGAGCTCGGGGGCGACGGCGCGCGCCATGAGGTAGCGATCGGCGGCACGGGGGTGGCGCGCGCTCACGTGGCCGTAGCCGTCCAGCACGCCCTGGTCCGCGAGGATGCGGTTGGCCGCCACCAGGTCCTCGAGGAGGCCGGGGTCGGGAGCGCCGGCGGAGGTCGGCGGCGCCTGTCCCGGAGCCGGCCGGGCGCCGGCCAGCGCGAGGAGCGTGGTCGCCATGCCCAGCAGGAGGCGACGGCGGGGAAGATGCGGCATGCGGGGTCTCTCGACGCACGATAGCATGGCGATCATGCCGACACTTCGATCGCGAGGAGGAGCCTCATGAATCTCGAGTTCCTGATGGCGGCGGACGCCCCGCCCCCGCCGCCCACCGCCGCCTACAGCCATGCCGTCCGCGCGGGAGACTACCTGTTCGTGACGGGTCAGCTCGGCGTGGACCCTGCCACCAACCGGCTCGTGCCTGGCGGGATCGCGGCCCAGACCCGCCGGGTGATGCAGAACCTCCAGATCGTTCTCCGCGGAGCGGGCACGAGCCTGGACCGGACGGTGATGGCGCGCGTGTACCTCACGAGCTTCGACGACTACGCCGCCATGAACGCGGAGTACGCCGGCCACTTCGCCCCCGGCCGGCTGCCCGCCCGGACGACGGTGGGGGTGACCGGCCTTGCGCTGGGCGGCGCGGTGGAGATCGACCTCATCGTCCGTCCCTGAGAACGCGGACAAGGCTCGGCTAACGGTCACGCGGTGAGGACGGACGCGCCCAGCGCGCGGTCAGCTACGACGCAGGTGGCGCGTGGAGCGGTAGCCGGGGGCCGCGACGGTGCGATCCACGACGTTCATCTCCACGAGCCGCTTCGCGCCTTGAGCCACGGCGGTCGCGATGCTCGGGAAGACCTGATGCGACTCCTCGACGATGTCACCGGAGTAGCTCACGATGCGCCAGCGCCAGGAGGTATTCGCGGGAGTGCAGAAGGCCAAGACTTGCATGGCGACATCATGACACATCCGGCGCTCTACTGCCGGATGGTTTCGGCGGGTGATCGGCGGGCCCGCACGCCGGCCGAGAGCGCGATCAGTGGTCGGACCTGAGGAGCGCGCAGAGCGCGGCCACCCCCGCCTCCACGAGGCCGCCCGACAGTCGTCCGGAGGCTGCGCCCGACCATGCGCCGGAGAGTCCGGCGGAGATGTCGAGCTGTAGCGCCCCCGGCTCCATCTTCCGGAACTCGCGGCTCACCGAGACCCGGTCCTCCATGAGGCGTACCGCCAGCGTTCCATCCAGCCCACGCCGCTTCGCGTCCTCTCGCTCGGCTTCCTCCCGCTTGAGCGCGGCCACCACGGTGTCGAGCTGCTTGGCGTCGAGCATGGAGAGCGGGGCGCGACAGAAGGGGCACGCGGCGCCGGTATCCAGGTCCACCGGGGCCCCGCAGCTCGAGCAGGTGACGGTGCGAACGTTGCGCTTGAGGTCCTCGATCTCGATCGGGCTGAGGGGGCGGACGAAGTTCTTCTCCCGCAGGAACTCGAAGAAAGTGATGAAGTGCCCATGCTCGCCGGGACAGCGCCAGTAGCTGAAGCGCGTGCTCCGCTGCATGTTGGCGGTGCGCACGAGCCGCTGATGGCAGCGCGGGCACGCGAGGTTGTCGCCCAGGGGATTGCGCGAGGCGGCGCGGTGGTCGTTCATCTCCACGAGAAGCTCGAGGACGGAGCCCGGAGAGAGCCCCAGGCTCTCGAGGCCGTCGAACCAGAGGGCGGAGCACCCGTGGCACAGATCGAGGGTGATGGCGCCGGCGTACTTCCCCTCGTACTGCTTCAGGGTCATCCCCCCGCTGCAGCCGGGACAGTTCATGCGGTGGCGGGTCGCCGGCCGACGGGCTAGCCCTGCGGCGCCCCGCACTCCGGACAGAACTTGCTGGGCTTGTCGAGGCGCGTCTGACAGCGAGGGCAAATGCTGCCTGCCGTGCCGGGGTGCGCCTGCCCCGCCGATGCCTGCTCGATGCCCCGGGACATGGCCTGCCCCATGGCGATGCCCGCTCCCAGCCCCACGCCGGCGCCGGCCGCCCCGCCCGGCGCTGCCGCCGCGGCGGGAATGGACTGGGCGACCTGGAACTGGGTATAGCGCGGCAAATCACCCACGATGCCCATGCCGATGCGCTCGTCGAGACGCTTCTGCAGGTCCTCGGGGAGGGACACGTTCTGGATCTGGAAATCCTCGAGCCCCAGCCCCAGGGCGGCAAACGCCGGCCGTGCCTTCTGCAGCACCGCGCGCCCCAGCGCGTCGCTGTTGGCGGCCATGTCGAGGAAGGGGACCTGGCTCTCGCCGAGGTGCGTGGTCAGCGTGGTGATCAGCGTGCTGCGGAGCTGGCCCTCGAGCTCGGCCACCGCATAGGTCTCGCGCGTGCCGGAGATGTTCCGGAAGAACACCGAGGCGTCGTTGACGCGATAGCTGTAGACGCCGAAGCCGCGTACCCGCACCGCGCCGAACTCGCGGTCGCGGATCGCGAGCGGGTTGGCGGTGCCCCACGTCTGGTTGAGGCGGAGGCGGGTCGAGAAGAAGTACACCTCGCTCTTGAACGGCGACTCGAAGAGCTTGTCCCAATGCCGGAGGTCGGTGAGCACGGGCAGGTTCACGGTCTTGATGGTGTAGGTGCCGGGACCGAAGACATCGGCCACGTGGCCCTGGTCCACGAACACCGCCATCTGCGTCTCGCGGACCACGAGACGCGCGCCCTGCTGGATCTCGAGATCAGCGGTGGGGAAGCGCCAGGCCAGGAGGTCGTCACTGCCTTCGGTCCACTGCAGGATGTCGATGAACTGCTTCTTCGCGAAGCTCAGAATGCCCATGGTTTCCTCCGGGGCCGATGGCGTACACTGCCCCCGGCTCTTCCAGAGCAATCGACGTGCCAACGAACTGAGTAATGGCCATCAGTAGTTAGCCGCCTCTCCGTCATCGAGACGGCCGCGGAATGTAAAGGGAGCGACAAGCGGCGGCATGGATCTCTCGGCCAGCATCCACCTCCTCGGCACCCTCCTGGGCGAGGTGATCACCGCGCAGGAACGCCCCGCGCTGTTCGAGGTGGAGGAGCGCATTCGCGCGCACGCCAAGGACCGGCGGGCGGGGGTGGCGGGCGCGGAGGAGCGGCTGGCCGCCGAGGTGACGGCCTTGCCGCCGCTGGATGCGCGCGGGGTGTCCGCCGCCTTCACGCTGTACTTCGACCTCGTCAACCTGGCCGAGGAAGCGCAGCGCGTGGCCGCGCTCCGCGACCGGGAGCGCGCGCAGCATCCGGCGGCCCCGCCCGAGAGCGTGGCGGAAGCGGTAGGCCTCCTCAAGGCGCGCGGCATGGACGACCCCGCCATGCGCGCCTTGCTCGACCGGCTCACGGTCGAGCTGGTGCTCACCGCGCATCCCACCGAGGCCAAGCGGCGCACCGTGCTCGCCAAGCTGCGGCGCGTCGGCGAGTCGCTCCACGCGCTGCATCGCGCCGATATCCTCCCCCGCGAGCGAGAGGAGCACGTGGGCATCATTCGCAGCGAGATCACCGCCCTCTGGCTCACCGGCCGCGCGCGGACCGTCCGCCCCGCCGTCACCGACGAGGTGCGCACCGGCCTCTACTTCGTGGAGGACATCTTCTGGGAAGCGCTGCCGAGGCTGTACCGCGACCTCGAGGACGCGCTGGGCCGGCACTATCCGGGGCTCGCCGCCCCCGTGCGCTGGCTCACGCTGGCTTCCTGGATCGGCGGCGATCGCGATGGCAATCCCGGCGTCACCGCCGACATCACCGCGGAGACGCTGCGCCTGCACCGAGGGCTCGCGCTGGAGCGGCATCGCCGGTCGCTGCAGGATCTCGCCCGCCGGCTCTCGCTCAGCGCGCGGCGGGTGCCGCCGCCCCCCGCCCTCGAGGACTGGCTGGCCTCGCGCCGCCCTCTTCCCGCGCGCGCCGCCTATCTCGACGCGCGCTACACCGATGAGCCTTATCGGCTCGTCCTCGCCCTGCTCGCCGCCGACCTGGAGGCGGCCGCGCGCGACGACATGACCGCGCGCCTCCTCGAGGCGACGCCCCACGCGGCGCGCGTCAGCCTTGCCGATCTCACCCGGCCGCTGGATCTCGTCGCCGGCGCGCTGCCCCCCGCGCTGGCCCAGGACCGGCTGTGGACGGTACGCCGGCAGATCGAGGCCTTCGGCCTCCACGCGGCGCGGCTCGATGTCCGGGAAGAATCCTCGCGGCTGGCGGCGGCGCTGGGCGAACTGCTGGGCGCGCTGGGACGCGGCACCGGCTTCGCCGGCGGCGACGATCGCGCGCGCACCGAGACCTTGCTGCGGCTTCTGGCCGAGCCCGTGCCGGAGATTCCCGCGAGCCTGACCCTCGCGCCGGAGGCCGCGGAGACCTGGGCGCTGTTCCGGCTCCTCGCCCGGGCGCGCGCCGTCTACGGCTCCGATCTCCTGGGCCCATTCGTCATCTCCATGACCCGCGGGCCCGCCGATCTCCTCACCGTGCTTCTCCTCGCGCGCTGGACGGGCGGCGACGCGGGACTCGCCATCGTGCCGCTCTTCGAGACCGTGGGCGATCTGGAGGCGGCCCCGCGCATCCTGGCCGACCTCTTCGCCTTTCCCGCCTATCGCGAGCACCTCGCGCGGGCCGGCGGGCAGCAGATGGTGATGATCGGCTACTCGGACAGCAACAAGGATGGCGGCTACCTCGCCGCGAACTGGGCGCTCTACCGCGCGCAGGAGGAGATCGTGCGCGTCTGCGCGGGAGAGGGCGTGCCGCTCACCCTCTTCCACGGTCGCGGCGGCACGGTGGCCCGCGGCGGCGGGCCCGCGGGACGCGCCATTCGCGCCCAGCCGCCGGGCACGGTGGGCGGGCGCTTCCGGCTCACCGAGCAGGGCGAGGTGCTCGCCGCGCGCTACAGCGACCCCGCGCTGGCGCATCGCCATCTCGAGCAAATCGTGAGCGCGGTGCTGGAGGCCTCGGCCTCTCCCGTCCCCGGTGAGGATGGGCCGGACGCGCCGCCCCGCGCGCCGGAGGAGTGGCGGCGCGCCATGGTGGCGATGGCGGGCGCGGCGCGGACGGCCTACCGGTCGCTCGTCGAGACGCCGGGCTTCGTGGAGTTCTGGCGCGCGGCGACTCCCATCGACGAGATCAGCCGGCTGCGACTGGGCTCACGGCCCGCGACCCGTCGAGGCCCCACGCTCGCGATCGCGCAGGTGCGCGCCATCCCGTGGGTGTTTTCCTGGATGCAGAGCCGCTTCAATCTTCCGGGCTGGTTCGGGCTCGGCGCGGCGCTGGCGGAGGGGGGCGGGTCGCCCGATCTTCTCCGGACGATGCACCGGCGCTGGCCGTTCTTCCGGGCCCTCATCGACAATGCGGAGATGTCGCTCCTGAAGGCCGACCTCCCCATCGCGACCCTGTATGCGCGCCTCGATCCGGAGCGCGCCCGCGCCGCCGCGCTGTTCGCCCGCATCGAGGCGGAGCATGGGCGTGCCCGCGAGGCCATCCTCGCCCTCACCGGGCATCGCGCGCTGATGGACGGCGAGCCCGTCATCCAGCGCTCCATCGAGCTGCGAAATCCTTACGTCGACCCGCTCAACTATCTGCAGGTCGAGATGCTGCGCCGGCTGCGCGCCCTCGCGGATCCGGAGGGGCCGGAGGGCGAGGCGCTCCGCGAGGTGATCGTTCTCACCGTGAATGGGATCGCGGCCGGCCTCCGGAACACCGGTTAGCTCGGAGGGCGAGGCAGACGACCTACCAGCGACCGCCGCCGCTGCCGCTGCCGCCGCTCCCGCCGCGGCTGCGATACCCACCGCCCCCACCGCCGCCGCTCCGGCCGCCGCCCGCGCCGGTGGAGTTGGCGATCTCGACCTTCAGGGTCCGGCCGTCCACTTCCTTGCCATTGAGCTGCTTGACGGCCTCGGCCGCCTCTTCCGCCGTCGCCATCTCGACGAAGCCGAAGCCGCGCGAGTTGCCGGTGTCACGGTCGGTGACGACGGCCGCCGACTCGACCACGCCCGCCTGGGCGAACAATTCGCGCAAACGGTCCGTGGACGTGGAAAAGGCGAGACCTCCGATGAAGAGCTTGTGAGCCATGATTTGCCTCCGGTCGATCTCCCGCGATGAGGGACACGCCCCGGAACGCGGAAGACGGTTCGGAGTCGTGATCTGGGGAGGGGGGGTCCACGAGGAACCGGCGGCCGGTCCAGACAGGGTCATCATGACACATCCGCTTCGCGTAAGATGCGAAAGGTGACCTACGGTTGCGCGTTCTGCGGGGAGGAGAACGACCTGACGGTGGACCCGAGCGGAGGTCGCCGGCAGACGTTCACGGAGGATTGCACGGTGTGCTGCCGCCCGAACCTCATCACGCTCACCCTCGACGACGAGGGCGACGTCGAGGTCGAGGTCACCCAAGAGTACGAGGCATAACCTCCGGCCCGATCCGGAGCCCGGAATAGGACGGATCCGGCTCCCGGAAGCGCACCAGCGGGTCCGCGATCACCCAGAGGCTCAGCGCCGTGTAGACCACCATCAGCGCGGTGAGCGGCATCGAGGCGCGCAGCGCGACCCGCGGGGGGCTCCACTCGCGCAAGGCGATCCGGTGGGCCAGCCACACCGAGACGACGTGCCCGGTGACGATGGCGCCCACCGCGGCGTACCAGGCGAAGCGCGATCCCACCAGCGTCACGTCCGGACTCCACGTGGCGGTGCCCAGGAGGTCCCAGCCGCGCCCGAGGGGATCGGAGAGGAGCGGGATCAGCTCCTGCCCCTGCAGCAGCAGGTAGGAGATGTTGTGGGCGACATGGTAGGCGGTGGCGATGGGAACCAGGCTGGGCGCCAGGAGGCGCGCGGTGGTGGCGGCGGAGCCCGCCCCCGCAAGGCGCGCGGTCAGCCAGGCGGTGACCAGATAGGCGCCGAGCAGCACCAGCCACACCGCGAGGAGCCCGGCGGTGGCCAGGAGATAGCCCTCACGGTCCCCCACGCGGGCGAACCCGCCGCTCAGCGCTCGGTCCAACCCCCGCCATGCCCGGGTGCCGAGCAAGCCGTCGAAGAGCACGGTGGCCAGCATGGCGACCACGAACCCGACGAGACCGGCGGGCAGCGGCGCCGGGGACGCTGACGCCGGCGCCACCAGACCGCGCCCCGGCGGCCGCAGGATCACGCGGCGCCCATCGGGGCCCGCGGCCAGGGGCGCGAAGCGGCCCAGCGTCGCGAAGTAGACGGCGAAGACGTCCGCGTTTCGCTGCCACGTATCCGCGCCGAAGATCACCATGCCCGCGAGCGTCGCGCCCGTCCAGGCGAGCGCAAGACCGGCGATGCGTGACGGCACCGAGGCATCGGGAAAGATGACCTCGAGCCAGACGAAGAGGAGCAGGAGCGCGGCCGCCGGCCAGAGACCGACTCGCGACGGATACGGCAGCCCGAGAGCGAGACCACGGCCGCCCCGCCGGCGTCGCGCCAGCGCGTCGGCCCCGTCGAAGAGCGCGCGCCAGGGATCGAGCGCGGGCCAGATATTGCCCAGGCAGGCCGCGATGAGGGAGAGCCCTACCCACCAGATGATCCAGACAAAGGTGGGCGCGAGATTTTTCATGGGGTGGGGGTCGCCGAAGAGCCCCGCCCCGATTACCAGGACGAAGAGCGTCAGCCCGACCAGCCGGGCGGCCGCCCGCAACCACGCGAGCGCTCCGCCCAATGGAATATCGAGCCCGGCTCCCGCGGTGGCCCGCGGCGCCGCGCGGGCGGCGAGCGCGGCGGCGGCGAAGGACAGCGCCACCGTGAGGGCCGCGCCGGCCACGAAGTAGACGAGGGGCAGCGGGAGATCGTACCGCTCGCCCGCGCCATGCGCCTCCGCCGCCCGCGCGACCAGCAAGCCCTCGGCGGCGGCGAGGAGCGCCAGCGCCCGGGGCCTTATCGCTTCGGCACCTCGTAGGGCGCGGAGTCTTTCAAGATGGACACGACGAGGTCTTTGGCGGCGTCCATCTTGAAGCCGGCCTGCTGGTACACCTCGTAGATGCGGTAGTCGGACACGCGGCTCAGAACGAACCAGGCGAGCTTGTTGGCTTCCAGCGAGCCGGGCGCCACGCCCAGGTCCTTGGCCACGGCCTCCACCGCCTCCAGCGCGGTGAAGCCCGCGATGTAGTGCGAGTAGGACCATGACCCGTCGGTATAGGTGGAGAACCACCACTCGGCCATCTGCCGCCGCGGCTGCACCACGATGGCCGGCTTGCCCGCGATCTTGGCCGCCTCCGCCAGCGCCGGGTTGAGCCCCTCACCGTCCTTGTCCAGATCCCAGTGGGGATCGAAGTGCGAGGCGGCGGTGGCCACGATGAGACCCTCGGGAGCCCCGCGGTGGTACAGCTCCGCATAGACCACCGCGCCGTGCTCGCCCATCCATTTCCACTTCGCCTTCCCCTGCTCACCGCCCCAGGACTGCGGGTACCACGCGGGCTTGACCACCTTGCCCGTCTTGGGGTCCCACTCGTACCAGACCTTGGCCCAGTCGTGGAGCACCAGGGCCGCGATCACCATGTCGCGGTCGATCTTCTTCACCTTGTAGATCTTCTCGTAGGCGTCCGCCCAGGCCATGGCCACGTCCACCCACTCGAGCGCGTGTACGGGCAACCCGCCGGGATAGTAGTGATGGCCCTTGCCCCCCGCCGCCGGGGATGCAAGGTAGGACTGGGTGGCCTTGGCCTTGAACACCTTGGCCTCGGGACGGAGCACCATGTCCAGCACCAGGTCTCGGGTGGCCTTGTCCTTGATGCCATTGATGTGGGCCAGGAGCCGGTCATAGGCCGATCGGGTCCACGCGCCCGTCGCCGCCATGTCCTCCGGCGACATCGCGTAGATGGCCTTGAGCCGCGCCTCCGGCACCGCCTGAGCGGACGCGTCCGGGCTCGCGGCGAGCAGCAGGAGGGGGAGGAGGAGGCCGAGTCCGATTCTCGCGATCATGGTGGGCTCCTTTTCGGGGACATGTCGCATACGAGGGTGGCGGGATGATGTCACCGCCATCACTTCTTGGTCAAGGCATGGGATCGCGTCCTATAATCCGGGCAAGACGGCGCGCGGCGCGCGAGAGAGGGGGTGAGACCATGGCCAAGGGCATGGGAATGCGGAAGGAGAAGAAGAAGCCGAAGAAGGAGAAGAAGAAGTAGAGCGCCCGGGGGCGCCGGCGCGTCCCCCGGCGCCCCCCGCTATTCCTGGCCTCGGGTCGGCCTACGCAGTGGCGGCCGCATCGGCGGCGGCGAAGCGCTCCAGATGATGCTCGGCGTCGCCGAAAGTCTGGGCGATCATGGTGAGCCGGCGAAAGGTGTGGCTGACCTTGAGCTCCTCGGTCATGCCCATGCCGCCGTGCATCTGCACCGACTCCTGGCTCACGTGACGGCAGGCGTCGGCCACCTTGATCTTCGCCGCCGAGATGACGCGCCGCCGCTCGGCGCCGCCGGCCGCCTCCACCTTCACGCAGGCGAGACAGGCCATGGAGCGGGCTTGCTCGTAGCTGATTACCATCTCCACCATGCGGTGCTGCAGGGCCTGGAAGGTGCCGATGGGCACGCCGAACTGGCGCCGGGTCTTGAGATACTCCAGCGTGGTGTCGTTGGCGTAGCGGATGCCGCCCACCGCCTCCGCGCAGAGGAGCGCGGTGGCATAGTCGGCCACGTCCTCGATGAGGCCGAGGGCCTGACCCTCCCCGCCCAGCAGGGCGTCGGCGGGCACGCTCACGTCGTTGAGCCAGAGATCCGCTGCCCGCAGCTCGTCGATGGTCCGGTACTCCTTGAGCGTCACCCCGCGCGCGCCGCGATCGATCAGGAACAGGCTGATGCCGCTGGGGTCTCCGTCCGCGCCCGACGTCCGCGCGGAGACGATGAGGGTATCCGCGGCGGCGGCGTGCAGCACCGCCCGCTTCTCTCCTTCTAGAATGAAGCCCCCGGCGGATCGCTTGGCCCGCGCGCCCACGGAGCGGAGGTCGTAGCGGCTGGCGGCCTCGGTGTGGGCAAAGGCCAGCCGCTGCTTGCCCTGGATGAGCGCGGGCAGGATGCGCTTGCGCTGCGCCTCCGAGCCGCCGGTGGCGATGAGCCGCCCCGCCACGCCGACATTGGTCCAGTAGGGCTCGACCACCAGCGACTCGCCCATGACCTCCATCACGGACATGAGGTCCACCGCGTTGCCGCCGAAGCCGCCGTGCTCCTCGGCGAAGGGAATCCCCAGCAGCCCCATCTCCGCGAAGGCGGCCCACGTCTTCTCGCTATATCCAGTAGAGGAGGCGACGATCTGGGCGCGGGCGTCGAAGGAATAGTCGTTGGCGAGATACTTCCGGAGGCTGTCGGCCAGCAGCTGCTGCTCGTCGCTGAGCTCGAAGTTCATAGCCCCAGCGTGGCCTTCGCGATGATGTTTCGCTGGATCTCATTGGACCCGGCGTAGATCGTCGCCTTGCGCATATTGCAGTAGCGCGGGGCCAGCCGCGCGGTGAAGTGGTCGAAGTCCATGGCGTCCACCGGACGGTAGGCCTGGGCGAGCGGGCCCGCCGCCTGCATCATGAGCTCGGTGATGGCCTGCTGGATCTCGGTGCCCTTGATCTTGAGCATGGAGACGTCCGCGCCCGGAGGCTTGCCGCTCCGGCGCATCTGGTCCAGGAAGCGCAGGTTGGTGATCTCCAGCGCCATCAGCTCCACTTCCACGCGGGTGAGGCGGTCGCGGAAGCGCGGGTCGTCGAGGATGGGTTTGCCGTTCTTGGTGTGGTGCGCGGCCAGCTCCTTGAGCCGCGCCAGCTCGCGCTTGGAGGCCCCGATGCGGCCGGTGCCCATGCGCTCGTAGCCGAGGAGATACTTGGCCACCGTCCAGCCCTTGCCTTCTTCGTGGACGAGGTTCTCGACCGGCACCTTCACGTCGTCGAAGAACACCTCGTTGGTCTCGTGCCCGCCGTCCATCAAGATGATCGGCCTCACCGTGATGCCGGGCGTCTTCATGTCGATGAGCAGGAAGGAGATGCCGTCCTGGCGCTTCTCCTTGGAGCCATCCGTGCGCACCAGACAGAAGATCCAGTCGGCGTAGTGCGCGAGCGTGGTCCAGATCTTCTGGCCCGTGACCACATAGTGGCCGTCCTGCTTCACCGCCTTGGTCTTGAGCGAGGCGAGATCCGAGCCGGAGCCGGGCTCGGAATAGCCCTGGCACCAGAAATCCTCCCCCTTGTAGATGCGGGGCAGGAACTTCTGCTTCTGCGCGTCGGTGCCGAAGCGCAGCAGCACGGGCGCGCACATGCGCAGGGAAAACGCCACCAGGGGCGGAGTGGCCGCGAAGCCGCACTCCTCCTCGAAGATGTAGCGCTGGGTCACCGTCCAGTCGGTGCCGCCCCACTCCTTCGGCCAGTCGGGCGCCACCCAGCCCTTGTCGGCGAGGATGCGATGCCAGCGGAGGAGATCGTCCTTGGAGAGCTCCTGGTAGCTTTCCACCTTCTGGCGGAGCTCGGCGGGGAGATTGCTGCGCAGCCAGCCCCGCACCTCGTCGCGGAAGGCCAGCTCCTCGGCGTTATAGCTCAGGTCCATTGCGGCGCTCCTCCTGTCGGCGTCTCAGACGTGATGACGCAGGAAGCTCCGCGGCGGCGGCCACATGGTCGCGGCGCCGCGGGGAGGGCCACACCATATCATTTTTGGCCGGAGCGCAAAGCCTCGGACAGGGAGGGTGACGGGACCTGTCCAGCGGGCCGTCCGGCGGGGTCACGCCGGCCCTTCCGGTACCCGGTCCGCAGGTGAATCAGCTGCTCCACGAGCAGCCACAAGGGAAGCGAGAGCAACAGCACGTAGGACGCCAGCTCGGTCGAGGTCATGTCGGATCTCCCATGGTTCGAGTGATATGCGGATGTCGTGCCACTCGAACGCGCCGGAAGAACGACGACACGATGAGGACTTAGCGACGTGAGCCCAGTCACTGTACCACCGCTTCGCAGGGTTGGCGCCCGAGAAATGTTGGGAGCCTGACCGGATGCCCGATCGCGCCGGTGAACGCATTGACCCCGCGCCGGATAGTCGGGTAGGGTCACGGCGGGGGGACTCATTCATGACCGGCGACCGAGCGTTCCGTGGCGTCATTCCCGCGATGGCCATCCCGTTTCGCGACGACTACAAGCTGGACGGCGACGGGCTGGCCCGCTTCGCCCGCTGGCTGGCCGGCTGCGCCGGTGTGACCGCGGTCATGACAAATGGCCATACCGGCGAGGTCGGGTCGCTGCTGCCCGAGGAGCGGGCCGAGGTCACCCGGGTGGTCGCCGAGGCGGTGCGAGGCCGGGTGCGCGTGGTGTCCGCGGTGTGCTCGGAGGGCACCTTCGAGGCCATCGCGCATGCCAAGGCGGCCGCCCATGCCGGCGCCGACACCGTGGACGTGATGCCGTGTCACATGTGGCTGCGCTTCGGGGTGAAGGAAGACGCGGTGTACGAGTACTTCAAGGCCATCGGCGCGGAGAGCGGGCTGGACATCATCGTCCACGTGTATCCGGCGAACACCAAGGTGTCGTACTCCACCAGGCTGATGACACGGCTGGCGGGCCTGCCCCAGGTCAAGGGCTTCAAGATGGGCGAGCGCGACCTCGGCAAGTACGAGCGCGACATCCGCGCGCTCCGCGCCGAGGCGCCCCATGTCTCGCTGCTGAACTGCATGGACGAGTACCTCTTCCCCACCTTCGTGCACCGGCTGGACGGCACGCTGGTGGGCTGCGCGAGCCTCATCCCGGAGCTCACGAACGCGCTCCTCGAGGCCATGCAGGCGGATGACCTGACGCGGGCGCGCGAGCTCAACGATCTCATCTGGCCCGTCAAGGAAGCGGTGTACGGGGCCGGCGAGCCGTCGGGCGACGCGCACGCGCGAATGAAGGTGGGCATGGCCATGCGCGGGCTCTTCCGGAGCGCCCTGGTGCGGCCGCCGGTGCTGCCGCCCTCGGATGATGAGATCGCCACCATGAAGGCCGCGCTCGAGTCCAGCCGCGTGCCGCGGGTCGAGCTCTAGTCGGGCCCTAGTCGAATAGATGGCAGGCGACGAGCCGGCCACTCGCCGTCTGGAGCAGAGGCTCCTCGGTCGCGCATCGGGGCATGGCGAGCGGGCAGCGCGGGTGAAAGCGGCAGCCCCCCGGGGGCGCCATCGGGCTCGGCACCTCCCCCGCCAGCGTGATCTCCCGCGGCCGATCCAGATCGATGGGCAGCGCCGCCGCGAAGAGTGCCCGCGTGTAGGGGTGCTGGGGCGCCATCGCGACCGCCGCCGCGTCCCCCATCTCCACGATCTTGCCCAGATACATCACCGCGATGGTGTGGCTCATGTGGGCCACCGCGGCGAGGTCGTGGGCGATGAAGAGATACGCCACCCCCAGCCGCTTCTGGATGTCCCGCAGCAGGTTGAGAATCTGCGCGCGAATCGACACGTCGAGCGCGGACACCGGCTCGTCCAGCACGATGAGGCGCGGGGACAGGGCGAGCGCGCGGGCGATGGCGATGCGCTGGCGCTGCCCGCCCGAGAACTCGTGCGGGTAGAGCACCCCCGAGCGCTCGGGCAGCGCCACTAGATCCAGGAGCTCCTGCACGCGCCGGCGGCGCTCGGCCGCCCCGCGCCGCTCGTTGATCACCAGCGGCTCCGCGATGATCTTCCCCACGCGCATGCGCGGGTCCAGCGAGGCATAGGGATCCTGGAACACCGCCTGGACTGATTGCCGGTAGCGCCGGAGCCCGGCGCTGTCGAGGCTGGAGACGTCGGCGCCCTCGAAGCGGATGACGCCGGCGGTGGGCCGCTCCAGCCCGAGCACCATCTTGGAGGTGGTGGTCTTGCCGCAGCCCGACTCGCCCACCAGCCCGAGCGTGGTCCCCGACCCGATCGTGAAGGAGACGGAGTCCACCGCGCGCACCACCGCGGTGGACCAGCCCATGAGGCCGCGCCGCACGGAGAAATGCTTCACCAGGCCGGAGGCTTCGAGGAGCGGGGCGGCGGGGCTCATCATCCGCCGGCGGGCGCCCGTAGCCAGCAGCGGCTCACCTGGCCCGGTCCCGCCTCGAACTCCGGCGGCGCTTCCGTGCGGCAGCGGTCCATCACCTGCGGGCACCGGGGCGCGAACGAGCAACCGCCGGGAAGACGGGCGAGATCGGGTGGCTGCCCCTCGATGGCGGTGAGGCGCTCGGTCCGGGCACCGAGCCGGGGAATCGACTCGAGGAGCGCCTGCGTGTACGGATGCGCGGGGGCGGTGAAGATCCGGCGCACCGGCCCCGCCTCGACGATGCGGCCCGCGTACATCACCGCCACCCGGTCGCAGATGCGCGAGACGATGCCGAGGTTATGCGTGATGAAGATCATGGCGAGACGGTGCCGGTCCTGCAGCTCTTCCAGCAGTCCCAGATACTGGGCCTGGATGGTGAGGTCGAGGCTGGTGGTGGGCTCGTCGGCGATGAGGAGACGCGGCGGCGCGGCAATGGCCATCGCCCCCACCACGCGCTGGCGCATGCCGCCGGAGAGCTGATAGGGAAACGCGCGCAGCCGCGCCGCCGGGGACGGGATCCGTACCGAGGCGAGCAGCGCGGCGGCCCGCTCGGTCAGGGTGGCGCCGCGCAGGCCGTGGTACATGGCCAGCGGCTCGCGCACCTGCATCCCGACCGAGAACACGGGGTTGAGCGAGCTCATCGGGTCCTGGAGAATCATGGCGATCTTCCGTCCGCGGATCCGCTGCATCTCGGCCTCGGTCTTGGTGGTGAGCTCGTCGCCGTCGAGGCGCACCGAGCCGCCCACGATGTGCGAGGCGGGCCGCGGCGTCAGCCGCACGAGGCTCAGGCAGGTCATGCTCTTTCCGGAGCCGGACTCGCCCACCAGCCCCAGGGTCTCGCCCTCCGCCACGCTGAAGGACACGCCGTCAACCGCCTTGATGGTGCCCCAGCGCGTCACCAGGTGGGTGCGGAGATCGTGAACCTCGATGACGGGGACGGACACGGGCGGCGACGCGCTCAGAGCTGGCGAAGCTTCGGATCCAGCGTGTCGCGCAGCCAGTCTCCCAGCAGGTTGAAGGCGAGGACCACCAGCAGTATGGCGAGGCCTGGGAGGCCGGACACCCACCAGGCGCTCGTCACGAACTCGCGCCCCTCGGAGATCATGGAGCCCCAGGCCGGCGTGGGCGGAGGGATGCCGGCGCCGAGGAAGGACAGCGACGCCTCCACGATGATCACGTAGCCGATCTGGAGCGTCACCAGCACCACCAGGGTATTGAGCGTGTTGGGGAAGAGGTGGCGGGTGATGATGCGCCAGGCGCCCGCCCCCGCGATGCGGGCCTGGGCGATGAAGTCGAGGCCCATGAGGGTCAGCACCTGGCCCCGGATCACGCGCGCGTACCGGGCCCAGAGGATCACCGCGATCGCCACCACCACATTGGTGAAGCTCGGCCCCACCGTCACCGCGAGGATCAGCGCGAGGAGGATCACCGGGAACGACATCGTCGCGTCGGTGACGCGCATCAGCACCGCGTCCACCGTTCCGCCGTGATAGCCGGCCACCAGCCCCACCGCGGCCCCGAAGGCGCTGGCCAGGAGCACCGTGACCACGCCCGCGGTCAGGGACACGCGCGAGCCCCAGACGATGCGTGAGAGCATGTCTCGCCCCAGCCGATCCGTGCCCAGGAGGTGCCGGGACGACCCGCCTTCCATCCACACCGGCGGCTTGAAACGGTTCCGCAGCGACTGCTCCCCCGGATCGCCGGGACTGAGCAGGGGCGCCAGGATCGCCACCAGCACGAAGATCGTGATGATCCCGAGCGACACCACCGGCAGGCGGCGCCCGCGCGCCGCCGGGTCCGGCCGCGCCGCGACGTCCGGCAGGGGCAGCGCGCGGTCGGCGAGGGGCTCAGCGGGCATGGCGAATCCGCGGGTCGATGACGGCGTAGAGACAGTCCACGCTGAGGTTCACCACCGCCACGATGGCGGCGGTGGTCAGCACCACCGCCTGGATGACGGGAAAGTCGCGCGAGCTGATGCCCTCATAGGCGAGCCGGCCCAGGCCCGGCCAGGCGAACACGGTCTCCACCACGATGGCGGTGGTGACCAGGATGGAGAAGTAGATGCCCGCGAAGGTCACCACCGGGATGAGCGCGTTCTTGAGCGCGTGCATCCAGACCACGCGATGCTCGACCACGCCCTTCACCCGCGCGAGCTTGACGTACTCCGAGTCCAGGACCTCCAGCATGCCCGACCGCAGGAGGCGCATCATGCCCGCCACCACGAACCAGCCCAGGGTGAAGCCGGGCAGGACATAGCTGGTGAAGCCCTGATTGCCGCCGGCGGGCAGCCACTGGAGGCGCCCCGCCACCACCTCCACCAGCACGATGGCCACCCAGAAGGTCGGCAGCGACTGCCCGAGCACGGCGATCACCTGCGCCGTCCGGTCGAGCCCGGTCCCCTTCTTCACCGCGGCGAGAATTCCCAGGGGAAAGGCAATGGAGAGCGAGATTCCCATGGCGAAGGCGGCCAGGCGCAGGGAGTTCGGCAGGCGCTCCTGGATGAGCTCGATCACCGGCCGGCGCGCGCGCAGGGAGTTGCCGAAGTCCCCCGTGACGGCGCGGCCCACGAAGGAGAGGTACTGCTCGACGTAGGGGCGGTCCAGGCCGAGATAGTGGCGGGCCTCGGCATACTCTTCAGGGGTCGCCGACATGGGGAGAATGAGCTGGAGGGGATCGCCGGTGGCCCTGGCCAGGACGAAGACGACCACCGACAGGATGGCCAGGGCCACCAGCGACTGCAGCACCCGCGAGACGACGAAGCGAATCAAGCCGCGACGGTCGCCTACTTCCCGGAAGCGAGCTCGTCGAAGAAGAGATCGTACATGACCGACCCCGGATTCCACTTCCCGAGCTTCTTGGACGCCGCGTACGGCGAGTGCAGGTACACGATGGGCATGCCGAGATGCTCGCTGCGGATCCGCGTGTAGACGCCCCGCATCAGCGCGTTGATCTTCTCCCGGTCGGTCTGCTTCATCACCTGGGCGAGCATCCCGTCCACCTCGGGATCGTTCACGGTATCGGTGGGCTTGGACGGCGAGTAGGCCTGCTTCTCGAGCAGGGCGAAGGTGCCCATCCAGTCCCGGTTGGCGATATTGAAGTAGCCGATCGAGCCCGGCGTCTTCCGGTCCACCCAGTTCTTGCGGAAGGCCGGATAGTCCACCGGGATCAGCTTGACCTTGATCCCGATCTTCTCCCAGTAGCCGCTCACCGCCTCCGCGAAGGCCTTGCCCTCGGGCAGCCCGGGGAGCTGATACGCATAGGTATCGAGGCTGAAGCCGCCGCCCACTCCCGCGTCGGCCAGGAGCTTCTTGGCGCGCGCGGGGTCATAGGGATACTGCATGTCGGGGGTGACCTTGAGGCCGATCTCCTTGAACGACCACGACAGTCCCAGCGGAATGGGAGCGGGCTCGGCGCTGCCCGCGAAGATGGACTGCGCGATCTCCGCGCGGTCCACCGCGAGGTTCATGGCCTCGCGGACCCGCTTGTCCTTCATGGGCGGAACCATGCCGTCCGGCCCCAGGATCCACCACATGGTGAGGACGGCTTCTTCCCGGCGGAAGTGGATGGGATAGCTCTCCTTCTCCAGCTCCTTGACGCGCTCGCGGCTCACCTCGGTGACGTCCACCTCGCCCCGCCGCAGCAAGGCGATTCGCGTGGTTTCCTCGGACACCAGCCGGAACACCATGTTCTTGTACTTCGGCGCGCCGATCCGCCAGTGATTGTCCACCGCGGCGAGCCGGATATGCGACCCCGTCACCTGCTCCACGAACTTGTAGGGTCCGCTGCCCACCGGCTTGCGCCCGAAGGCGTCGTCTCCGACCGCCTCGATGTATTTCTTCGGCAGCACCATGCCTTCGGTGGAGAGCGCGCGCGAGAGATAGTTCGGGACGATGAGGGTGGGGTCCTTGGTGACGATCACCACGCGGTCGGGCGCCGGCGTCTCGATGCTCGCCACCATGGAGCGCAGCAAGCCCGCATAGCCGGTGGTGGAGCGCTTCCCCGCCGCGCGCTCGAGGCTGAACTTCACGTCCTCCGACGTCACGTCGTCGCCATTGTGGAACTTGACGCCCTTGCGCAGATGGAACGTCCAGCGCTTCTGGTCGGGCGAGCTCTCCCAGCGCATGGCCAGGCCGCCGTCCTTCGAGGGCACGCCGTCCGGCGTGGTGCCCACGAGATAGTCGAACATCATGGACAGGTAGTACTTGACCAGGTGGCCGGCCAGCACCGGATCGAGCGTCTCGGTGGAGAAGCTCGACAGGGCAATGGTGAGGTCGGGCTTGGCCTGGGCCCAGCCCGAGACAGGCAGCGCCAGGAGCACGACGAGCAGGAGGGGCAATACCTTCGGGAGGCGACGCGCGAATGGCTTCATGGGCTTGCTCCTCCGTTCGAAACGCCTGTGGGAACGCCGGGTACGAAGGACATCGACGACGCCCAGACCGTACCCTGGGAGGGCCCCGGACGGCAAGGCCCCCATTTTACGCGGTCGAATCTTCCCGGCCGCCACTCCCGAGGCTCTGTCTTTACTTGAAATTCAATCAGTTCGGAGGCGGCACCCCCTCCGAGGAGTCGGCATCCCGATTGCTCGCGTCTTTCAGCCTATCGAATGAGTCCCTCACGACGTTCCCTGGACGGCCGCATGTCCATGCTCGCCGAGGTGGGCGCCCTCCTCGCATCCACTCTGGATCGGGAGCGCACCCTCCCGCGGCTCGTCCGCGTCGCCGTCCCCGCGCTCGGCGACCTGTGCGCCCTCGACCTCGTGGGCGAGGACGGAACGATCAGCCGCGCGGCGTACGCGCATCGCGATGCGACCAAGGAGACCCTGGTGTACGAGGCGCCCGTCGGGGTGCGCTCGGCCATCAGCTCGGGCCGGCTCGTCCTCGTGTCCCGGGCCAGCGAGGCGGACCTCATGGCGGAGGCCCAGAATGCGGATCAGCTCCGGGCCCTCCAGCAGCTGCGGCCGCAAGCGTGGATCGTCTTGCCGCTGACCGCCCGCGACCGCGTGCTGGGCGCCCTCACCTTCGCGAGGACGGAGTCGGTCGAGCCCTACGACCGCGTGGACGTCCGGACCGCGGAGGTCATGGCGAGTCAGGTGGCGCTGGCGCTCGACGGCGCGGGCCTGCAGCGCGACCGCGAAGCGGCGCGAAGCGACACCGAAGCGGCGAACCGGGCCAAGGACGAGTTCCTCATGACCCTGTCTCACGAGCTCCGGAACCCGCTCAACGCGGTGTCGGGGTGGGCCAGGCTTCTCGAGGCGGGGCAGCTCGGCGCGGAGCAGTCACGCCGGGCGGTGGAGATCATCCTCCGCAACGTGAACGTTCAGGTCCGGCTCGTCGACGATCTCCTGGACATGTCGAGCGTGGTGAGCGGAAGGATGCGACTGGCCGTGCAGCCCGTCAATGTCCTGGACGTCATCGTCGAGGCGCTCGACGCCGTGCGGCCGGGAGCGGAGGCGAAGGGCATTCAGCTCCAGTCGGTCCTGGACTCGCCGGGGGCGCAGGTGAGCGGCGATCCCGGTCGGCTTCAGCAGGTGGTGTGGAACCTGCTCTACAACGCCGTCAAGTTCACCCCCAGGGATGGCCGCGTCCTGGTCAAGCTGCAGCAGGTGAAATCGCACGTGGAGATCGTGGTGAGCGATACGGGACAGGGTATCAGCGCGGAGCTCCTGCCCTACATCTTCGACCGCCTGCGCCAGGGAGACAGCACGCGCACCCGGGCGCACGGAGGGCTCGGGATCGGTTTGGCGCTGGTCCGGCACATCGCCGAGCTGCACGGCGGCAGCGTCTTCGTGGAGAGCGCGGGCGAAGGGCAGGGCGCGACCTTCGTCGTGAAGCTGCCCCTGATGGTCGCCGGCATGCGCGAGCAGGCGGTGGCGCAGGCCAAGACCAGGCCCCCGGACCGTCCCTCCCTCGTCGGCGTGCGTATCCTCGTGGTCGATGACGATTCCGCCGCGGTGGAGCTGGTGCAGGAGGTGCTGGCCCAGGCGGGGGGAGAAGCCCGAGGCGCGGTGACGGCGGACGAGGCGCTTCGGACGCTCGAGCGCTGGCTGCCGGACGTGCTGGTATCCGACATCGAGATGCCGGGCGAGGATGGCTATACGCTGATCCGCAAGATCCGCGCGCTCTCTCCGGAGCGGGGAGGAAAGACGCCGGCGGTGGCGTTGACCGCGTTCGGCCGGCCGGAAGATCGGATCCGGAGCCTCATGGCCGGATTCAACATCCACGTCTCCAAGCCGGTGGATCCCGACGAGCTGACCGCGATCGTCGCGAGCCTGGCGGGCCGCGCAGGATGAGCCCGTCTCGCGACGTCCGTCTCTGGACAGCGCCGGGCGAACACGATAGTCTCTCCCGGATGGCGGACCGAGCAGGCGATCGCGAGGCTCCTGATTCAACCGCGGGACACGGGGCGCGAAAGCCCATCATCGCGGTGTTCAACTCCAGCTCCGACACCGTGGACCTGCTCCGCACGGCGCTGGAGACCCAAGGCTTCCAGACCGTCATTGGTCATATCCCGGAGGTGAAGAGCGGCAATCTCGACCTCATCGCCTTCATCCAGGATCATGGCCCGGCGGTGATCGTCTACGACATCTCCCCGCCCTACGACGCCAACTGGACGTTTCTCCGTCTGGTCCGCAGCGCAGAGCCGGTGAAGAGCCGCCCCTTCGTCATCACCACCACCAACAAACCCGCCCTCGATCGGATGGTCGGTGAGACGGACGCCCTCGAGATCATCGGCAAGCCCTACGATCTGGACCAGGTGGTCGAGTCGGTGCGGGCCGCCCTGGCCCGGACACCCTCCGGCTGAACGCGCCCCCGGTGAGACTCGCCGGGAAGGTGGCCCTGATCAGCGGGGGCGCGCGCGGGATCGGCGCCGCCATCGCGCGGCTCTTCGTCCGGGAGGGCGCGCGCGTCGTCATCGGCGACCTGCTCGAGGCCGAGGGGCGTCGCGTCGAGGCCGAGGTCGCCGCCGCGGGTGGCCAGGCGCTCTTCGTTCCCCTCGACGTCACCAGCGAGAGCGACTGGGCGCGCGGAGTGGCGACGGCCGGGAGCCGCTTCGGACGGCTCGACATCCTGGTCAACAATGCCGGGATCGGCGGCGCCGGCCGGCTCGAAGATACCCGCGTGGAGGACTGGAATCGCGTGATGGACGTCAATGCCAAGGGCGTCTTCCTGGGCACCAAGGCGGCGATCCCGGCGCTGCGGGCGGCCGGCGCCGGGTCCATCGTGAACATCTCGTCCCAGCTCGGTCTGGTCGGGATGGACGACAGCAGCCCGCAATATCAGGCGTCCAAGGGGGCGGTGCGGCTCCTCACCAAGCTCACCGCGCTCCAGTACGCGAAGGAGCGTATTCGCGCCAACTCCGTGCATCCCGGGCCCGTCATCACGCCGATGACGGAGGGGCGCCGGGCCGATCCCGCCATCCTGGCGCGGATGACCTCGCGCATTCCCCTCGGCCGCTACGGCGAGGCCGAGGAGATCGCCTACGGCGTGCTGTATCTCGCTTCCGACGAGTCGCGCTTCGTGACCGGCAGCGAGCTCGTGATCGACGGCGGCTGGACCGCGCAGTAGCCGCCGCCGACCGCGGCTCCGGCTACTCGGGGCTCGCCAGCTCGTCGGCCGCCGACCGCAGGACAACCAGCCGCGCCGGCTGGCTCCCGGTCCGCTCGAGGCGAACGATGTCGCCGGGGCTCGCCGGGACCATGCCGCCCTTCGCCACCGTGATCCACTGCCGGTGCTCGGCACACTGGAATCGGCCGGACGCCTGGTCCACCTTGAGCACGGTCATGCGCTCGGTCTGCAACCGCTCCGTCCACCCGGCGGCGAGAGCCGTCGAGGCCGCCACGAACACCACGCCCGTCGCCATCATCAGACCCCGGATCCGCATCGCCGACCTCCCTGTGTGAGTTACCGTATCTTGAACTGCCGTGAGCAAAGGCAAGGAGGGTGCCACTGTTTAAGTATCTGATCCTACAGATGTTCTTGGGCGCTTCGGGCTTGGCGCCCGGGCATTCGCCGGTGAGTTGCCCGGCCGGCCGGGCGGAACGACTATGCGGTCTCGGGCGTCACCTCGGGCTCCTCGGAGCCGATCATGCGCGCGAAGTTGGCCACCAGCGCGGGGTGGTGGAAGGTGCCGACGCGCTCACGGATGATGCCGAGCGCCACCGCGCGACCGCGGGCCTTGTGGTACGGACGGATGGTGCAGATGGCGTCGAAGACGTCCGAGATGGCCGTCATCTGGCTGGCGAGGGTGGGTTTCCGCGGCACGCGCGTCAGCGGATAGTTGGGCCGTCCGTCATAGCGCATGTGGTGCTCGTAGGCGACGACGATGGCCAGCGGATGACTGCCCTCGATCCCGCAGAGGTGGAGCGCCCCCACCTCGGCGTGGCTCTTCATGATGGCCCACTCCTCTCCCTCGAGCTTTCCCGGCTTGTTCAGCACCTCGAGCGGGATCTTGAGCTTGCCCACGTCGTGCAGCAGCGCGGCGACCCCGATGGCGTGGAGCGCCTCGCCCGCGAACCCGAACGAGCGCGCCTGGGACAGGGTGAGGAGCGAGACATTGACCGAGTGGACGAAGGTGTAGTCGTCGTGGGTCTTCAGCGGCGCCAGCGGCAAGACCTCACGCGTGGCCGAGGACAGCGCCTCCATGAGGCTCCACACGATCTCCTCGAGACGTCTCAGCCCCGCGCGCCGGTTGGAGCGAAACTCCCCGAACGCGTCGCGCGCGCGCTCCACGCTCGCCGAGGTCAGGGGCTCGACGCCGACCTCGTCCCCCGGACGCGACGCCGGCCCCTCGGCGCCGGGCGTGGCGCCGCCTGCCCGCTCCACCTCGACCCGGCCCGTGATGATGTGCTCGCTCGATTGAGGAATGCCCCCCACCACCATGGGCGTGAGAAAGTCCAGGCACTCGGCGGCGGTCACGCCGCGCGCGATGGTCAGGCGCTCCACGCCCCGCCGCGCCAGGAGCCGGATGAGCTGCTGGTGGTGAATCCCGCCCTTTCGCAGCGGCTGATTCTCGACGATGAGCTCCCCTCCCACCACGAGGAAGGTGAGCGCGTCCCTCTTTCGATCCGCGCAGGCCGCCTCCACGCTCTCGATGAGCCGCTCGATGCTGGCGGCGACCGCGGGGTGCCCGGCGGCATAGAGGGACCGCGCGTTGATGGCGGCGGCGATATGGCCGATGAGCCGCTCGACCGGCCGCGGCACGCCCGGCGGGGAGCCTTCCGTCATGGGCCCTCCTCCGGCACGGTGCGCGGGGTCGACGTCCTGGCCAGACGCTCGCAGATGGCGCGAATCACCTGATCCCGGGACCTCCGGCCTCGTTCCACATACGGAGCCCGGATCTCCTCCGGGTACACCTCCAGGAGCCGATAGGCGGCGCGGCGCTCCTCCACATCCACCAGGGGCACGCGCCAGTCCCGGAAGAAGCGCTCGAGCCGCGCCAGCACCTCGGGGTCGGCGACCTCGGGAACCGTCTTGAGCGCCTTCAGCGCCCGGAGCGCCTTGAGGCGCAGCGACCGCTTGGTCCCGAAGGGATCCCATCGGCGCAGGATCTCGACGAGCGGGTCGATGGCCTCGACGATGCCGTGCTGCCCGGCGAGCGCGATCGCCGCCTCGGCAAACTTCGGGTCCGGATGGTGGAGCGCGCGCGCCAGCAGCCCGCGCGATACGTCGGACTCGACCGCCAGGAGCGTGATGATGGCTTCGAGCCCGACCCGCGGGTCCGGATCCCCGGCGCAGCGCTTGATCTCTTCGAGCGACGTCCGGTCGCCCACGCGGCGAAGCAGGACGATCATGTTCCGCACCACGAACCAGCGACTGTCCGACAGCAGGCGCCTCGCCTCGGGCACGACGGCGAGACCGAGAGAAGCGGCGAGGTCGAAGAGCTGGAAGCGACGGGCCCGGTTGGTCTCCGCGCTGAGCGCGGCGAGGAGGCCGCGGGCGGCGGAGGACCCGAGCTCGCGGACGAGGCTCTGGATCTGGCTGTGGGTCAGATGGTCCGGTGTGCCCGCGGACGCGAGGAGGGACGAGAGCGGGAGCGCGTCGATCAGGCTTCCCACGAGGTACGCCCGGCCGGCCCGCTGCTCCGGCGAGAGGCCCTCGGCCTCGGCGAGCGCGCGCACGCCCCGGATGATCCCGAGGGCTCGGTCGAACCGCGTCTCATCCAGCGCGCGCTCGAAGAGAATGCGGAGCCGCCCCACCACGAAGGGCGGCACCGTCTCGGAATATGCGGCGGTGAGGTCGAAGAGCGTGGTCACGAGGCTCGCATCCACCGCGTCATCGGTGAGCGTGTCCATCTCCGGTCCGAGGGCGGCGGGATCGGCGGCCCACACCGACGCAGTCATGAGGTCGATGGCAGCCACCTGGGCGAGGAGCGCCCGGTAGTCCTGGGGGTTGAAGCGGTCCACGTCCTCGTCCTCGAAGAGTGCCGAGACCTCCGCGATATCCGCCGAGGCGCTCGCCAGGCGGTCCGGGATGGTCGGCTCCCCGCGGGCGGCGGCCAGGGTCTGGATCATCCGGAGCGCGTGCGGCGAGAGCCGCATTCCCTCGGCATTGAGGCGCCGGAGCGAATGCAGCACCTGGTCGGGCTCGAGGTGCCTCACCAGGCTCTGCAGGAGCTCCGGGGACCGCTCCTCGGCGTCGAGGGTCTGGAGGGCCGACGCGAGCAAGGGCTCGCGCACCTCGGCGGGAAGCGCGCGGAGGAACTCCGCGACCTGGCGGAGGGCCACGTCCCTTTCCGGGCCCTGGACCCGGGTGAGGTGCTCGGCCAGTGAGCTCGCGAGGGTCCGGATCGTCGCGCCGCCCCCTGGGCCCTCGGCGCCGCCCCCGCCTCCGTCAACCGCTCCGCCCGGGCCGCCGGCCCGGCCCAGGGCCGCGGAGTCGTTCAGGAGATCCGCCACGCCGGTCGCCGAGTACGACTCGGGCCCCAAGGCCGCGGCGCCCTCGGGGCTGAGGTGATTGCCGGTGGTCAATGCGGCAATCAGCGTGTCCCAGAGGGATACGGCCGGGCGGGACTCGAGGTCCGTGAGCCGGTCGCTGATGATCAGGCGGGTGTAGTCGATCGAGGTGATGGTGATGCCGTCGACACCGGCCGCGCGCAGCTCGTCGCCGATCGGCGTCCGCTGGGGGCCTCCCGGCGCGTCCGCCAGAAGTCGCAGAAGCTGCTCGAGGTCGCGGGGAGCGACGTCTTCCTCGATGTACAGCAGGGCCGCGTTCCGGCGGTAGAGGGCCTCGGCAAACGCGCCCACATTCACCGACTCGATCTTCTTCGATCTGTACAGAAGACCGTCCCGGGTCACTCCCAGAACCAGGCGACCCGAGGTGGCCATGAACGTGGAGAGGCGCGCATGCGCGTTTTCGAGGGAGGCCGCCCGGGCGGGATGCCCGGGTGGATAGGCGAACAAGTTCTTCCAGGCAGTGACGAGGAACGCCACCGCCTCGAGGACAGCCGGCTCAGCGCCCGAGCGTTCCATGTGGGGTTGGCTCGCTCCTTCCGCTACCATACGCCGAGCGTCGACGTTTCGCCCTATAGCGCAGGCGGCGCCGTGGGGCATGTCTTGACCAGGCACCGCGCCCGGCTTGACGGGAGGTTCGGTCAAGCCCAATAATCCCGGCGGCCCCAGGCGACAGACGCTCGAGCTTGAGCCCGCGCCCAGACCGTCACGCGGGGGCTCTCCACACTCCGCCGCGCCTGAGGAAAGGTGGACCCGGATGACGAACGAGAGCGTTCCTCGCGAACCGCGAACCCCCACCTCCCGGCGCCGCTTCATCGCCGCCGGCGCCCTCGCGGGTGGCACCGCGGCGCTGGCGTTCCCCGCGGTGATCCGCGCTCAGGCCCCCATCAAGTGGCGCGTCCAGACCGCGTGGAGCTCCGGCCTCGCCGGTTTCACCGCGTTCAAGAAGTACTGCGCGAACGTGAAGGTCCTTTCGGAGGGAAAGGTCGAGTTCCAGCCGCTTCCGGCGGGGGCCGTGGTCGGCACCTTCGAGATGTTCAACGCCGTGAAGGGGGGCGGGCTCGACGCGATGCATGTCTTCACCAATTACTGGGCGGGGAACATGCCGGTCACCGCGTTCCTGTCCTCGTATCCGCTCGGGCTCGACCGGCCCGACCAGTGGGAGACCTGGTACTACGAGCTGGGGGGAATCCAGATCGCCCGGAAGGCGTTCGAGGCCCACAACATCTTCTACGTGGGCCCCATCCAGCATGATCTCAACATCATCCACTCCAAGGTCCCGATCCGCTCCTTCGAGGACTTCAAGGGGAAGAAGATCCGCTTGCCGGGGGGGATGATCGCGGCGATCTTCGCGAAGGCCGGGGTCTCCACCACGATCCTCCCCGGGGCGGAGGTGTACGGAGCGCTGGACAAGGGGGGGCTCGACGCGGCGGACTACACGGGTCCCGCGGTGAACTACGGCCTGGGCTTGGGGCAGATCGCCAAGTACATCATCCTGGGGCCGCCCTCGACCCCGTGCCTCCACCAGCCGGTGGACCTCATGGACCTCACGGTGAACCTGGGCAAGTGGAACGCGCTCCCGAAGCATCTTCAGGATGTGGTGATCGCGGCGACGCGCCAGCACTCCTGGGATCAGTACGCGTATATCCAGAAGGAGAACATCGCGGCCTGGGACAAGTTCAAGGCGCAGGGGGTCCAGGTCATCCGGCTCTCCGAGGCCGACATCGAGAAGTTCCGGCGCTATGCTATCCCGATGTGGTTCGAGTGGGCCAAGCGGGACCCGCTGGCCAAGCAGGCCTTCGCGTCCCAGCTCGCCTTCATGAAGACCATCAACGTCGGCTACGTCCCGGACTCAGGGCTTGTCGACATCGACGGGAAGACCAAGCTGACCCTCTAGGCCGACTCCTCCGGCGCGAGCTCTCCGATGAGCCGGCGCAGCTCCCGCGGGCTGTAGGGCTTCGACAGATAGGCGACCGCCCCTGCCGCGCGAGCCTTCTCCTCGTCGCCGGCCAGCGCGAAGGACGTCATCGCGATGATGGGGATGTGCGCCGTCCGGGGCTCGGCGCGGAGCTGCCGCGTGGCCTCCAGCCCCGACAGGCGGGGGAGCTGGATGTCCATGATGATGAGGTCCGGCAGCGCCTCGAGGGCCGCCGCCACGCCGGCCTCGCCGTCGGTGGCCTCGATGAGACGGTAGGAGGAGCGGCCCAGGAGATCACGAACGATCTTCCGGTTGAACTCGTTGTCCTCGACGTAGAGGATGGTCTTCACGCCGGCGCCTCCCGCTCCACCGTCACGGGCATCGAGATGAAGAAGGTCGAGCCCTTCCCGGATTCACTTTCCACCCAGATCCGCCCGCCGTGGAGCTCCACGAACTTCTTCGTGATGGAAAGCCCCAGCCCCGTCCCGCCGAACTCCCGCGTGATGGTGGCGTCCACCTGCCGGAACTCCTCGAAGATGTGTCCGAGCTGCGAGGCGGGGATGCCGATGCCGGTATCGGAGACCCGGAAGAGCAGCGCCCCGTCGCGCATCTCGACCCCGATCTCCACCCGTCCTTCGCGGGTGAACTTCAGCGCGTTCCCGGCCAGATTGACCAGGCACTGCGTGATCCGCTTCGCGTCCCCCTGGCAGAGCGGCAGGTCCGGCGGGATGACGGTGACGAAGTCCAGCCCCTTCTCGGCGGCCAGCGACCGGAGGGAGGTGCGCACGGTATTCACCACATCCTCGACCGAGTAGACGTCCAGTGCGAGGTCCATGCGCCCGGCCTCGATCTTGGAGAGGTCGAGCACGTCGTTGATGAGCCGGAGGAGCTGCTTGCCGCAGGTGTTGATGTCGGCCACCGGCTCTCGAATCTCAGGCGGCACCTCGCCGTAGACGCCGTCCGTGATCATCTCGGTGAACCCGAGGATCGCGTTCATCGGGGTGCGGAGCTCGTGGCTCATGTTGGCCAGAAAGTCCGACTTGGCCCGGCTGGCCTGCTCCAGCTCGGTGTTGAGCATTCGGAGCTGTTGCGCCGCGCGGCGCTGATCGTCATAGAGCTGATGCAGCTCCCGGCTCATGTGGTTCATGCGGGCGGCGAGGGCGCCGAACTCGTCGCGATTCGCGACGTCGATGCTGGCGCTGAAGTCGCCCTTGGCGACGTGCGCGAGGAATCCCTCTGCCTCCCGGACGGGAAGGATGAAGGACCAGGAGATGACGAACCCCAGCAGGAGGGCGAGGAAGATGGACGCCGCCGCGAAGGCGCCGATGAGGAGGAGGGCCTCGCGGCTCGCCGCCGCCACGCTCGGCCGGAGGCGATCCATCCCGACCTCCTCGGTCTGGACGATCCGCGTCACGAGTGTGGAGATCTCTCGATACAAAGGATCGCTTTCGTTCAGGTGGAGCGCCATCGCCTCCTCCACCTTGCCGGACCGGGTGAGTCGCGCCACCTCCCCCACTGTGCTCAGCACCTGGGTGTTGACCTCGCGAATCCGCTGAATGGTCTGCTGCTCGTCCGGCGGGGCCGCGCGCTCGAGGACGCCCAGCGTCTCGCTGAAGCGGTCACTCTGGCGGAGGACGCTCTCGATCGTCACCTCGTCCCGGACCAGCACCGCGTTCCGGATGACGTTCATCTGCACGCCCAGGGTATGCGCGATCTGGCGGGAAGCCTCGACCCGCTGGTGGGCCTGATCCAGGAGCCGGCTCTGGCGGGCCACGCTGTTGATGGCCTGGAGGCTCATCGCCCCCATGGCGATGAGAAGGAGCGCGATGAGGAGAAACGCGCCCAGCAGCTTGGCGTGGACGGACGCGCGGATGCGGGCGACGCGCCGAACCAGGGCGCCCAGCGGCGAGCGGGTCAGGAGTAGACGAGCAAAGCGCTCGCCGACGCTCGGCGCCTCGGGGAGCAAGTCCGGTTGATCGGCGTGGTTCATCGACTCATGATCACCGGGTCACCTCATTGGTCCCTGGTCAGGCCCATCCCTGAGCCCACCTCAAGGGCTGGCGGGAGTCTAGCAGAGGACGCGAGGTTCTGGCGCGCCGCCTCCACTTCTGGAATAGTCGCCCCCGAGCACAAGGAGGACACACCGATGGCGACAGAGCGGAAAGCCGCGATCGTGACCGGCGCGGCGAGCGGCCTCGGACGGGCCATGGCGCTGGGCCTCGTCGGGAGCGGCATCGATGTCGTGGCCGTCGATCGAAATGCGACGGCGCTGGCGGCGCTGGCCGCCGACGTGACCGGCACTCCGGGCTCCGTCCTGCCCTTGCCCGCCGACCTCGCCCAGCCTGATGCGTTCGAGGGAATCGTGGCGGCGGCACGCGAGCGATTCGGACGGATCGACGTGCTGGTCAACAACGCCGGCATCGGCCAGGCGTCGGTGCGCGCGGATCAGCGGCGCAATCCGATCCGGTTCTGGGAGGCCACCCCCGAGCAGTGGAGCCGATTCCTCGCCGTGAACGCCACCGGCCCCATCATGATGGCGCGCGCGGTCGTACCGCACATGCTACGCGCCAAGCGCGGACGGATCATCACCGTGACCACCAGCCTCGGCACCATGGTGCGCGCGGGCTATCTACTGTATGGCGCGAGCAAAGCCGCTGCCGAGTCCGCCACCGCCATCATGGCGGCGGATCTGGCCGGGACCGGGGTCACCGCCAACGTGCTCGTCCCCGGAGGCGTGACCAATACCCCGCTGGTGGGGGACGACGCGGGTGATCGCAGCAAGATGCTCCAGCCGGACATCATGGTTCCACCACTTCTCTGGCTGGTGTCCGACGCCGCCGACGGCGTGAATGCCCGGCGGTTCATCGCCGCCGACTGGGATCGAGCGCTGCCGCCCGCGCAGGCCGCGGAGAAGGCGGGAGCGCCCATAGCCTGGCTGGGGATCGCGCGGATGCCTATCGAGCCGAGGTGAGGAAGGCCGGGGCCGGCCGGCTAGCCGCGACTGGGGAAGTCGTCGCGGGTCGCGGTGCCGTTGCCGGGGCTCAGATCGAGTCGGAGCGTGGATCCCGGGCCCACCTCGATCTTGAGGCGCCACTGCGGCTTCCCGGCCACGCGATCGGTGAGCATGTAGGTGCCCGGCATCACGTTGCTGAACCGGAAGCGGCCGTCACGGTCGGTTCGAAGGACGTGACGCTCCTCCTTCGTGGGGCTGTCGGGCTGGCCCACGAGGTGGAGCTGCATCCGGGTCTGTGGCTGCCGCTGATCCGCGCTGCCCAGATAGGCCTGGCCCTCGATGGAGCTATTCCCGCCCGGGTCGGCCTCGCTTTGAGTGGCATCAGCAGCCGACGGGCGCAGGACGCCCGCCGCGATCAGCCAGCGGCGGGCTCCGTCGACCTCCGCGGAGTCCGGCTTTCCGTTGGCGAGGACCCACTGGAACTCACGGATCGTGTCGTCCCGCCGGTTCAGGTTCGAGCTGGCGACGCCGAGCCCATAGTGGGCGGAGACGCTGCCGGGGCGACGATCGATGGCCTTCCGATAGAGAACGGCGGCCTGCGCGTAGTCGGCCCGGTCGAGGGCGGCGGCGGCCAGCGTCTCGGGATCCTCCACCGCCACGGCCGGCGGTGGAGGATTGCGGCAGGCGCCGACCAGGAGGGCCAGCGCCAGGATCGCGAGGAGTGCGCCGCGGCGTGTCAGTCCGAGATCTCCTTGTACGTCCCCGCCTTCACGGTAAAACGCGGTATGAATCCTTCGCCCCGAGCCTTCTTGCAGTCGTAAATGATACTCGCATTGCCGCCGGTGTTCGTGTCGATAGTCGTCGAGGAGGCGTCCTGAATGTTCCGGCTCATCATCGCGCCGACGATCTGGCCGGTCCCGGTGCCCGTGTAGGTGAAGTCGTTCTGGACGTACCCGAAACCCCACATCTGGAAGTTACCGCTGATGGCCAGCGTGCCATTGACGATGAGCCAGCCTTTGAAGATGCCATCCGCCGAGGCGGGCGCGTTCCCGTGGATGGTGAGATTCGCCATGTCCGACGGGTCACTCGTGGCGGTGACGGGGTTGCCGCTCGCCGAGTCCACGAAGATGACCCCGTTCGGCATCCGATTGCTCGCGCTAAAGGCCACCGTGCCCTGGTAGTAGGTGCCCTGCGCCTTCGCGTAGGCCTTGAGCGCGGCGAGATCGTTGTCGGTCAGGATATAGGGGTCGAACGCGGACGTCGGCTGGTTCTGGCTGATATCGCCCGTCTGGTTTCTCGTGGTGTTGCCGTCGGCACCGTACACGTCGGCGGAACCGCCCTGCACCGTGGTCGTCCCGGTCGTGAAGGTTCCCGGCTTGGACCCGCAGCTCGTGTCGTCATGGGCGCTGATGTTCGTATTGCCGCCCACCTGGAGCTCGCCGCGGACCGACAGCGCCGCCGGCGGATCGGCAAACTTGAACGGGGATGCCACCAGCACGATGTGATGCTTGCCCCTCGGGCTCGCCGTGGACGGGAGAAAGCCGCGTGACACGATCTCTCGTTCGGTGGCGCCCACGGTTGACAGCCCGGAAATCGACACCCCGGGGGATGAAACGGAGACCCGGTAGACACCCAGGGTTGAGCCGCCCAAATCCACGTTGACGGACACGTTGCCGTCGTACGGGGCGGGCGCGGTGGAGGGGAACGTATCGGCAAGTCCGCTCGTATTCCCGGCGTAGGAGTTGTTGAGCACCCAGAGGGCCCGCTCGACCCCCGATTCCGCGATGGCCCGGGCCTGCGCCGTCGTGAGCTGGTTGTTCGCGATCATGGGCTCCGACGTCGCCAGAACAGAGAAGGCGACGATGAGCGTGGTCAGCATGACCATCGCGATCAAGGCGAGCGGAAGCGCGGCGCCCCGCTCGTCGGTGAACAATCGGGTGAGATTACGAATTGGCATGGGAGACTCCTCCGTCATCCGTTCCGCAGCATCACGGTGGATTCCACCGTGGACCGCTGGTCGCCGGGAGTGCCGGCGCCGGCGGGTCGCTCCGGACGGGTAATGATCTGGATGCGGACAGCCTTCACGTCGCCGGGGACAGTGGTGGTCGGCGCGAGGTTTGTGACGGGATTGAAGGCAGCATAAGAGGTGAACGTGAGGGATTGCACCCCTCCGATGAGGACACCCGCGACCCCCGCTTCCGTCCGGTTCAGGGTGTTGCCGGATAGCTGGTAGCGTACCGTCACGCCGAGCGCACAGTCGGGGTTCCCGGTCTTGAAGGTGATGTCGGTCGTGCCGCTGAGCGCCGTCACGCACGTTGCCGACCGGAGCTCACGGGTCATCAACTCAAGGGCCGTGCGAGAGTTTTGCTGAACCTCCACGCGGCTGGCACCCATGAGATAGCTGTTCGTCCCCCGCTGCTGGATCGCGAAGACTCCGGCGAGGATCAGGCCGGTAAGGGCCATGACGATCAGGAGCTCCGCGAGGCTGAAGCCTCGCTGGTTTCGCACCGCCCGTTCCAGGGCCCTCATCGGCGTGACACCACCAGGGTGACGATGGCCGATTTCGTGCTCCCGGTCGCGGCCTGGCCCCGTCCCGTCAGCGGCCGGTAACTCACCGTCACCGTGACCTGCCTGAGAAAGGGATCCACAATGCCGCCACAGCCGGCACCGGCGCCGCAACTGGTGATTCGCACCGTCCGGGTGAACTGTGTGTATGGGGCGGCCACCGGGTTCTCGTCCGGAAAGGTCGTGGTCCCTCCGATGTCCGGCGCGGCGGTGCTCGACGCGGAGAAGCCGACCTCATCCTGCGCCTCGCTCCATTGCCTCTGCTTGACCTGCTCCATGCGCTGGTTGGCGAGGAAGGTCGCCGTCGTCAGCTGGCTTCCTTCCTGGATACCGTAGGCGGAGATCGGGATGGCGGACGCAAGAGCGACGAGCGCCACCATGATCACGACCACCGCCGCGAGGATCTCGGGTAGGGTCATGCCTCTCTGATCCACGAGCGACTTCATCACCATTTCAAGCCCCTCAAATTCAAGTGATCCATTCCTGAGCCCTCGAAGCACTACCTATGCGTTCAAGTGTAACCTCGCTGATAAGCAGGAATGTTGCCATATCTCTTCCCCGGCCAAGTACTCGAAATTCCAGGCGAGCCGCTCAGTTATCAACCTCCAGGACGTCACGTTGGTGACGTATCGTAGCCCCCCTGACAACAAAATTGGGGGAAAGCTACGAGATGGAGCCGATCGGTCCGGCCTCCGAAGGCCGATGTTAGTATGGCGGCTCGGGGCCGGAGTGGAGAAACGGCAGACTCGCGGCGCTCAAAACGCCGTGCCCGCAAGGGCGTGCGGGTTCAAATCCCGCCTCCGGCACCAGCTCCCCCCAGGCTCGACAGCGACGCCCGCCCCCGCCGCGGCGGCGCGCGATGAAATGCTATGGTGAGCGCGTGAAGTTCGTGCTCACAGGCAAGACAGCGCTGGTTACGGGCGCCTCGGTGGGCATCGGCCGGGGCCTGGCCAAGGCGCTGGCCGCGCGCGGGGTCACCGTGGCCATCGCGGCGCGCCGGGTGGCGGCGCTGGATGAGCTCGCGGCGGAGGTCTCGGGCGCGGGCCATCCGCGCCCGGTGGTGCTGGAAGCCGATCTGAGCAAGCGCGGGGTCGCCGCGGTCCTCGCGGCGCGGGCGGTCAAGAGCTTGGGCCAGGTCGATATCCTGGTCAACAATGCCGGCGCCAGCGCGGTGGGCTCTCAGTTCGGCGCCGGCGACAACGACGACATGCGCGAGCTCTTCGAGCTCAACTACTGGTCCCCGCTGGCCCTCATCCAGGCGCTGGTGCCGGCGATGCGGCAGCGCCGGGACGGCGCCGTGGTCAATGTCACGTCCCTGTCCGGCGTCGCGCCCTGGGTGTTCACCGGTCATTACTCGTCCACCAAAGCCGCGCTGTCGCTGGCGTCGCAAACGCTGCGGCTGGAGCTGAACGGCTCGAGGGTGCACGTGATGGAGCTCATGGCCGGGCCCATCGAGACGGCGATGCTGGCAAAGGCGCGCGACATCGTGCCCGGCGCGCGCGACGCGATCGGCCGGGGGCCTCGGGGAACGGTGGAGCAGCTATCGGCGCGGACTATCCGCGCGCTCGAGCGGCGCCGAAAGGTCCTGGTCTACCCGCGGACGCTGGGATTCACGCCCTTCTTCCCCATTCCGGCGCGCTGGCTCACCTCGCTGCTCCAGCGCAAGCTGGACGGAGACCCTTCGCGCCTCGCCGAGAGCAGCGTCTCCGCGCAGGGCGGGAGGCCCGCAAATAGTGGCCGTTCTTGACAGAACCGGCGGCGAAAAGTATCCTGCGGCACAGTGGGGCTGTAGCTCAGTTGGGAGAGCACAAGGCTGGCAGTCTTGGGGTCAGGGGTTCGAGCCCCCTCAGCTCCACCAATTGTTCACGCGGGGTTACGGAGCAATCCGTGACCCCGCGCGCGCGTTGAGTAGGCTCTAGGTTGCGCGGGGGTTGCGTCGGGGTGCGCGACCCCGGCCCTTCGGGCTGAGCGGGCGCCGTCTCGCCTTGTCCTATCGCCGCCTCGAGCGCTTGCGCCTGCTCGTCCTCGTCTGCCGTCACCTTAATCGAGTGGCGGTCTGAGTTGGTCCTTCACGTAGACAAGACTCTCTCGGTTCTGCAGCAGCCGCGAGGCGAAGGTGTGTCGGAGGTCATGGAAGCGGATCCGGTGATTTCGGCCTTCTCCAGCGCCTTGTGGAACATGCGCCGCTCGAAGTTCGACTTCCCCACCGGGCGGCCGTAATTTGCGAGCAGCCGGCGCCATCAACAGGCCGCCGACCTGCTGTTGGCGTTCTTCGGCGAGGCGGGGCGTCACGCCCGCTCCGCCATCGAGGTCCACGCGCTGCCGTCCAGCGTATCGGTCGAGCTCGAGCTGACCGTCGAGGCCGACGGGGCCTCAGGCTCCAGGGTAAATGGAAGGCGCGCGGCGGACAGTAGGCATGGCTTTGAGCCTCATTACTACGAACACGCAGGAAAACTCTGGCGCCGCGCAGCGGAAGGCATCGGTATAGATCAGAGGGTTGCCGACACGCTCTCAGGACGACTCATAACCCAAAGGTCGCTGGTTCGCTGCGAAGTTGTCCTAGCGTCGGACATTGCGACTCCTCGAAAAACGGTCAGGCCGTACCCGGCGCGGGGTCGGCCGGATGCTGCTCGTGCCAGTGCGTGGCCTGCTGATACGCCTCGCCCGCTCGCAAGATGGTCGCCTCGTCGAATGGCTTCCCGACGAGCTGCAGACCGACGGGGAGCCTGTCCGCGAACCCGCACGGCACGGACAGCGCGGGCAGCCCGGTCAGGTTCCAGGGGTACGTGTAACGCCAGCAAGCGTGGAGCACGTGCTCGGGCTGGCCGGCGATCTCGACGTGGCTCTGCGAGACCTCCCAGCCGCACAAGGGCAGGGTCGGCGTCGCGAGCACGTCGACGCCGGCGAAGGCGGCGCGCACCTCATCGATCAGGACGCGGCGCAGGCGCTGGGCCTTGAGGAAGTCGGTGGCGAAGATGAACTTCCCGGCGTCCATGAGGGCGCGTACTTCCGGGGTGTACCGAGCCCGCCGGTCCGGCTGCCGCAGATACGTGTCGTGCCAGGCGGTGACCGACGCCATCTCGGTCACGAGGATGGCACCGAGGGCACCGGTCATGTGGGGGATGGAAACCTCCTCCACCCGCGCGCCGGCCCCCTCGAGATCGCGCAGGGCCTGGCGGACCACCGGCTCGACCCGAGCCTCGATGCGGTCCCAGAAGTGCTCGCGCGGCACGCCGACGCGCAGGCCGCGGAGGCCCTTCTTCAACGAGGCGAGGTAGTCGCCGGCGGGCCTGTCGGCCGAGCTGGGGTCGCGCGGATCGAAGCCGGCGATCACCCGGAGCGTCAACGCCGCATCCTCGACCCGTCGGGTCAACGGCCCGGCGTGGTCCAGCGACCAGGTATGGGGCATCACGCCGGCCTTCGAGACGCGGCCGTAAGTGGCCTTCAAGCCGACGACGCCGGACAGCCCGGCGGGGATCCGGATGGACCCGCCGGTATCCGACCCCATGGCCATGAAGCACATTCCGGCCGCGACGGCGGCACCGGAGCCGCCGGACGACAGGCCGGGGTTGCGCCGCACGTCCCAGGGGTTCCGCACCGGCGGGAAATCGACCCCCCAGGCGGCTTCGCTCATCACGGTCTTCCCGAGCGGTACGGCGCCGGCGTCGCGCAAGCGCGTCCACGCCGTCGAGTCCGACGACGGTGTCCGGTCGCTGAAGACCTGGGAGCCGTTCCGCGTGGGGACTCCGACGGTGTCGTAGTTGTCCTTGATGCCGACGGGGATGCCGTGCAGGGGGCCGCGGTAGCGGCCGGCCGTTATCTCCCGCTCGGCGATCCGCGCGGCCTCGAGCGCCGCCTCCGCTTGCACGGAGACGAAGGCGTGCACGGCGCGGTCGACCTTCTCGATCCGGTCGAGACAGGCCCGGGTCAGCTCTAAGGGCGAGACGGCGCGCGACTCGACGGCGCGCGCGGCGTCGGCGAGCGATCGCCAGGGCCACTCCGCCGTGCTCATCTTACGCCTCCCAGGGGTCGACGTGAAATCCAAGAATCGGCTCCACGTCGTCGGGCAAGTCGAGGTCACGGAGCTTCTGGATGTCCTCCATCATGCCGTCGAGGATCGCCGCGACTTGCTCGAGATCCACTTCAGGCAGCGGGTAGCCGGCCAGTTCGGCCACGTGCTTGAGCGGCGGCAACGTCATCAGTACCACCCCCTGGTTGTCTTGGCCCCGAGCATCTCATCGTAGACGTCGGTGCGGCGGTCTCGGAGCACCTGGTTGAACTCGTTCCAGTTGCGCTTGCGGCGGGCGTCGGCGAGGTTAACCTCGGCGTAGAGGATTTCCTCCGTGTCGGGCCCGGCGGGGCCGGCGATGGGCCAGCCGGTATACGACGCGATGAGGCTCTGGCCGATGAAGGGCTGCCCCCGCTCGGTACCGACCCGGTCGGCGGCGGCGACGAACATGGAGTTGGCGTGGGCGGCGGCCATGACGAGGATGTTGGCCATCGCCTCTCGGTCCTTCGCCTGCCCGGGGATGGGGACCCAGTTGGTGGGGATGCAGACGATATCGGCGCCCTGAAGCGCGCAGAGCCGATAGCTCTCGGGGAACCAGCCGTCATAGCAGATGAAGGTCCCGATCCGTCCGATCGGCGTATTGAAGACGGGGAAGCCGAGGTTGCCCGGCTCGAAGAAGAGGTTCTCCTCGTTCCAGAGGTGGTTCTTCCGGAACTTCCCGATGAAGCCCGATGGCCCGATGACGACGGCGGCATTGTAGAGGGCCTGCCCGTGCCGCTCGGCGATGCCGGCGACCAGGTGGCTACCGTGCTTGCGGGCGACCTCGCTCCAGGCCTGGCAGGTGGGACCGTCCGGGATCTCCTCGGCCAGCGCGAAGGCCTCCTCGCGGGAGTCGAACACGTACCCGGAATTGCACAGCTCGGGCAGCACGATCAGGCTCGCGCCCGCGCCGGCGGCCTCCTCGATCCGCTCGACGCTCCGGCGGACGTTCCGCTCCTTCTCGCCGACGACCGGCGCCATCTGGACGCAGGCAATCTTCACCACCGCCTCGTCGCGGCCCTTCGGATCACTCATGGGCACCTCCACCGGTCGCATTGTCGCCCAGAATCGGGCTATAGTGCCAGCGGACACTTCGAATGGTCGCTCGCTGGCAAGGCATCCTCGCCGTCACCGCGCTCCTGGCCGCAACCCTGGCCGCGAGCCCGTTTGTCCTCGATGACTACGCGCAGCAGATCCTCGCCCAGGCCTTCTTCTTCGCGATCGCGGCGATCACCGTCGACCTCCTCTGGGGCTACACGGGCGTGCTGACCTTCGGCCAGTCGGCGTTCTTCGGCATCGGCGTCTACACGGTGGCGCTCGCGCTCGCCTACTATGTCGAGGGGCCACTCGCGACGGCGGGCGCGATCGTGGCAGCGATGGCGGCGGCGGCGCTGGTGGGCGCCGGAGTCGGGTGGCTCGCCTTCTTCGACCGCGCGTCGCCGATCTACGCGGCGATCGTGACGCTGGCGCTCCCGGTGGTCTTCACGCAGATCATCCTCTCCGGCGGCGCGTACACCGGGTCGAGCAGCGGGCTGCCGATCCCGGCACCGTTCCTCTCGGTGGGGCAGTGGTTCTGGATCGCGGGGGGACTTCTCCTCCTCGTGACGGTCGGCGCCTACGTGCTCGTCACCAGCGACGTGGGGCGGATCCTGGTCGCGATCCGCGAGAACGAGGACCGCTGCCGGTACCTGGGGCTCCGGACCTCGCGCCTCAAGATCGGGCTGATGGCAGTCTGCAGCGCGGTGGCGGCGCTGGCCGGCGCCTTCTACGTGCTCTTCGGGAGCGTCGCGGCTCACAATTACGGCGACTTCACCTTCGGAACGGAGATGGTGGTCTGGACGGCGCTGGGGGGCCGCGGCACGCTGGTCGGCCCGATCCTCGGCACGATCGGCATCAACTACGTCTCGGCGGTCCTGGGCGGCAACCTCCCCTTCGTCTGGCTCCTCTTCGTCGGCTTCGCGTTCGTGTTGGTCGTCGTCTACCTCCCCCGGGGCGTCGTCCCCGCGCTCGCCGGCGGCGTGTCGCGAGCGGTCCGTTCCCTCAAGGAGACGCGGGGGCGGGCTTTTTCCCGCCCAGCCGCCCACCCCGCCTCGCTGCGCGCGCTTCCCCGGGCGCACGGCGCCGCCGGTGCAGCGAACGAGGACGGGCCGGCCCTCGAGCTGCGAGAGGTGTCGAAACGGTTCGGGAGCCTGCGGGTGCTGGAAGGGGTGAACCTCGAGGCGAGACGGGGCGAGGTCGTGGGGATCGTGGGGCCGAATGGCGCCGGCAAGACCACGCTCCTCCGGTGCATCGCGGACGGCCGCGAGCAATCGAGCGGCGAGGTGCGGGTGGGCGGCCGCCGGATCGACGGCCTGCCGCCGCAGGCATGCGTGGCGCTGGGCGTGAGCCGGAAGTTCCAGACGCCCAACGTCTTCGATGCCCTGACCGTCCTGGACTGCCTGCGCGTGGCGCGCGCGTATCGGACCCCAGCGTCGCCTTGGCGGCGCTCCCGGACGCTGGAGCTGCCGGAGCCGGCTCTCCACGCGGTCGAGGTCTCGGGGCTGCTGCCCCTCCTGAACGAGCCGGCGGGGCACCTCTCGCACGGGGCGAAGCAGGCCCTGGAGCTCGCGATGGTGCTCGCGCTCGAGCCGACGGTGCTCCTCCTCGACGAGCCGACGGCGGGGCTCACGCGCGACGAGCGGTCGGCGATCGGCAGCGTGCTGAAGGAGCTGGCCCGGGGCCACCGGCTCTGCCTGCTCCTCATCGAGCACGACCTCGACTTTGTTCGCGAGATCAGCACCCGGCTCGTGGTGCTCCACCAGGGCAAGATCCTTCTCGACGGCCCCCTCGCGGAGGTGGCCGACTCGGAGGTGGTCCGAACGATCTACATCGGCGGCAAGCCATGATCGCCGTCCGGGCCTTGGAGGGGGGCTACGGCGAGTCGCCGGTTCTCCGGGGCGTCGCTCTCGACGTCCCGAGCGGAGAGATCTTCGCTATCCTCGGGAAGAATGGGATGGGCAAGACCACGCTTCTCAAGACGATCATGGGGCTCTTGCCGGCCAAGCACGGCCGCGTGGAGCTGCTCGGACAGGACGTCACCGGGTGGCCGCCCTACCGGATCACGCGCCTCGGGGTCAGTTACGTCCCTCAGGAGAAGTCGATCTTCCAGGACCTGACGGTGGAAGAGAACCTCCGCCTGGCGCTGCGAGACGGGCTCAGCTTCGACGCGCGGCTCGAGGCGGTCGCGCGCTGGTTCCCGGTGTTGACGGCGCGGCGGCAACAGCGCGCAGGGACGCTTTCGGGCGGGGAGCAGAAGATGCTCCTCATCGGACGGGCCCTCCTCACCCGCCCGCGCCTGGTCCTCGTGGACGAGATCACCGAAGGGCTTCAACCTGCCGTCATCACGAGGCTCACCGAGGTCCTGGCGGAGGAGCGGCTGGCGCACGGCCTCACGGTCGTGCTCGTGGAGCAGAATGTCGGCTTCGCGCTGGGGCTGGCGGATCGCTATGCCGTCATCAAGGGGGGGACGGTCGTCGAGACAGGGCGCGCCAGCGATGCCGGCGCGCGGGAAAACGTCGAACGACACCTGGTCATCTAGCACCACAAGGAGGAACAGCCATGCGGAAGAGCTCGAGAACGCTAGTGGCCCTGGGACTGATGCTGGGACTCGCCATGCTGTCGGGTGGCGCGGCGCCGTTGGCCGAAGCACAGGCACCGCCAATCGTCATCGCGGTCCCGGTCGGCCTCTCCGGCGTGAACAGCGTGGTGGCGCCGGCGGTCGTGCAGTCGGCGGAGCTGGCGGTCGAGGAGCTGAATGCCAAGGGCGGCATCATGGGGCGGCCGGTGAAGCTGATGCCCCTCGACGACGAGAGCGGCCCCGCCGGCGCCGTGAAGGCGTTCAACACGGCCATCCGGCAGCACAAGGCGGACGCCATCATCACCATGGAGACGAGTGCCGCGCGCAACGCAGGCGCACCGATCGCCGACCGCGCGAAGACGCTCTTCATCTACACGTCCTTCTACGAGGGGCGGGCGTGCGGGAAGTACCTCTACGTCAACGCCTGGGTTCCCGAGCAGATCGTGGCGCCGCTCGTGAAGTTCATGACCGACGAGAAGAAGGTCAAGAAGTGGTTCGTGCTCGGCAGCGACTACGCCTTCGGGCGCGGGTTGATCGAGCCGGCCAAGAAGGCGATCGCAGGGCTGGGCGGGACCATCCTCGGCGAGGAGTACCAGCCGCTCCAGCAGTCCGACTGGACGGCGATCATCAGCAAGATCCGCGCGGCCAACCCGGACGGCATCATGTACGCGACCTCGGGAGGTGGCCCGAACATCGACTTCATGAAGCAGTTCAAGGCCGCCGGCTTGAAGATGCCAGTCGGAAGCCTCTCCATCGACGAGCTGACCGCCGAGCAGGGCGGCAACGCGGCCGAGGGGGTCTACTACACCGGCGACTACTTCACCGGCATCGACAACGCCGAGAACAAGACCTTCCTGGAGGCGATGAAGAAGAAGTTCGGGGCCAATCTCAAGACGCCGAACTCGCTCTCCCAGCCGCAATACGACGGCATCCATGCGTACGCCATGGCGGTCGAGAAGGCGAAGAGCACCGACGCGGACAAGGTCGCGGCAGTGCTGCCCACCATCGTCTTCAAGGGGCCGCGCGGAGCGGTGCAGATGAACAAGCAGCACCACGCGCCGCTGCCGGTCTACCTCGCCCAGGTGCAGGCGGACGGGAAGACCAAGATCATCAAGAGCTTCGGGCTCGTCGACCCGGGCAACCAGTGCCCGAATCTCAAGTAACCGGAACCGGAGCGCGCTAACCCGGGAGGCCGATCGCCATGTACACCACCCAGCTGCTCGACGTCGTCACGACGGCCGGCGTGCTGTACATCGTGGCGGTCGGCCTCCTCGTCGTCTACGGGGTCCTCAAGATCATCAACCTCGCCCACGGGGCGTTCCTGGCCATGGGCGCCTATGCGGGGGTCCTCACGACCTGGGCCGGCTGGAACCCCTGGACGGCGCTGCTTCTGGCCGCGGGCATGGGCGTGGCGGTGGCGGCGCTGGTCGAGTGGCGGGTCCTGCGCGCGCTGTACGCGCGGCCGCTCGATACGATCCTCGCCACCTGGGGCCTCAACATCATCGTCGTGCAGATCCTCACGCTCTATTTCGGACGCGAGATCCACTTTGCCGAGAGCGCGATCGCGCAGCCGATCAGCGTGGCCGGCGTGACCTACTCCCAGTACCGGCTCGTCCTCCTCCTGATCGCGGTGGCCCTCGGCATCCTCGTCTGGCTAGTGATGCAACGGACGCAAATCGGGGTCGTCGCCCAGGCGGTGATCATGAACGAGGAGTTGGCGCAGGCGCTCGGCATCAACACGCGGCTCGTCCGATTCGTCACATTCTGCCTCGGCGCGGCCCTGGCGAGCCTGGCCGGCGCGCTCCTCACCCCACTCGTGAGCGTGCACCCCAACCTCGGCGTCCCCTGGCTCATCAACGCCTTCATGCTCGTCCTGGTGGCGGGGGTGTCGCTCGGCAACCTTGCGCTCGCCGCGCTGGCCCTGGGCGGCGCGCAGGTGCTGGTCAGCTCCTACGGGAACCCGGTTCTCGGCAGTCTCACCATCGTCATCCTCGCCGTCATCATCCTTCGGTTCCGGACGATCACCATATAAGGGACGAGTCCTTACGGAGTCGAATCGCGGCGGGCGGAAGTTGGGTTTGCAGCGGCGAGGTCGGTGCCTCGCCGTGAACGGCACCGGCAGAGGATTGGGCAAGACTCAAAGATCATCTGCTCCCGTTTTGCTCCCATACCATCCAGAGATGACCTGGTCCGGCCCTCCGTTCCGGGCGTCAGCGAAGGTGTCGATCCGGCATCGAGCGATCGGCGGCGGCCGTGGGGACACTGGCCGCGACTTCCACTGCGAGGAGCAACTGGTTGAATGGCCCCAGACGCTACCAGTTCTCGAGACGTGACGGGGCAACGTACTTGACGCGGCAGCTTGAAGGGGTTACGGCGCTCGCCGTAACCCCTTCGTCGCGTTCCGGTCCCATCGCGTGGGGCCCAGGCGCCGTGCTCCCGCAGAAGTGCGGCGCGCCGGACGGCCGGGACTCAGAAATCGAGACTCCCATGAAGCTCCAACGTCACCGTCTCGCGCACGAGCCCTCCCGGCGAGATGCCGGTGATGTGCAGTTCGCCCGAGAAATCGGCCTCACCCGTGGCGCCGGCGAAGCGCCCGGTACCTCCCAAGAACGTGATCGTTCCGGCAAGGGTGAAGATTTCGGGCGAGCCCGTTGCAAGCTCGCTACCCCCGTACGTGCCGAAGAGCCTCCCTTGCGCCCCTTCGAAGGTGATGGCGCCGTCCAGGAAGGTTCCAGTACTCACGTCGGTGAAGTGGTGGGCCCGTACCCGAAACTTGCCGAGCACGGCCGAGTGTCCCGTCGCAATGACAGTAACGGTGTACACGTTGGGGTCGGCAGTCGGAGCGCCGATGGCGGTCCCAGCGCCGTTCGCGTCCAGGTCGATGCTGTCGGCCACCGCCGGCGCGACGACCAAGCCCAGGAGAACCAGCAGGAGCGCGGAGAGGGCAGCAAAGGCTGAAAGGGGCCCACGGAAAGCATCGAGATGTCGCATGACCACCTCCTTGTTATTCGTCTCGGCCAGGTGCTCCAGACATTACTACAGACCGCCCGCTCCGCCTCAGTCTTCCGCCTCGTCGTGGATTCATCCCGCCCCATCGACGCGGTGGCCGCCTGACTCGGCGTCAGGATCGAGAAGCGTCGTCGCCGATCAGGTCGGCCGCGCCGAGATCCATCGCCAGGCGCTCCGCCCGGTCCAGGTACCGGGGCGCCCGGGCCGCCCGGAACGCGCGAAGCGCCTCGCCGAGATGCCGTCGTCTTTCAGCAGCGTCATGAGTCGCCTCCGGCAGCAGGGCCAGGTCCAGGTGCGTCCGACCCACCTCGAACCGCGCCGGAATCGCCCGGAACAGCGCGAGCGCGGCGTGGAGATGACCGCGAGCGAGGGTCACATCCTGAAGGACCATGGCGACGCGTCCGAGCTCGCGCTCCGCGGATGCCCGTGCCCAGGCGAACGACGTCAGCCGGCTGACCTCCAGGGCTCGGAGCGCGGCAGCCCGTGCCTCGGCGATCCGGCCAGCTTCCCGGTAGGCCGCCGCGAGGGAAACCGTCACGCCCGCCTGGCGCAGCCGGAATGGCTGGTGCTGCCGCTCCGCCTCCTCCAGGAGGGGAATGGCCCGTTCCGCGTCGCCCGCCTCGGCCACCGCCATCGCCAGCAGGGCCTCGGCCGTTGCCCGGTTGGAGGGATCCGGGGAGAGGTTCAGGGCCCGGCGCGCCGCTTCCTCGGCGGCCACGACGTCGCCGCGACCGACGTGGCACATCGCGCTCGTCCATAGCGCGGTGGCTTGTCGCCCCTGGTCGCCCAACGACTCGGCGACCGCGGCCATCCGCATCTCCGACTCGATGGCGGCGTCGAACTCTCCCAGCTGGTACTGCAGGAATCCGGAGATCCAGCAGGCCTGGGCGACCCAGGCCCGATCACCGGCCTGCTCCATTCGCGCGACCGCCTCGCGCGCGTGCGCCAGCCCGCCGATGGCGTCGCCGGTCGTGAATCCCTCGATCGCGAGCACATAGTGCGCCATGCCGAGCGTGGCGCGATCGCCGCACCGCTCAGCCTCCGCTTGCGCCCGGCGCGCCGCTTCCTCGCTGCGCGCGTGGTCGCCGAGCAGGCTCCGGGTCAGGGCCATGCGCGCGAAGTACGGTCCGGCGACCCGTGGCTCGGCGAGGCGGCCCACGACGTCGTGGAGGGGTTCCAGCACGTCCATGATCTCGCGGAACCTCCCCACGATCGACAGGGCAACGGCCAGCTCCAGGCTCACCCCGATGCCGTCGCGCGCGCGGTCCGCGACGGGCAGGCGGGCCACGTGCTCGAGCGCCTGGCGCAGGATCCGGATGGCGTCCTCGATGGCGTAGCGCCGGCCCGCGGCGTCCGCAAGGCGACGCAGGTACCGGACGGCCTTGGGCGCATCGCCCGCCTGCGCGTAGTGGTGGGCGAGCCGGTCGGCGACCTCGTCCAGCCGGTCGGCATAGAGCGTTTCGAGCGCCCGGCCGATCGCGTCGTGCAGGGCCGGGCGCGCCGGCGAAATCACGCGCTCGTGAGCCGCCCGGCGGATCCAATCGTGGGTGAAGTCCAGCCGCTCGCCGACGGCGTGCAGGATCCGCCGCGCGACCAGCTCCTCCACCGCCTCGGCGGCTTCGGTGGCCTCGAGCCCGCCCGCATGCTGCAGCACACGGAACTCGAACTCCTGCCCGACGACGGCGGCCACGCTCATGAGGCGCCGGGCACGCTCGGTAAGACGCTCCAGCCGGCCGACGATGGTGTCACGCACGCGCTCGGGCAGCGGAAGGCCCGCCACTGCCGCCGTGGTGCCGCCTTCGGCGAGGGCGCGCATCGACTCGACCACCATGAACGGGTAGCCTTCGCTGACCCGCCACATCTCCTCGCCCAGGCGCTCGAGGCTCGCCGGGTCCGTGCCCGCTCGCGCCAGGGCTCGGACCAGCGCCAGCGTGGCCTCGTGCGACAGGGGCTCCAGCCGTGTCCTCACGCCGCGTCCCTCGCGCTCGAGCTCGCCCAGCACCTGCTGGAGCAGCGGCGATCCGGCCAGCTCCTCCTCGCGGGCGGACACGACGATCGCCACCGAGGCGCCCTCCGCGCGTCGAGCGAGGAACGCCAGGAAGCGGAGGCTCGAGTCGTCGGCCCAGTGCAGATCCTCCAGCACGAGCAGCAGCCCGGACCGTGCGAGCTCCCTCACGACCTCGCTCAAGGCTTCGAACAGCCGACCGGGGTCGGTAGTGACGCCCGCCGGCTCCGCTTCGAGGCTCGCCAGCTCGGGGAGCAGGCGCGCCAGCTCGCCGAGGCGCGTCCGATGCCGCTCGACATACCGCCGGATGTCGGAGAGCACGCCTCGCTCCCGGAGCGTATGGATCCAGACGCCGAACGGCAGCTGGGACTCCGTCTCGTACGCGCGGCCGACGACCACGCGCGCATCCTGCGGGGATAACGTGGCGACGAGCTCGTCGAGCAGGCGCGTCTTCCCGATCCCGGCCTCGCCGATCAGGGCCAGCACCGGCGGGCCTCCGCGTCGCGCGGCCTCGTAAGCTTGCCCGAGCCGTGCCAGGTCACCGGCACGGCCGACCAGCGGCGCGGGATACACCGCGGGCGCCTCCACGGGGCCGGGCGACGCCACCGCGGCCTCGGGCAGCGCCGGGCTACCCGCCGACTGCAGGAGCTCGAGATAGAGTGCCCGCGTCTCGGCTTCGGGCTCGGTCCCCAGCTCCCGGCGTAGCGCGTCCAGGCAAACCTGGTACTGTCGGAGCCCGGCGCCCCGGCGGCCCAGCCGGAGGTACAGACGCATGAGCGTGCGATGCACGGTCTCCTGCAGCGGGTCGAGCGCGACCAGTCTGAGCGCCGTCTGCACCGCCTGGGCGAGGGCATCGGCCCTGATGTGGCCGGCGAGGATCCGGGCCAGCGCCTCCAGAGCCAGCTCGCGCAGCCGTTCCCGCTCGGCCATGAGCCATTCCTCGAAGGGCGCCTCGGCCACGCGGAGGCCTTCGAGGAGCTCGCCACGGTAGATCCCCGCCGCCTGCTCGAGCGCAGCGGGCCCACCGGTCGCGAGCAGGGCCTCGAACCTGGCGACATCCACGTCCACGGAATCGGAGTCGAGGCCGACGGCATCGCCGCGCTCGATCAGGCACGAGGAGACCGGCGCCAGGGCGAGGCGGAGCTCCGCCAGCGCCGTGCGGAGGCTCTGCCGGGCCCGTGGGCCCGGCGCGTCGGCCCAGAGCAAGGCCGCCAGCGTGTCCCGGCGGTGTAGCCGGCCGGGGGTCGAGGCCAGGAAGGCGAGCAGCGCCGCGACCTTCTGCCGGGCGAGGGTCAGGCGGCCGCCGGGGTCGAGGCGAGCGTCGAAGCTGCCGAGAAGAGCCAGGTGGAGTCGGGTCATGGAGCGGGCGGCGTGACCGGCCGGACTGAACTTTAACATGGCGTTCCACACGGCCCCCTGGGCCGGAGTCGGATCCTGTGATGTTCCTGTGACGCCCACCGGCGTACACCTGCGGCATGAGCGAGCGGACGAACTCAGCCCCGGTGACCTTCATGGTGCGGGTGGTTCCCGACGAGGCCGGCGGCCTGGTCGGCGTCGTCGAGCGCGTCCGGACCGGCGAGAAGGAACGTTTTCACGACGCCGCGGCGATCGGGCCCGTCATCGTTCGGATGCTCGGAGCCCGCCGCGACCATATCGAGAGGTCGGATTCCATCCCATGAGGAGGACGAAGATGAGACTGCTCGCGTCGTTGCTAATGGTGCTGGCGGTGGTGGCGGTGGCGCAGGCGGCGCCGGGCGACCTGGATGTGAGCTTCAGCGGCGACGGCCGCCACGTCGAGACCGGCCTGCCGACGGGAACGGTCAGCGCGATCGCCATCCAGGCCGACGGCAAGATCGTCGTGGCAGGACAGTCCGCGGGCGATTTCGCCGTCCTGCGGTACAACCGAAATGGCACGCTCGACTCCACGTTCGGCGGCACCGGCATCGTCCTGACCGACTTCGGTGGCCTCTCGGTCGCCGGCGCGAGGGCCGTCGCCATCCAGAGCGATGGTCGGATCCTGGTCGCGGGGCGTGCGGGGTCAGAGTCCAATGGCCGCGTGGGGATGGCACGCTACAACACCAACGGCACGCTGGACGGGACCTTCGGCAACAGCGGCGTCCTCACGCTGGAGTTCTCCAACCCCGACGGCGGCGCCGCCCAAGGCCTCGCGATCCAGGCGGACGGTCGGATCATCATCGTGGGGAGCACGGGCAGCGACTGGGCGATCGCCCGCCTCAACACCAATGGCACGCTCGATACGACGTTCGGCAACCAGCCCTCCACCGGCATCATCGCCAAGGACTTCGGCGGCACCGAAGCGGCGGTCGGCGTCGCGATCATCCCCGACGGTCGGATCGTGGTCGCGGGCACCCGGACCTTCCTGGGGCGGAGAGCGTTCTCGTGGGACTACCTCAACGGCGGGTTTCCGCAGAACATCGGCCTGACGTCGGATACCGTCAACGGCGCGGATCACACGCTCTTCGGCGGCGGGGGAACCGACGTGACGGTGAAGGCCCTGGCCGTGCAGGCCGATGGCAAGATCCTGCTCGTGGGAGACATCCAGGTCACGACCGGCGGCGGCGGCATTCCCATCACCACCGACAACGGAATGGCAATCGCCCGCTACAACGCCGACGGCACCATGGACGCGAGCTTCGGCACCGACGGCCTGCGCACCGTCGATTTCGGGCCCGACTCCTTCGCCTCCGCAGTCGCGGTCCAGCCCGACGGCAAGATCGTGGTCGTCGGCCACGTGAACCAAACGGCGGGAGCGACGTCGAACATCAACCTCGCCGTGGCGCGGCTCAACGTGAACGGGTCGCTCGACACGACCTTCAGCGGCGACGGCCGGCTCATCACCGACTTCAACGCGACCCAGAACGACTTCGGCAACGCCGTCAGCATCCAGCGGAGCGACGGGCGCATCGTCGCCGCCGGCTCCGCGGGCGGCCGGATCGCGCTGGCCCGCTACCACGCCTTCGTGTGCAACGGCCTCAACGTGACCATCGTGGGCACGAATGGCCCCGACGTCATCACCGGCACCCTCAGGGACGACGTCATCCACGGCCTGGGCGGCAACGACTTCATCGACGGCAGCGCCGGTAACGACACGATCTGCGGCGGCGACGGCAACGATATCCTGACCGGTGGCGACGGCAATGACACGCTGATCGCCGGGACCGGGCAGGACACGCTCCGTGGCGGCGCCGGCACCGACGTGTGCACGGGCAGCACCGTGGGTGTGACCATCGACCCCGCCGACACCTTTGTCGGCTGCGAGACGGTCAACACCGGCCTCGCCGGCGTCTCGGGCGAATGGCTCGACGTCGAGCAGCACTGCAATGCCGCGACCCGTCAGTCCCAGTGCTGGCTCGTCGGCACGCTCCGAGCGTTCAACCCCGGCCTCGAGACCACCGCCGTGCCCTCGACCGTCGCCTTCTACCTGTCCGAGGACGGCGAGCTGGACGAGAACGACACGTTCCTCGGCTACGAGAGCGTCAAGGCGCTCGAGCTCGGCGGCGAAGAGCTCGTCCGGCTGAACATCCGGCTGCCCGAAGGCATCGACGCGGCCGGGCTCGTCGTCATCGCCGTCGTCGACTTCTTCAACGACGTGGCGGAGCGGAACGAGACGAACAATGTGGCGGTCTCGCCGCCGGTCTCCTCACGCCGGGGCGCCCGGGTCCGCTGAGCAGTCCGCATATCAGCGCCTGACGCGGGGCTACGGGTCGACCCGTAGCCCCGCGCTTCGATAATTGAGTATCATCGGATGCATGAGGCGAAGCATCCGATGATTCCGGACGAGGAGCAACAAGGCCGCCAATACCTTCTCGCCCGTTTCTGGGAAGCGGCGCTGGGCTTCTGGCGGAAAGGTGGCGGGCGCACCGCGTGGGCATTGACGTTCGCGGTCATCGCCATTGCCCTGGTGAATCTCGGCCTCCAGTATCGGCTGAACGTATGGCACCGCGTGATGTTCGATGCCCTCGACAAGCGCGATGGCAGCGGGGTGCTGTATCAAACCGTGACCTTTCTCCCGCTCATCGCCGCGCTCGTGGGCGCGGCGGCGGCGGCCACGTATGCAAAAATGTCCCTCCAGCGCCGGTGGCGCGACTGGCTGAACGCGCACGTGCTTGATCAGTGGCTCACGCGCGGCCGCTATTATCAGCTCAACCTGGTTTCAGGCGATCACACCAACCCGGAATATCGCGTGGCGGAGGATCTCCGTCTGAGCGTCGACGCCCCGGTCGAATTCCTGGTCGGCGTCTTCTCCGCCGTCACTTCCGCGATCGTCTTCATCGGCGTCCTCTGGTTCATCGGCGGTGAGCTCACGATCCCGCTCGGAAGCACGGTGCTCCGCATTCCCGGTTTCCTGGTCGTCGCCGCCGTCCTCTACGCGGCGCTGGCGAGCGGATCGATGGTCATGCTGGCCCGCGGCTTTGTCACCGTTTCCGAGAACAAGAATCAGGCGGAGGCGGACTACCGCTACATGCTCACGCGCCTCCGGGAAAACGGCGAGAGCATCGCGATGCTGGGCGGGAGCAACGAGGAGCGCGCCGGCCTTGACGGAGCCTTCGCGACCGTCCGCACGCGCTGGTACGAAATGATGATGCAGTATGTTCGCACCACCATTGTGTCCCACAGTAGTAACGGCCTTGCCCCCGTCGTTCCCATTCTCCTCTGCGCCCCCAAGTACGTCGCCGGGACCATGACCCTCGGGGAAGTCATGCAGGCCGCCTCCGCCTTCATGATCGTGCAGGTGGCGTTCAACTGGCTGGTGGAGAACTACCCGCGTCTCGCCGACTGGACCGCCTCCGCGTCCCGATTGGCATCGCTCTTGGTGTCGCTGGACCGCCTGGAGCGCGCCGACGGGGAGGAAACCACCGGCCGCATCGTTCGCAAGCCAGGTGAGGCGGGCGCGCTCCGGCTGCGGGACCTCTCGGTGACGCTGGACGATGGAAGCGCGGTGGTGAACGAAGCGGACATCGAGATCGCGCGCGGCGAAAAGGTACTGGTGGTCGGCGAATCCGGCACCGGCAAGAGCACCCTGGTGCGGGCGATCGCCGGCCTCTGGCCGTGGGGCAAGGGAGAGATCCTGGTCCAGTTCGACGGGCTCTTCTTCATGCCGCAACGGCCCTACGTGCCGCTGGGAACGCTGCGCCGGGCGGTGACGTATCCGCTCTCACCCGAGGAGGTGGAGGAGGCGGTGGTCCGGGCCACCGTCGAGGACGTGGGTCTGGGGCATTTTCTCGATCGGCTCGATGAAGAGACGACCTGGGAGCACGTGCTTTCCGGCGGAGAAAAGCAGCGGCTCGCCTTTGCCCGCGTGCTCCTCCAGCGTCCCGAGATCATCGTGATGGATGAAGCCACCGCCGCCCTCGATGCGCTGGGCCAGGAACAGTTGATGCGGCTCCTGCTGGAGCGGCTCCCCGACGCCACCGTCATCAGCGTCGGACACCGCGCCGAGCTCGAGGCCTTCCACACCCGCAAGCTCGTGCTGGAATACCACGCCGACGGCGCGCGTCTCGTCAGCGACGAATCCATCCGAAGAACGTTCGGCCGCTCCGCGCGCCTGCTCTCGAAGCTGCCCACCCGCAAGAAAGCCCGCCCCCCGTCGAATTCAGCCCGCTGAGGCCGGGCGAGCGGGAACCACCATCAGGACGGCGTCGCCATCTCGGGCGCGAGCGCCACCACCACTCCCTCGTGGCCGCTCAGCGTGAGATCCCCCGTCACCACCGCGCCGTCACGGTCCCCCGCGCTCGACACGACGATTTCTCCCCGGAGCGGCTGGTCGGGAAACTTCACCGTGAGGGCTTCTCCGCCCAGATTCAAGGCGATGAGGGTGCGCTCGCTCTCGTGCTCGCGGACGAACAGCAGCAGATCCCCCGTCGCCACCACCGGCCGGTAGTGTCCGACCAGCAACGACGGCGACCGCCGGCGCGCCGCGATCAGCCGGCGGTAGAGATTGTGGATGGCCGTGGGATCGAGCCGCTGGCTCTCGACGTTGGCGGTCCTGAACCCGCTTCCCACCGGCAGCCACGGCTCCACCGCGGAAAAGCCCGCATGGGGCGTGGCGTCCCATTGCATGGGGGTGCGCGCCCCGTCTCGCCCGCAGCCGATGCCGGGCACGTTCCGCTCGAACGGGTCGCGCACGCGATCGGGCGGGATGGAGACCTGGGGCATGCCGATCTCGTCGCCATAGTAGATGGTCGGCGTTCCCCTCAGGGTGAGCAGCAGCATGGCCGCGATACGCGCCTGCTCCGGCCCCACGCGACTCGCAATACGAGGCTGGTCATGGTTGCCCAGCACCCAGTTGGGCCAGCCGCCTGCGGGCAGCGCGGCCTCGTAGTCGTCGATGAGCTTCGCGATGTCGCGCGCCCGCCACGGCGCCTCGAGCAGCGTGAAGTTGAAGGGCAAGTGGGTGCCCTGGAGCTCGCGGCCGTAGTACGCGACCAGCCGATCGATCGGCAGGTAGATCTCGCCGAGCAGGACCCGGTCCGGAAATTCGTCAAGCACCCGCCGAAGCTCCGCGATGGCCTCGTGCACCTCCGGCAGGTCGGTCGTGTAGAGCGGCACCACCGCATGGTGCGGCGGCTGGCCCGGCTGGAAGCCCGGGTTGGTTGGATTGTCGCGGAACTGGTCGTCCTTGAGCAGATGCCAGATCACGTCCACGCGGAACCCGTCCACCCCGCGCCGGAGCCAGAAGCGCATGACGCCGTGAATCGCCTCGCGGACGGCCGGGTGGCGCCAGTTGAGGTCGGGCTGTGAGGCCAGGAAGGCGTGATAGTAGTACTGGCCGGTTCGCTCGTCCCACTGCCACGCGCCCCCCCCGAAATTCGACAACCAGTTGTTCGGGGGCCCGCCGTCCGGTGCCGGATCGCGCCAGAGATACCAGTCGCGCCGCGCGTTCTGTCGGGAGGATCGGCTCTCCTGGAACCAGGGATGCTGGTCCGAAGTGTGGTTGGGCACCAGGTCGAGCAGCACCTTGAGACCGTGCTCGTGGGCGGCCGCCAGCAGCGCATCGAACTCCTCCAGCGATCCGAATAGCGGGTCGATCCCGGTGTAGTCGGAGATGTCGTACCCGAAATCCGCCATCGGCGAGGGGAAGATGGGCGAGATCCAGATGGCGTCCACGCCCAGCGCGCTCAGGTACGGCAGCCGCTGCCTGATGCCGCGCAGATCCCCCACCCCGTTGCCGTCAGCGTCCTGGAACGAGCGAGGATAGATCTGGTACATCACCGCGGTTCGCCACCAGGGGATCCGATCCACGGACGGTCGCCCCTCAGTCCCGCGCGGGCGTCTCGATCTCGCTGCGCTTCAGCAAGTAGTCGAGGCCGCCCACCCGGTACCAGCGATAGCCGTACGCCTCGAGGAGGAGGTGATGCTTGCCGTCCTTGGCGGCGTAGCTGTGGTTGTCGCTCAGCAGATTCACCAGCACCCGGCCTTCGGAGCCGCGCACGCCGGTGGAGAAGGTCACCTCCCGCGGGCTGTCCGAGAGATTGTGCAGGAACACCACCGAGTTGTTGCGCCAGTCATAGCGCATGGCCAGGACGGCGGGGTTCCGGATCGGCAGGACCTCGAACTCGCCCCAGCCGATCTCCGGGATCTCCTTCCGCATGCGGACGATGCGCTCGGTCCAGTTGAGCAAGGACTTCGGATCCCGGCGTTGCTCCGCGGTGTTCACATGGTGATAGCTATAGGGCCCCTCGCTGATCACGGGCAGGATGGGCTTGTCCGCGGTGGTGAATCCTCCCTGGGGCTCCGCCGACCACTGCATCGGCGTGCGCGCGCAGTTGCGCTCGGGCAGCTTCAGGTCGTCGCCCATGCCGATCTCATCGCCATAGCGGAGAACCGGCGTCCCGGGCAGCGTGAACAACAGGCTGTAGGCAAGCTCGATGAGCCGCCGATCGCCGTTGAGCATGGGGGCAAGCCGGCGCCGGATGCCGCGGTCGTAGAGCTGCATGCTCTCCTCGGGGCCGAAGCATTTGAACACCTGCTGGCGCTGCTCCTCGGTGAGCCGGCCCAGGTCCAGCTCGTCATGGTTGCGCAGGAACAGGCCCCACTGCGCCGCCTCCGGCCGGTAGTCCGTCGCCTTCAGCGAGCGCACGAGCGGGCGGCAGTCCGACGCGGCCAGCGCGTAGAACAGGTGCTGGTTGACGTGGAAGTTGAACATCATGTGCATCCGGTCGCCATCCTTGCCGAAGTAGTCCAGGCCGGTTTCCGGCGAGACGTTCGCCTCGCCCAGGATGATGGAGTCACCGACCCGCCACTGGAGGAACGCGCGCAGTGAGCGCAGCATCTCGAACTGCGCCACTGCCTTCTTGACGCGTCCGCCCTTGGTCGAGATCATGAACGGCACCGCGTCCATCCGGAACCCGGAGACGCCGAGCTGGATCCAGAACCCCATGATCTTGAGAATCTCCGCCTGGACGTGTGGGTTCGAAGTATTGAGATCGGGCTGGAAGTCGTAGAACCGGTGGAAGTACCAGGCGCGTGCTTCCTTGTCATAGGACCAGGTCGACTTCTGCACGCCGGGGAAGATCATGCCCTCGTTCGCGGTGGCCGGCTTCTTGTCGGACCAGACGTACCAGTCCCGGTAGACGGACTTGGGATCGCGGCGCGCCTCCTGAAACCACGCATGCTGATTGGAAGTGTGATTGACCACCAGGTCGATGATGACGCGAATCCCCCGCTGCTTGGCGCCGTGGGTGAACTCGACGAAGTCGCCCAGTGTCCCATACGCGGGATTCACGCCGTAGTAGTCGGACACATCGTAACCGTCGTCGCCGCCGGGCGAGGTCTGGAACGGCATGACCCAGATGGCGGTGATGCCCAGTCCGTGCAGGTAGTCCAGGCGGCGCATGAGTCCCTGGAAGTCACCGACTCCGTCCCCGTTGGCGTCCATGAAGGTGCCGACGGAAAGGCAGTAGATGACCGCGTTCTTGTACCAGAGATCGTTGATCGCCGGCGTCGGCCGCGAGGCGTTGGTGGCGGCGCCGCGCGGTCCTCGTTTCTGCGTCATGCCGCCTCCCGTGATCGACTCCTGGCTCCGCTTTCACTTCGTTTCCAAGCAAGCGGAGTGCCGGGCATGACAAATCCCAATTCCATGCGGAGTTCCAGTCAAGAGGCGAGGCCCGCGAGGTACACGCGGCGGGCGATCTTTACCGGCCGGGCGGGTCGTTCGGGAAGGCGCTCGCGGCAGGGCCGGCGCGTAGGAACGACTCGGTAGCTCCCTCCTCGGTAAGCCTCGACGCTTCGCTGTCGCAGCGCAGGTAGCGCCCAAGCACGCTTGAATGCGTACGCGGCCGGATACCCGAGAACAATGGCGCCAGTGTTCGTATCGGAACATGGTGGCATTCACGTTGCATGATCGTGAGTTGAGCGACTCCATGAGCACTTCAATGAGCACCTCGAACAAAGTCACCGGAAAGCGAGCCTGGCACTGGCCGCGGCCGCTCACCGGCAAGCCGATGCGCTGGGTCGGGCTCAGCTTGCTTGCCGTGGTCGTCCTCGCGTTCATCGCATCCTTCTTCATCGACGAGCCGCTGCGCCGGTATGTCGAGCGTCGGATGAACGAGAGCCTCGACGGCTATACCGTGAAGATCCAGAAGCTGAGCTTCCATCCGATCGGCGCCTCGCTCACGCTGTCCGACGTCATATTCACCCAGAACGCGCATCCCGACCCGCCGGTGATCCACATCCCCAAGCTCGCCGCCAGCACCCAGTGGCGAGAGGTGATCCGGCTCAAGGCCGTTGCCGACTTCCGCCTCGACAATCCGAAGCTCTACGTGAACCTCAAGCAGCTCAGCGAAGAGGCCAAGAAGGAGACGCCGGTCACTCAGCGCGGGTGGCAGGAGGCCTTCCAGGCCATCTACCCGCTGAAGATCAACAAGTTCAAGCTCGTCAATGGGGAAGTGACCTATATCGACGAGGGCCCGTTCAAGCCCTTGCGCCTCTCGGCCGTGAACATCGACGCCGACAATATCCGGAACGTTCGCTCCAAGGAGCGCACCTATCCGTCCGAGCTCCACGTGGACGCGGTCGTGTTCGACAACGGCAAGCTCGTCATCGACGGCAATGCCGACTTCCTCGCCGATCCGCATCCCGGCGTGAAGGCCGACGTGAAGCTGGACGATATCGTTCTCGGCTACTTCGAGCCGGTGGTGCGGCACTATGACGTGGTGCTCAAGGGCGGCTTGCTGTCGGTCGCGGGCGCGGTCGAGTACGCGCCGACGTTCAAGGCGGTGGACCTCACCGGCGCGACGATCCGCGACGTCCGCCTGGACTGGGTGCACACCCGCCCCGACAAGAGCCCGACCGCGGCGGCGGCGACGACGGCCCAGAAGGCCACCGAGAAGACGGCCGACCGGCCCGACATGCTCGTGCGCCTGCGGGAGCTCCGCATCGCGAACAGCGACCTCGGCGTCATCGACCGTGCGGCCAAGCCCGAGTACCGCGTCTTTCTCTCCAGCACGGACGCCACCATCACCAATCTCAGCAACCAGGCGGCGGAGGGCCGGTCGGTGGTAAAGGTCCGCGGCAAGTTCGTGGGCAGCGGGGACACGCTGGTGACGGGATCCTTCAAGGCGAACCCGAAGGGGCCCGACTTCGACGCCGACATCCGGATCGAGAACACCGACATGACGAAGATGAACCCCCTGCTGCGCGCGCACGGGGGGTTCGACGTCGTCTCGGGGGTGTTCTCGTTCTACTCGGAGATCAAGCTCAAGGACGGATACGTGAACGGATACGTGAAGCCGCTGTTCAAGGACCTGGTGGCGTACAGCGCCGACCAGGACCGCGACAAGAGCCTGATGCAGAAGGTGAAGGAGCGCATAGTCAACGTCGTCGGCAAGGTGATGAAGAACCAGCCGCGCAAGGAGGTCGCGACCAAGGTCGACATCTCCGGCCCGGTGGAAAATCCGCAGTACAGCACGCTCCAGATCATCTCCCGCATCGTCCAGAACACGTTCTTCAAGGCGATCCTGCCCGGCTTCGAGAGCTCACCGAAGTCGCTCCCGGCAAAGGGAGCGGTGCCGGCGAAGTCAGGGTAACGGGCGGGCGGGACGCTCTGTCCCGTCACCGCGCCCGGGGGAGCGGCACGTCCTTCATGCCCTCGCCGATGAAGGCCTGCGGCTCGGAGGCCGGGTCGGTCCGCGACGCTTCCTTGGCGGTGATGCACCCGCGCACTCGAGCGTGGAGATCCTCCCACGTGGCCGCCTTTGGGAGCTCGGTCAGGAGACAGCCGTCGTAGAAGGTATACCGGCGCTCGGGGCGGCAGCCGAACGACTTTCGATCCTCGCGCGCGGCAGTGAGGATGATGCGCTGGGGCCGCATGGTCGTGGCGCGGATGAAGGTTCCCGAGTGGCAGGCCGAGATGACGAGCACGGTGGGCGCCTCGCCGCAGGTGGCGGTGACGATCTCATCGAGCTCGTCGGGGGTCAGGATCTTGGCGCGCGGGTCCTGAGGCAAGCGCAAGCCCTTTGAGGTCCCGTGCGAGGTCGCGAAGAAGAGACACCCCTCGCCCGCGGACGGACGGACCCAGGTCGGCAGCCGCCGCAGCTCCTCGTGAGTGGCCTGCGGCACGGTCGGCGAGACCTTGGCCCGGTCGGCGCTGAAGCTCGCCACCACCCGCACCCCACGGCGCTCGAGGAGCCGGGCGAGATCGCGGGTGGCATTGTCGAAGACCGGGGCCGAGCTGTCGCCGGCGAGGAGGATCGCCTTCCACTGGATCTCGGCGGAGCCGGCGGCCGGCGGAACACGCACCAGAAGCGCGGCGATCACGAGCAGCGCGCAGCCGATCCGCAAGGTCCTCACGATCTCCTCCCGGCCGGTCCACTATACTCGACCGATGGAGGGCTTCTACTCTCTCGATACGCTCATCCTGTTGCTGGTGGCCGTCCTCGTCTGCACCGCGCTCGCCCGCCGCATCCTGATTCCGGATCCGATCTTCCTCGTGCTGGGCGGGCTCGCGCTCACCTTCGTCCCCCGCCTCCCCGTCGTGCCTCTCGACCCGGAAATCGTGTTCCTGATCTTCCTGCCGCCCATCTTGTGGTCGGCGGCGTATTTCACCTCGCTACGCGATTTCCGCCTCAATCTCCGTCCCATCACCCTCCTCGCGGTGGGCCTGGTGGTGGTCACCACCGCCGCGGTGGCGGTGGTGGCGAGGGCCGTCATCCCGGGCATGAGCTGGCCGGTGGCCTTCGCGCTGGGCGCCATCGTGTCACCCCCGGACGCCGTCGCCGCCACCAGCATCGCCCGGAAGCTCCGCCTCCCCTATCGACTCGTCACCATCCTCGAGGGCGAGAGCCTGGTCAACGACGCCGCGGCGCTGATCCTGTATCGCGTGGCCATCGCCAGCACGGTGACGGGCGTCTTCGTGGCCACGGAAACCGTGTGGCAATTCGTCCTCGCCGCGGCCGGGGGGACGATCATCGGCCTCGGGGTGGGATTTCTCGGCGCGCGGGCGGCGCGCTTGGTCGGCGAAAGCTTGCCCCAGATCGCCATCACTCTCCTCGCGCCGTACGTGGCCTGGATCCTGGCCGAGCGCTTTCACACGTCCGCGGTGCTCGCCTGCGTGGCGGGCGGACTCTATGTCCGGCAGGGATTCAGCGCCCAGGTCTCACCCATCACCCGCGTGCAGGCCCGCGCGGTCTGGGATCTGCTCCTCTTCATCCTCAATGGGCTCATCTTCATCCTCATCGGGCTTCAGCTGGGGGCGATCCGCGAGGCCGGGCTGCCCGGCTCGCCGGGCACCTTGCTCTGGCAGGGCGCCCTCATCAGCGCCGCCGCCATCGGGGTGCGGCTGGTCTGGGTCCCTCTCATCACGGTGATCCCGCGACTCCTGATTCCCGCATTGCGCCGTCGCGATCCCATTCCGCCGTGGCCGCATATCCTGCTGGTTTCCTGGATCGGGATGCGGGGCGTCGTCTCGCTCGCGGCCGCCCTCGCGCTGCCGGTGACGATCGCGGGCGGCGCGCGCTTCCCCTTCCGCGAGGAGATCATCCTCTTCACCTTCGGGGTGATTCTCTCGACGCTGGTGCTGCAGGGGCTGACCTTGACCCCCCTCATCCGCCGGCTGCGGCTGGCCGAGGACGAGACGCTGGATCTGGAAGAAGCCTGGGCGCGCGAGGCGGCGGCGCGGGCCGCGCTCACGCGGCTGGAGGAGCTGGCACGGGACACCGCTTCACGCCGGGAGGATCTCGACCGCCTCAAGGCCCTCTACGGCCAGCGGCTCGAGCGCGCCTCCTCGCTCTCGATGGACGATGGCAACGCCGTCGGTCGCGCCGCCTATCGCCGGCTCCGACACGAGACCCTCACCGCCGAGCGGCGGGCGCTGATTGCGCTCCGCGACGAGGGGGTGGTGAGCGACGAGGTCCTGCATCGGCTGGAAGGGGAGCTCGACGTGGAGGCCATTCGCATCGGGCTCGGAGAGATCTCGCTGGAGGATTGATGGCCCAGTGGACGCGCCCTCCGCGGCGCTTCCTTGACAGGGCCGCGGCAGGGATGGTATCGGGTCGCGTGGACGTACACCTCTCCCCCCGCCAGCAGGAGCTCATCTCGCTCGCCCGGGGCCTCGCCCGGGAGCGGTTCGCGCCCCGCGCCGACCGTCATGACCGGGAGGCCTCCTTCCCCTTCGATGACTACGCGGACTTGCGGGCGGCGGGGCTCCTGGGCCTCTGCGTGCCCGAGCGGTTCGGCGGGCTCGGGGCGTCCTACGAGACCTACTGCCTGGTGGCGGAGCAGATTGCCCAGGGCAATGCCTCGACGTCGCTGACCTTCAACATGCACTGCCTGACCATGCTGATGATGGGGGTCATCGCCGACGCCATGCCCATGCCCGACCGGACGCGGGAGCGCCACGAGAAGCTCCGGGCCGAGAAGTTCCGGGAAGTGGTGCAGGAGGGCGTCTACTACGGCCAGCCGCATAGTGAGCCGGTGGAGCAGGGGCAAACCGATACCGCGCTCACCATGGGCGGGCGCCGCTTCGGGACCACCGCTCGCAAGGTGGACGGCGGCTACGTGGTGAATGGCCGGAAATTCTTTGTCTCTCTCGCGGGTGCCGCGCCCTACTTCGCCACCCCGGCCATCCGGCTTGGCGACGAGCCCTGGATCGAGCGCACGCTTTATCTCAAGGTGCCGAAGGACGCGCCCGGGGTGAGCTTTCCGGGCGAATGGGATCCCATGGGCATGCGGGGCACCGTCAGCCGGGACATGGTCCTCAAGGACGTCTTCGTCCCCGACGAAGGCGACGTGTTGCCGGCCGGCCTCTTCGGAGCCATGTACAATGCCTTCCCGCATCTCTCCCCGTTGACCTTCTCCGCGACCTTTCTCGGGATCATGCAGGCCTCGTGGGACTTCACGGTGGCCTACCTCACCGGGAAGATCCCCGGGGCGCCGGGCCTCCAGACCGAGGCCGCCACCAAGGGGCAGGCGGTGGCGGAGATGCTCTTCACCCTCGAGGCCGCGCGGGCGCTCTACTATCACGCCATCGCGGAGGCTCGGGTCGACGCGCCGGTGGCGGCGGTGCAGCGCGCGCGGGCCGCGCATGTCACCGTGCAACGCTCGGTGGTCACCCTCACCCAGGAGGCCATCCGGATCTGTGGCGGGCGCGCGTTGCTCAAGCGCTATCCGCTGGAGCGGTTCGCGCGCGACGCGCGGGCCGGCGCCGTCATGCGCCCGTGGACCCAGGACATCGCCACCCAGCAGGCCTGGGAGGTGGCGCTCGGCGTGGGGAGCGACGGCGGCCGCGGTTCTGAGGAATCCCCGCCCACCCGCGAAGGTCACTAGGCGCGAAGGTCACGAGAGGAGACGGCTCTTGCCCGGACGGCTCGCGGAAAAGGTCGCGCTCATCACCGGCGGCGCCAGCGGCATCGGACGCGCCTGTGCGATACGATTTGCCCACGAAGGCGCCAAGGTCTGCGTGGCCGACCGCGACCTCGCCGCGGCCACCGACACCGCGCGAAAGATCGACGGCGACGGCCGGCGCGCGATCGCGGTCGCGGTGGATACCACGGACGAGGCGGCCAACGACGCCATGGTCCGGCGCTGCGTCGAGGCGCTCGGCGCGGTGGACATCCTGGTGGCGGCGGCCGGCGTCGGCAGCCCGCGCCCCGATCCCGGCTCCGCCCGCCCCCATACGGTGCTGAGCATCCCCACCGCCGACTTCCGGATGGTGCTGGACGTCAATCTCTGGGGCGTGCTCCACTCGAACCGCGCGGTGGCGCGCTGGATGGTGGCGCAGAAGCGGCGCGGCGGCAGCCTCATCAATCTCGCCTCCATCATGTCGCGCATGCCGTCGGCCGGCGCCGCCTACAGCGTGAGCAAGGCCGGCGTCTGGATGCTCACCAAGTGCCTGGCCCAGGACCTGGCGCCCCACGGCATCCGTGTCAACGCCATCGGGCCCGGCTTCATCGAGACACCCATGACGGCGGCGCTGCGCGGGGACGCCGCGCGCTCGGACTGGGCCATGAAGCTCACGCCCATGGGCCGCTACGGGACGCCGGAAGAGGTCGCGGCCACCGCGCTCTTCCTCGCCTCGGACGACGCATCCTTCTTCACCGGCGAGCTCCTGCATCCATCGGGCGGAGTCTTCGTCGACTGAGCCGGCGCAACCGAGCGAGGAGGGCGACATGACCGACATCCCCATGTATCACGAGGGCTCGCGCAGCCTTCAGGACCGCTACGCCACCCGCCGCCTCGCCGACCGCCTGGTGGAAGTGGTGGCGCATACGGCCTTCACCGACAAGGACCGCGAGTTCATCGAGAGCCGCCCGATGTTCTTCCTCGCCACCGCGGACGCCGACGGCCGGCCCGACTGCTCGTACAAGGGCGGCCGACCCGGCTTCGTCCGCGTGCTCGATCCGCACACCCTGGCCTTCCCCAGCTACGACGGCAACGGCATGTTCAAGAGCCTGGGCA
>DASRWT010000010.1:0-7418 GCA_035654455.1 Candidatus Nitrosocosmicus sp. | reverse complement strand
CTTGAGGTTCACGTCGAGCACGAGGTCCCACTCGCGCTCGGCGAGCTCGAGAAAGGGCGAGCGCGGGAACACGCCGGCATTGTTGACCAGCACGTCGGGGACGCCCCACTCGCGCGTGGCCGCCGCCACCAGCGCCGTCACCTCACCCGCCTTCGAGACGTCGCCGGGCAGCACGAGGGCGCGGCGGCCGAGGGCACGAATCTCCCGCGCCACCTTCTCGGCGGCGCCGAGGTCGTCGAGATAGTTCAGCGCCACGTCCGCGCCGGCCTGCGCCAGGGCCACCGCCGCCGCGCGGCCGATGCCCTGCTGCGCCCCCGTGACGAGCGCGCGCCGCCCCTCAAGCCCCATCGGTCCGCTCCACCTTGAGCCGGGGGACGAACCAGTCGAGGATGATGCGGAAGCGCTCGAGGCGGTGACGCGGCTTGCCCGAGCGGGACAGCTCGTGGTTCTCGTCGGGGAAGCGCACGAAGACGGCCTCCTTCCCCTGCTTCTTGAGCGCCACGAAGAGCTGCTCACCCTGCTCGATCGGGCACCGCAGGTCCTCCTCCGAGTGAATGATCAGGAGCGGAGTGGTCACGTTCTTCGCATAGGTGAGGGGCGAGCGCTCCGCGTACACCTCGGGCGCCTCCCAGGGCAGCCCGCCCACCTCGGATACGTTGAAGATGTGCCCGATGTCGCTGGTGCCGAACATGCTCGTGTGGCAGTTCACCGCGCGCTCGGAGCAGGCGGCCTTGAAGCGGTCGGTGTGGCCCACCGCCCAGGAGGTGAGGAAGCCGCCGTAGCTGCCGCCCAGCACGCCCAGGCGCTCGGGATCGATCCATGGCGCGCGTCGCAGCGCCTCGTCGAGCCCCGCCATCACGTCCGCGTGGTCGCCGCCGCCCCAGTCGCCCACCACCGCCTGCGTGAAGGCCTCGCCGTATCCCTGGCTGCCGCGCGGGTTGAGATAGACCACGCCGAAGCCCGCGGCGGCCTGGACCTGGAACTCGTCGAAGAAGCCCATGCCGTACTGCGCGTGCGGGCCGCCGTGGATGTTCAGCAGCGCGGGGTACCGCCCGCCCTCCGTGAAACCCACCGGCTTCATCAGCCAGCCATCCACGGTGAACCCCGCCCGCTCGAAGTGGAAGCGCTCGGGGCCGGGCAGGGTCACCGACGCCCGCCACTCACGGTTCTCGTCGGTGAGCCGTCGCTCGCCACCGCCGTCCGCGCCGCAGACGAATATCTCGGTGGGCGTGGTCGCATCGGTGGCGCTGAAGGCTAGGCGCTGCCCGTCACCGGAAAGGGAGACGCCGTTCACCACGCGCTCGCCGGCCACGATGGCGGTCGGGGCCCCCGCCGCCGCGCCATCCGGCCCGCGGCGCACCCGGTAGAGCGAGAGCGCGCCGTGATCCTCCGCGGCGAAGGTGATCCAGCGGCCGTCTGGCGACCAGAGGGGTCGCCGCTCCAGCGCGGCCGCGGAGCGGTCGAGCGCGTCGGTGAGGCTCCGTGGCTCGCCGCCGTCCGCCGGCACCGTCAGGACGCGCCAGTTCCGGCCGAACTCCGCGCGGTGGCGCCGGCCGAGATAGGCGAGGGTGCGCCCGTCCGGCGCGAATGCGGGGAGCATGGCGGGTCCGAGCGTGTCCGTGATTCGCCGCGGCTCGCCGCCCCCGGCGGCCACGATCCAGATATCCGACGCGTCGTCCAGATCACGCTCGGCATGCCGGGCCGACGCGAAGGCGATCCAGCGGCCGTCGGGCGACCAGGCGGGCTGCGCATCCCCCCAGTCGCCGTCGGTGAGCTGCACCGGAGCGGCCCCGCCCGCGGCCGTCACCGTGAACACGTGCGGCCGCCGGTCGTAGATCCAGCCCTCGCCGTTGAAGCGGTACTTGAGCGTGGTGATGATCCGCGCGGGCTTGGACTTCCGGCGCTCCGCCTCGCTCTCCGGCTCCGGCCAGCCGCCCACTCGGGAGACGAAGGCGAGCCGGGCGCCGTCCGGCGACCACTCGGGCCCGCTCACCCCGTTCTTGAGATCGGTGAGCGCGACCGGCTCGCCGCCGTCGGCGGGCATGACGAGGAGCTGGCCTTTCTTGCCGGGCTCCCGCTCCGAGATGAAGGCCAGGCGCGAGCCGTCCGGGGACCAGCGCGGCGCGGTGTCGCGGCCGGGCCCGGCGGTGAAGCGGCGGGGCGCGCCGCCGTCCGCGTCCACCAACCAGATATTCGACAGATACTCGTCCTTCTCCTCGGAGAGCGTGGTCACCACGTAGGCCACCCGGCGGCCGTCGGGCGAGATCCGCGGATCGGACACGAAGCGGATACGGGTGAGATCGTCGGGGCGCATGCCGCGGCCAGCGGAATCGGTTGTGGTCATGGCTTGGGCTCCGCAGGGAGACGAATCTCAAATGAGGACGTGATCGGACGCCCACTCTCGTCCACACCCTTCAATGTGAACTGCCAGATCGGCGCGTAGGCTGCGCCCCCACCCATACAAGAACTCGGGTGGCAACTCCGCGTCGAGTTATACCGCCGACGGATCTCCCGGTCCGGATCGAGCTTCCACGACACCGTCTCGGTAGCCCTTGCCATTCCTTCCCCAGGGGCACTGACGATCCCCTCGATCGTTTGGATCGTGATCACACTCGAAGACACATTCTTCATGTTGAGAACAAACTGATATCTATCGAACCCGACCCGCGGCTGGTCGGCCGCCGTGTTTGTCACCCACCACTTCAGTGGGCCATTCTGGCCCTCGGTGACCGGCCGCAGCGCCGCACACCCTACAAATCCGACCACGCTGGCCAGAACGAGAAGATGAGAGATGCCTCTCCGTCTGCAAGTCTTCATGTCGTCGGTGCGGACTCGCGTATCGAAAACGAAAGTTGGGCGTGGGCCGCGCGCAGGGCCTGCTCCGTCGCCGCCGGGGTCGCCCCCCGCGCGAAGATGAAGCCGAGATAGCGATGGCCCTCGGGCAGCGGGACCAGGGTCTCGCCGGGATGCGCGCTGATGGTCACGTCCTCCACGAGCGGCAGCGCGGCGGCCGTCTCGAGCCCGGTCACCTTCTCCAGCACGCCGGCGCGCGGGATGGGAATCATCATCACGCCGGCGGCGGCGCGCTCGCGCTCGAGCGACGCGATGGGCAGGTCCAGCGCGCGGCGGAGGATGATGTCCTCCAGGGTGAGCCCGGTGCCGAAGCGCAGCGTGCGCGAGCAGAGTCCGCCGATCGAGCGCGCGGCCAGCTCGAGGACCACCGGCACGGGAGCCGCGGTGGGAGCGGGAGGGGCGGGGCGCAGGCGCAGCTCCGCGTGAATGGGCCCGTCAGTGAGGCCGAGCGCGCGCGCCGCCTGCGCGGTGACGTCGGCGATGGACCGCTGCGTGGCCTCGGGCAGCCGCGACGGCGTCACGTAGATGGTCTCCTCGAAGAAGGGCCCGTCGAGCGGGTCGGGCTTGTCGAAGAGCGCCAGCACGGTGAGCGCGCTCTCGGTGAGCAGGCCCTCCAGCGCCACCTCGACGCCGGGGACGAACTCCTCCACGAGGATCTCCTCGGTCCCCTCGCCCAGCGCCCGCACCTCCGGATCGGCCAGGAGGGCGACCACGCGCGCAAAGGCCGCCACGAAGCCGTCCGCGTCGTCCGCGCGGATCACCCCGCGGCTCGCCGAGAGCACGAGGGGCTTGAGCACGCAGGGATAGCGCACGCGACCGGCCGCCGCCCGCGCATCATCCGTGACCGCGAAGACGGTGAAGGCCGGGCCGGGCACACCCGCCGCGGCCAGCCGCTCGCGGAGCCGCCGCTTGTTGCGCGCGGTCGCCACCGCGCCGGTGGAGTTGCAGCGGAGGCCGAGGCGCTCCGCGATGGCCGCGCCCACGAGGGTGGTGCCGTCGTCCACCGGCACCACCGCGTGAATGGGCCGCGCGCGCGCGTACTCGGCCACCGCGCGGGCGGCCGCCTCGGGATCGTCGAACGGCAAGGTGAGGAGATGGTCCGGGAACTCGCCCGCCATGACGTTCGGCTTCTCGGAGGCCACCACCAGATCCACGTCGAGGCGGCCGGCCGCCTCCATGAAGTCCTCGGTGCGATAGGTGCTGGTGGGGATGAGAAGGAGGAGGCGCTTCGACCCGTCCGCGGCCATGGCGCCATTGAGTCTACCTCCGACGCCGACCCGATGTAAGCTGTCAGGACTTCACCACGTCGAGGAGGACGGTCATGCGGGTCGGCATCATGATCGAGGGGCAGGAAGGGCTCACCTGGGAGCGCTGGTGGCGTCTCGCGCAGGCGGCGGAGGATCTCGGCTACGAGTCGCTCTGCCGCTCCGACCACCTCACCGGGCTGGGCGGCGAGTCCAGGCGCCCGTCGCTGGAGACGTGGGCCTCGCTCACCGCGCTGGCCACCCGCACCCGGCGCATCCGCTTCGGCCCCATGGTGTCGCCGTTGACCTTCTACCATCCCGCCATTCTCGCCAAGACGGCCGCCGCCATCGACGCGCTGTCCGGCGGCCGCTTCGACCTCGGGATCGGGGCCGGCTGGAACGAGCACGAGCACAGCATGTACGGCGTGCCGTTCCCGCCGCTCAAGGAGCGCATGGACCGGCTCGAGTGCGGGGCGCGCGTCATCCGCGCGCTGGAGGCGCCCGAGCCCGTCACCCTGGACCAGCCCTACTACCCGCTCAAGAAAGCGGAGAGCCATCCGCGGCCGCCCAAGGGGCGGCTCCGCCTCGTCGTGGGCGGGCGCGGCGAGAAGCGCACGCTCCGCATCGTGGCGGAGGTCGCGGACGAGTGGAACGTCACCCGCCTCGACGTGGAGGGCTATCGCGCCAAGCGCCAGGTGCTGGCCGAGCACTGCCGGGCGGTGAAGCGAGATCCCGAGACCATCGCCCGCTCGCTGATGATCCCCCTCGCCATCGGGCGCGACTCGGCGGAGGTGGATCGTCGCGTGGCGAAGGCGCGCGCGGTCTTCCCCGCCCTCCCCGACGGGCAGGCCGCCTGGCGCGCCGCCGGCTTCCTCGCCGGCCCGCCCGCGCAGGTCATCGAGGACCTCCGGCGCTGGGACGGCGCCGGCATGCAGCGCGTGCTGCTGCAGATGCTCGACCAGGAGGACATCGGCGCGCTCGAGCTCTTCGCGCGCGAGGTTCTGACCAAGGTCTAGGCCCCATGGACCTGAGCGTTCTCTTCTCCGGCGACGCCCTCGTCTCCCTCGTCACGCTCACCGCGATGGAGATCGTGCTGGGCATCGACAACGTGGTCTTCATCGCCATCCTCGTCGGCCGGCTGCCCGTGGCCCAGCAGGCCCTCGCCCGCCGGCTGGGCCTCACCCTGGCCCTGGTGATCCGGATCGGACTGCTCCTCACCATCTCCTGGATCATGGGGCTGACGGCCCCGCTCTTCTCGGTGCTGGGCCAGGAGATCTCCGGCCGCGATCTCATCCTGATCGGCGGCGGCCTCTTCCTCATCTTCAAGGCCACCTGGGAGATCTACGACAAGATGGAGGTCGAGCACCACAAGGCCGCCGCCGGAAAGGGGCGCGCGCAGTTCACCTGGGTGCTCGCGCAGATCCTGGTCCTCGACATCGTCTTCTCGCTGGATTCCGTCATCACCGCGGTCGGCATGGCCAATCACATTCCGGTGATGGTGATCGCCATGGTGCTGGCCATGCTCGTCATGCTGGTGTCGGCGGCGCCCATCGGGGCCTTCGTGGAGCGGCACCCCAGCGTGAAGATCCTCGCCCTGGCCTTCCTGCTCCTCATCGGGGTGATGCTGGTGGCAGAGGGCATGGGCACCCACGTGAACAAGGGCTACATCTACGTGGCCATGGCCTTCTCGCTCTTCGTGGAGATGCTGAACCTTTACTACCGCAAGAAGGTCAAAGCCTAGCGGACGGGCAGCCGGTCGCCCGGCGCGAACCAGACCGGCGCGGCGCCGCGCCGGAACAGCTTCACCCGTGTGGTGCCGAGCGCGGTGGCGCGATTGCCCTCGACGCGCACCAGCGCGCCCTCCTCGAGACCCACCACGGGATTCCGATTGACCACGTGGTACTCGCGGATGCGGTCGTCGCGCGTCTCGCTCCCCGCCGCCATCAGGGGATCGGCTTCCTTGTAGTGCGGGTTGATGTTGAAGCCGACGAGGCCGAGCGCCTCGAAGCGCGGGATGCCCACCACGTTCCAGTCATTGGTGGTCAGGATGGTCGGCCCCGCCACATTGGACCCCGCGCTGGCGCCCACGTACGGCAGGCCCGCGCGCACCCGTCGGCGGATGGCGGCGAGGAGCCCCGAGCGGCGCAGGCGCAGGAGGAGCGCGTAGGTATTGCCCCCGCCCATGAACAGCGCCTCGACCCCCGCCAGCGCGGGGAGCGGGCGCGCGTTCCACCGGATATGCACCAGCTCCAGGCCCGCCCCTTCGGGAGGCGGAGGGGCGAGCATGCCGCGCACGCGCTCGAAGTACGCGCGCTCGTCGTGCAGGTTGGCCGCGGTGATGAAGCCGACGCGGCGGGCGGGACCGAGAAAGTCGCTCAGGATGCGTCGCCCCTCGGTCCCGAGAGGACCGCCCGAGTGGAGGAGCACGCGCATGCCGCCGCCTATTTCTCGGCCAGCAGACGGCGAAGCTGGGCCATCGACTTGACCATGAAATGGGCCACGCCATCCGGTCCGCCCGCGGGGGCGAAGAGGATCGCGGTCATGCCCACGCGCCGGGCGCCGCGGATGTCGGAGTCCACGCTGTCGCCCACCATGGCCGCGGTGTCGGCGGTCACCCCCATGCGCGAGAGCGCCAGCTCGAAGAGCGGCGGCTCGGGCTTGCCCACCACCATGGGCCGCACCCCCGCCGCCGCCGCCACCGCCTCCACCACCGCGCCGCAGCCCGGCAGGAAGTCGCCGTCCTCGAGCGGCAGGCGCGGGTCGAGGTTGGGCGTGAGGAAGTGGGCGCCGCCGTCGATGGCGCGCGCGGCGGCGGTGAGGCGATCATAGGTGAAGCCCGGGTCGCGTCCCACCACCACCACCTGGGCCTCGCGGAAGCGCTCGGCCGGCACCAGGGTATGGCCCGACTCGGCCAGCGTGCTCCCGAGCAGCTCGGTGCCGATGACCAGCACCCGGGAGGGCCCCCAGCGTGTCTTGATCACCTCGCCCAGGATCTCGAGCGGGGTGAGCACCTCGAGGAGCGCGGCCTGGACGCCCAGGCGCTCGAGCTTGGCCTGCATGGTGGCGGAGCGCGCGGCCGAGTTGTTGGTGAGGAAGGACACGCCGCGCCCCTGCTCGCGGAGGAGCGCCAGCACCTCGGCCGCCCCCGGCACGAGCACGTCACCCGTCCAGACGCAGCCGTCGAGGTCGAACACGAAGCCGCGCAGCGCGCGCAGCTCACGACGCGAGAGTCCCACCGGCACCTCCCCGGGGATACTAGCATGCCCTCCGGGGCCCCTCCCGGACCCCCGCGCCCGTCGAGACAGTCAAAAACGATGCGAA
>DASRWT010000009.1:0-36784 GCA_035654455.1 Candidatus Nitrosocosmicus sp. | reverse complement strand
CGTAGATGAAGAGGATGTTGGCGGAGATGCCGGTGATCTCCGCCATGATGAAGACGCCCGCCCCCATCACCGGCGGCATGATCTGGCCGCCGGTGCCGGCGATGGCCTCGATGGCGGCCGCGTTCTTGGCTGAATAGCCTCCCTTCTTCATGAGCGGGATGGTGAAGGAGCCGGTGGCATACACATTGGCCACCGTCGAGCCCGAGATGGTCCCGAAGAGCGCGGAGCCGATCACCGCGATCTTGGCGGGGCCGCCGCGCGCCCAGCCGGCCAGGCCCACCGCCACGTCGATCACCCACTCCCCGACCCCGGCCCGCATCATCACCGACGCGAAGAGCACGTAGATGAAGAGGATGTTGGCGGAGATGCCGGTGAGGAAGCCGTACATCCCCTCGTCGCCCGCAAGGTAGACGAACTCCACCATGCGGGGGTAGGTATAGCCCTTGAAGTTGAAAAGGCCGGGAATCCACTGGCTGGTCCCGAGATAGAGGAGGGACAGCGAGATGGTGAGCGCCATCCAGGGGGACAGCGAGCGGCGGCATCCCTCCATGATGAGCACCGCCATCACGGTGCCCAGCACGACTTCCACCGGCATCACCGGCGAGGCGCCCTCCCAGCGGTGATCGAGGCGCGTGTGGTCCCAGATGAGGTAAGCGCTGGCGAACCAGGCAATGGTCGCCCAGAGCCAGTCCGGCGCGCTGGGCCGATGGCGGGGAGACTTCTTGTTGAACGGGAAGGCCAGGAAGACGAGGGGGACGAGGAAGAGGAGGTGCATCGAGCGCTGGATGCGCGGCTCGAAGACCCCATAGCCCGCGGTGTAGAAGTGAAACAGCGAAGCCAGGGCGGCATACGCCCCGGTGGACCAGTAAATGGTGCCGGTTAACTTCCTGATCTTGTGAGCTCCCGAGCCGCGAGGATAGCATCCGTCCCCGGTGTTTGTGCCCCGGATTGTGCCCGACTGCCTCCGGGTGGCCTCGACGAGGTCAGCGTCACCAGATCCCCGATCCCTTCCACCGGTCGAGCCGTTGATGGAACGGCTGGAACACCGGCGCCATGTCGGCGGAGACGCGCGGGGTAGTGGCCAGGTTGATCGCCAGGTAGGTTATTCGAGCGATCTTGGCCGCCGGCTGCGCCCCGGAGGCGAGCGGCGCGGCGAAGAGCCCGGCAGCACCCGTAAGGAGCGCGCGGCGCTCCATCACTCGATCACCTGATCCGCCCCCGCCAGCAGCGACGGCGGAATCGTGAGGCCAAGCGCCCTTGCTGTCTTCAGGTTGATGACCAGCTCGAACATCGTGGGCTGCTCGATGGGGAGATCGGCCGGTTTCGCGCCCTTCAGGATCTTGTCCACGAACGTCGCCGAATGCCGATACATCTCGGTGCGACTAGGCGAGTACGCCATGAGGCCGCCGCCCTCGGTGAACCCTCGCCCCGGATACATCGCCGGCAGCCGGTTCTTCGCGGCGAGCTGCACAATCTGCGTCTGGTGCGTCAACGTGACGGCGTGCGGCAGGACGATGAGGCCCTGCGCGCGCGCTTTCGTGAGCCCGACAAACATGCGCCCGATCTCGTCCTGCCCTCGCGCTTCGAACCCAAGTACAGCGATGCCGATCTGCTGCCCCGCCGTCTTGATCTCCCGCAAGTGCCCTGCATGCGGGGGTGCGTTCGGAACCATCAGAACGCCCACTCGCGCAATTCCGGGCACGGTCAGCGCGAGGAGCTCCAACCACTTGGCGCTCAGCCCCTCCCCGAGACTCGAAAGTCCCGTCACGTTGCCTCCGGGGTGAGCCAGACTGCTCACCAGCCCCGTCCCTACGGGATCGGTCGCGAGGATCATCACGATCGGAACCGTTTGCGTTGCCCGCTTCAGCGCTACGATCGCCGTATTGCCTACGGCCGCGATGACATCCAACTTGAGACTGACCATCTCGGCCGCTACCGCAGGAAGCCCCGCGAAAGTCGAGTCCGTCAACCGGGACTCGATGACGAGGTTCTTCCCCTCGACGTAGCCGAGGTCGCGGAGGCGCTGCCGAAACGCCTCCAGGTCCTTCGCCTCGGTGGGGTACGCGTATCCGAGATAACCGATTCGCCAGACTTTCCCCGTCGTCTGCGCCTCGGCGGCGAGCGGCGCGGCGAAAAGGGTCGCTGAGACCGCCGCGATAAAGGAGCGCCGCTTCATCACGGGGCCTCCCTCAGTTTGTCGAGTGTGGTCTTGAAGCAGAAGCCAGATCTCCGCTTCCCGCTCCCGCCGGGCCTCGGTCTTTCCACTGACGAGAGCAGGCGATCATTCGTCGCCCCGCCTAATTCCGGTCCTCGACTCCCTCGCGACGTCTGTCACTCGATCACCTGGTCCGTCCGCTGCAGGACCGAGCGCGGCACGCTGAGCCCCAGCGCTTTCGCGGCCTTGAGATTGACCACCAGCTCGAACTTCGTGGGCTGCTCGACCGGCAGATCTCCGGGCCGAGCGCCCTTGAGGATCCGGTCCACGTATATCACGGTGCGCTTTGCGCTCTCGACCCGGTCCGGTCCATAGGTCAGGACGGCGCCGCTCTCGGCAAACTCTCTCCATCCCGAGATCACCGGGATCTTGCTTTGCGCCGCGCCCTCGATGATGCGCCGGCTGAGAAACCCGGTAAGGCGCCCCGGTACCACCAGGAGCGCTTCGGCGCGCCCGTTGATCGCCGCCCGCAACGCCGACTCGAGCTCGTTGGGCCCGCGAATTTCCAGCGATTGAAGCTGCAGTCCGAGCCGCCGGGCGGCAATCTCCACCTGGGGGAAGTCATTGTCCACGTGGGTGGGGTCCCACAGGACGGCAAGCCGAGACAGGCGAGGCATGACCTCCTTGAGGAGCTCCACGCGCTTCGCCGCGAGCTCGTCGAACACGAAGGTCACGCCGGTCAGGTTGCCCCCCGGATGGGCGAGACTTGCGATGAGCTGGGAGCGCACCGGGTCCGTGCTCGTCGCCACCACGATGGGAATGCTGGTCGTCGCTCTGCGCAAGGCCAGGGCGACGTCGCCGCCCAGAGCGAGCAAGAGATTGACCTTCGAGCGCACGAGCTCGGCCGCCAGCTCCGGCAGGCGCTCCGACCGGCCCTCGGCATGTCGATACTCGATCTTGAGGTTTCGCCCGTCCTCGTAGCCTCGCTCCTTCAATTCCCGCAGGACGGCCGCTTCCAGGCCGCGAGAGGCCTCGGTGAACGGGCCCCCGTAGACGAGCCAGCCGATCCGCGGAACCGCCGCCGGCTGCGCCTCGGCGGGGAGCGCCGCGGCGAGAAGACCCCCGGGAATGATCGCGAGGAAGAGGCGGCGGTCCATCAGATGGGCCTCCTCCCTACGCACCGAATCGATTCCCGAGCCAGATTCCGGCAAAGCCCCCCACCGTGCTCCAGATCACCGCCGCGAACGAGATGAGATCCCCTCCCCACAGGAGGGGAAGGAAGCCGCCGGCGGTGGAGCCGACGAGCATCGCGATCCAGACCAGGGATTTCTTGCTCACGCGGCTACTTACCTTCTCGGCGAAGATTCAAATCGATCCGCTCCATGCGCGTCCCCTGAAGCCCGCCCCGAGTGCTGATCCAGGCCTCCCCCGCCAGGCGATCATCGGCCACCCGTGACAATGTGAACCGATCGAGATACTTCAGATGCAACCTGCCCTCCGTGAGCGTCCCGGCGATGGCCTGGGGCGCGCTCAGTGGCTCGCCACTCGGTCCAAAGAGCTGGACGGTCGCCCGCACTGCCCCATCGGGCTGCACGCTCCGGATCGAGACCAAGATCTTGCGGGGGACCTTGAAGGCGTCCGTCGGCCACTCATATGTCCCGAACCAGTCTCCGACCAGAAACTGCCGGCTAGCCTCGGCTCCAGCTTCGAGCGGGAAGGTCTGGGCGGCGCACCCGGAGAGGACGAGACATACTCCGGCGACGAATGCGCGAGCTTTCAAAGCTCGCCGCCCCCGGTGCGCCGAGGCTGGCCTTGCCAAGGCCACACTGCTTACTTGAGCCAGCCCTTCTCCTTGTAATAGCGCTCGGCGCCCGGATGGAGCGCCACGCCCAGGAAGAGGTGGCCCTTGGAGGGCTCGTAGTCGGCCAGGCTCCCGTGGATCTTCCGCACCCGGTCCGCGTTGTCGTTCAGGGTCTTGGCCAGGGTGTAGGCGGTGTCATTGGACATCTTGGAGTTCACCGTGATGGTGGTGCCCATGGTGGCCGACACCACCGGCTCGTTGCCGTTGACCGCCTTCGGATAGGTGCCGGGGGGAATCACGCCGTCTCCCAGGCCGAACTTGCCGAGATACTCGAGCAGGGGCTTGGGAAAGGCCAGGATCTTCAGATCGCGGCCCACCGAGGCCTCGGTGATGGAGGCGCCGGGAAGCGCGAGGAAGGTAAAGGTTCCGTCCACGTTCCGGTCCTTGAAGGCGCCCGCCTGCTCGGAATAGGAGCCGCGGAAGAACTTGGCGCCCGCCGCCTCCCAGGCCTTGTAGCAGTCCTCGATCTTGGCGCCGGAACAGAGACCGTAGTGGACCATCACCTTCTCGAACACCCACACGTCGGAGGAGCCCGGCTTGGAGATGGCAAGGCGAATGGGCTTCTTGCCCTTGATGATCTCTTCCAGGCTCATCTTGGCGTAGGGCGAGTCGTTGGCGACATAGAAGTGAAAGGTGTTGAGGCTCATGTTGCCGGCGATGGCGCGGAGGTCCGGCATCGGCTGCGGCTTGCCGTCCTTGAGATACGGGTCCTCGCCGCGAAACGCCGCGCCGAGCAGCGGCGGCAGGCCCATGCCGATCTCGGCCTCGCCGGTCTGCACCAGGACGGGGTTCTGGGTCCCGCCCCCGGGGACCACCTTGATATTGAGCCCGGCCTTCTCGCGGATGAGCTCGGCCATGCCGCCGGAAATGGTGTACCAGCCGCCGCCCACCGCCCCCGCCGTCCATGTGAGCGACTGCTGGGCGGTGGCGGGCAAGGCCGACGCGGCGAGGAGCGCGAGCGCGCCGAGAGCAGAGAGTGTCTTCATGAGCATCGGGATGAGCCTCCTGTCAAACGTGTTGGCAATAGACTATGGGGCCGCGGGGTCATGCGGGCCGGGGCGGCAGCCCGTCTCGCACGGCGTCGTGCACCATCCTGACCAGGGTGGTGATGTCGAAGACCGGTCGCCCGGTGGCGAGCTGGATATCCGCGCGATAGGGCGGCATATTGGTGCACTCGAGCACGATCGCGCCGATCTCCGGGTGCTCCGCGACGAGCCGCCGCGCCACCGTGAGGTGCTCCTGGCGCGCGGCCTCGACATCCAGCTCGAGCAGATTGTCGAGCATCACCCGGGTGAACTCCTTCTCCGTCTCGAGCCCCGCCACCACGGTGGGGATCTCGGGACCGATTCCCGCCCCCGCATAGTGCTCGGGCCGGAGCGACGAGGCGTCCACCGTCATGATGCCCACCGCGCGACCGGGCGGCAGCATGCGGTGAACCAGAGGCACCAGCATGAGGCTGGACGTGAAGACGGGGATCGACACCGCCGCCGCCATTTCCCGCTGGAACTTGGCCAGGAAGCCGCAGTTCGTGGTGACGGCCCGCACGCCCTCGCGCTCGAGAAAGCGCGCGCCCTCGATGAAGGAGGGCAAGAGCGCCTGGTGACCGCCCCGCACCACCTTGTCGGGGGAGGCGCCGTCCACCCGGTGGTAGCGCACGGGAAAGTCGAAGGTGCCGGCATTGCCCATGTCTCCGGGAATGCGCGGGAAGTGCGTGTCGAGCATGAGGATGCCGACCGAGAAGCCGAAGATATTGGGGCCGCCGCGGACGCGCAGGGGGGGCCTCAGTTCAGCTCGGAGAGCTTCTGGCGCACCCGGCGGAGGTGCCCGCGCATCTCGGCATTGTCGGGAGCGTCCGGGAAGTCCGTGACGTAGCGCTCCCAGTCCGCGAGACCGCGGCGGTAGTCGCCCGCCTTGGCCAGCGCGATGCCGCGGTCGCGCCGCTCGACTCCGGACGCGGGGTCGAGGACCAGGATCCGATCGCTCACCGCCACCGCCCGGAGCCAGTCTTCCTTGCGCCAGTAGATGGCCTTGAGATTGGCGAGCATCCGGGTGAGGAACTGGCGGCCGCCCACCGGCACGAAGGACGCCTCCGTGAGCCGGACCCGCTTGCCCAGCGCGCGCGACACGACCTCCCGGCAGCTTTCGGGAGTCAGGATCGCGCCGCCGTGGAAGGGATCGAGCAATATCGGCGAGGCGTCGAGCCTCACGCCGGTGATGAAGTGGCCCGGCAGCCCGATGCCCTCCATGGGCAGGTCCAGCCGCTTTCCCACCTCGATGAGGACGAGGGACAGCGAGATCGGAATCCCCACCCGGCGGTCCAGCACGTCCGAGAGAAAGCTGTTCCGCGGGTCGAAGTAGTCGTCGCGGTTCCCCTTGAAGCCCTGCTCGGCGAAGAGGTACTCGCGCAGCCGGTGCAGCCGCTCCAGCGGGCTTCCCGCGCCCGGGCTACTCGCGACCTCTTCCGCCAGCCCGTCGAGGCGGCGCAGATACCGGCCGGCGTCCAGCGCGGGGTACTCCATCCGGGAGAGCGCGAGGGCGGCGCCGGAGAGGCTGATGTCGGCGTCCGGCCGCTCGACCTCGGTGGCCCAGGCGGTGAGCGACGGATCCGCTTCCATCAGCAACCCGGGGCGTGGTGGATGCCGGCGGTCCGGAGCGCCGCCGTCTGGAGCTCCTCGGCGAGGGAGAGCGTCCGCGCCGCCGCGTGGCGGGCGGCCTCCTGCGACTCCGGGCTGGTGGCAAAGCGAAGCAGCAGTCGCCGGCCCAGCTCGTGGTGGAACCGCTCGTCGGGCTCGATGATGTCCCGATACAGCGTGGCCGTGGCGGCGTCCCCCGCCCGCTCGCAGAACTCGATGAACTGGCGGTTCTTCACCACCGCGATGGCCTCACGGGTGAACTGGCCCGCGGCGACGCGCTCCACCGTGGTCTCCAGCGAGTCGAGGTACTGGAAGAGCGGGCCATAGCCCTTGGCGAGGGGATCGAAGCCGCTCGCGTCGAAGCCGAGCTCGCGCAGGCGGTCGGCGATGAGCCGGTAGTGCTTGGCCTCGTCCCCGGCCTGCCGGGCGAAGGCCAGCTTCACGTCCACGTCGTCGGTCCGCACCAGCCAGCGCGCGGCGATCTCGGTGGCCTCGACCTCGTTCTTGAGCGCGACCTTCAAAAGATTCAGCACGGTGAGCGTGCCCTCGACCTCGGGCTTGAGCGTGGCCTCCGGCTCCAGCCGCCGGAGCAGCGTCTGATTCTCCCGGTCGAGCGCCTGGACGAACTCCGCGGCCGTCATGCGGGCGCTCCCTCGCGGAGAATCTGCGGCAGCTCCTGGGTCAGGGTCTCCTTGGTGACCACCCGATCGCAGCGGTCGTGAAGCGGCTGGGTCTGCCGGGCGAGGACATGGGTGGTGTAGCCCAGCACCGGGACACCCGGAGCCCGGGCGGCCACGGTATCGAGGAGGGCTCCGTGGTCCCAGCCCACGGTAGTGAGGTCGATGATCACGAGCCCGGGCGGCTCGCCCTCGAGCGCGGCGGCCAGCTCCTCGGCGCTGCGCGCGAAGCCCAGCGGGGTGCCGACCAGCTTCGCCGTCTCCCGGATGCGCGCCACGAAGAAGAGGTCCTTCACCACCGCCACCACCCGTCGCACTCTCTAGTCGTCCTGCTCCTCGATCCCCATCCAGTACTTGTTCCACTCCGCCAGGTGGGTGAGGGTCGAGAGGTCTTTCATGCGGTCGAGATAGACGAGCCCCCGCAGATGATCGGTCTCGTGCTGGATCACCCGCGCGAAGAACTCCTTGGCCACCACGTCGATCCGGTTCCCCTCGCGATCATAGGCCTCGAGGCGTACGGTGGTGTAGCGCGGGACCACGCCGCGCATGTCGGGCACCGAGAGGCACCCTTCCCAGCCCTCCTCCATCTCCGCCGCCAGGGGCGTCACGACGGGATTGATGAGGACGGTGAGCGGGATGGCGTCCGCGTCGGGATAGCGGGGATTGTCCTTCACCTCGATGACGCAAACCTGCTTGAGCGCGTGCACCTGGGTGGCGGCGAGGCCGGCGCCGTTGTACTCGCGCATGGTCTCGATCAAGTCGTCCACCAGCCGCTGGGTCTCCGGGGAGCGGATCGCATCGACGTCGATGGGCTCGGCCACCTGACGCAGCACCGGATGTCCGAGACGGGCGACCTTGAGAATGGCCATGTGTATCCTCCTGGGCGTCGAAATTGTAGCACGGGCGTCCGAGGTCAGGGCCACTTGGCGCCATAGGCGTGGGGAGCGTACCCCTCCAGGTAGCGAAGCAGCGCGTCCACGTCCGGGGCGGGATACCAGAGATCGAGATACTCGGGCTTGATGAAGCCGGTGTCGATGCCCCGCTGGATCTGGCTCCACAGCGGCTGATAGAAGCCGCCCAGGTCCAGGACGGCGATGGGCTTCCGGTGATAGCCGAGCTGCTTGAGCGCCATGACCTCGAGGATCTCCTCGAGGGTGCCGAGCCCGCCCGGCAGGGCCACGAAGGCATCGCCGCGCGTGTCCATGATGGCCTTTCGCTCGCGCAAGCCCTCGGTGACCATGAGCTCGGTCAGGGTGGCCTCCCCTACCCCGAGATCCATCAGGGCCTGGGGAATGACACCGACCACCTCACCACCGGCGCCGAGCACGGCCCGGGCCAGCGCGCCCATGAGCCCCAGCGCGCCGCCGCCGTAGATGAGCCGCCATTTCCGCCGCGCGAGCTTCTCGCCCAGCTCGCGGGCGGCCTCGAAGTACCTGGCGTCCACCCGGTCGCTGGAGCCGCAGAAGACGGTGACGGCGCCGATCACGTCGGATCGAATGGTGGCGCGCCGGCCCGCTCCCGCGCGGCATTGCCCAGCGCGATCCCGGCATTGCGCCGCATGCCCTGGGCCTTCGGCCGCGTGAGGGGCGTGCCGGCGAAGCGCGACCGGAACGTCTCATCGTCCATGCCGGCGATGGCGGCCGCGCCGGGGTAGGACGTCGTGGGCCGGAACGCGGCTTCCCTCGTCACCGGGGCCCGGCGATTCCACGGGCAGACGTCCTGGCAGATGTCGCAGCCGAATTGCCATTCGCCCATCCGGGCCGCGAGCGCGGGCTCGATGTCGCCGCGATGCTCGATGGTCAGATAGGAGATGCAGCGCCGGGCGTCGAGCACATAGGGCGCGGGGAAGGCGTCGGTCGGACAGGCGTCGAGGCAGGCGCGGCAGGTCCCGCAGCGGTCCGGCAGGGGGTCGCCGGGGACGAGCTCGGCGGTGGTCAGAAGAACGCCGATGAAGAACCAGGAGCCTAGATGCGGGTTGATGAGCATGGTGTTCTTGCCCACCCAGCCAAGCCCGGCGCGCGCGGCCAGGTCGCGCTCGAGGACGGGGCCGGTGTCCACGTAGCACTTGCCGCTGGCGCCCGCCGCCTCGCCGATATGGCGGGCCAGGGCCTCGAGCCGCGGCGTCATCACGTCGTGGTAGTCGCGGCCCCAGGCATAGCGGGCCACGGGCTTCCAGGAAGCGTCCTCCGGCTCTCCCTGAAAATAGTTGAGCGCCACCGTGACCACCGAGCGGGCGCCGGCGAGCACGCGCCGCGGGTCCACGCGCTCAGGGAGGCGGCGCTCGAGATAGCCCATGGTGCCGGCATGGCCCGCCTCGACCCAGCGTCGAAAGCTGTCCGCATGCTCGGGGGGCTCGGCGGGCCCCACCGCCACGAGGTCGAACCCCAGCGCCAGCGCCTGGGCCTTGATGGACTCGGTGAGCGCCATCGCCGTCATCATGGCCGGCGCGCTTTCACGATGAGATGGCTGCGGGTCAGGGTGCGCCCGCCCGACTCGAGGAACTCGATATAGCGGAACCAGCGCCCGTCGGCGCGCCACCGCTCCTGCAGGCCCACCGCCGCCGCGAGGGCCTCCTCCACGGAGCCGAAGCGCTGCACCGACTGCTCCACCTCGAGGGCTTCCACGGCCAGACCGGCGCGCTCCAGCGCCGCCCGCATCCGTCCCTCGTCATAGGCGAAGCGAGAGACCTTGCCGGTCTCGCGCCACTGGTCCACGTGGAAGGCCACCATGGCGAGGCAGCCTCTTGATGGCAGCGCGCGGCCCGACCGCTCGATGATCGCCTCCGACGCGCAGAGGTGGGCGGTGATGAGCCCCGGGGCCCAGGGATGGTATTCGCCCTTCTCCACGTCGGCGACGTGGAACTCGGCGTTGGCGAGCCCGCCCCGCTCCGCGCGCCCGCGAGCCTCCTCGATGAGGCCGGTCTCCCGGTCGAGGCCGACCACCCAGCGGGAGGCGGGGGCGAGCGCGAGCGCCACACGGCCCGCGCCGCAGCCGACGTCGAGGAGCCGCAGGGAGGGGAGATCTTCCTGGGACACGAGCGAGAGGAAGCGGGGGCTGACGCCCTCGACCGCGGTCGCCAGCATCACTCCGACGCGGCGCTCTCGTCGGCCTTGAAGTACTTCGCCTCGGGATGGTGGAAGACGATCGCCGACACCGAGGCCTCGGGATCCATCATGCAGCCCTCGGTGAGGGTGAGCCCGATGCGCTCCGGCCCCAGCAGCGAGAAGATGGTGCGCTGGTCGGTGAGCTCGGGACACGCCGGATACCCGGGAGAGACGCGCAGGCCCCGATAGCGGGCCTTGAGCCGCTCGGCCATGGTGAGCTCGGGAGAATCCGGGAAGCCCCACTGCGTGCGCAGCCGCGCGTGGAGCATCTCCGCGAAGGCCTCCGCGCACTCGATGGCCAGGGCCTGCAGCGCATGGGAGCGGAGGTATTGCCCCTCGTTCTTCCAGCGCTCCGCCTGATCGCGAATGCCCGCGCCGCAGGTCACCGCGAAGATGGCGATGCAGTCGCGCTCGCCGCTGTCCACGTCGCGCACATAGTCGGCGAGGCAGAGGCGCTCGCCCGCCGGCTGGCGCGGAAAGTCGAACCGGGCCACCTCGCGGCCTCCCTCGTAGAGGAAGAGCCGGTTGCCCGACGCATTGGCCTCGTAGAAGCGATAGAGCCCGTCGGCGCGTATGAGGCCGCCGGCCGCGGCCTCGTCCTGGAGTCCCTGCACCATGGCGCGCAGCTCCACCGTCTTGAGGTCGCCCTCCTCGAGGAGCCGGGCCACCGAGCCCTTGAGCCCCAGGTGCTTGCCCAGGAGCATCTGGAGATTGAGGTACGGATACACGTGGGTGAGGGGCACGTCGCGCAGCACGTGCAGATCGAGGTCGGGCGGCCGCGGGACCGGAACGGTCCGAGAAACCGCGGAGCGAGCCGCGCGCGGCTCGGCGGCTCCGGTGGCGGCGGCGGGCGTCTCGTCGCCGGCGCGGAGAGCCGCCTGCTGCTCCCCGATCGCGGCCAGCAGCGCATCCCGGGTGGTGGCGCCGAAGAGGCGATTGGCCAGGTCCAGCCCGTCCATGGCGTCCTTGGCATAGATGGTCGCCCCCGGATACTCGGGGGCGATGCGGGTGGCGGTGAATTTCCGGGTGAGGGCCGCGCCGCCCACGAAGAGCGGGATGTCGATGCCGGCCGCGCGAAGGTCCTGAGCGGTGAGCACCATCTGCTGGGCCGATTTCACGAGCAGGCCGGACAGCCCGAAGGCGTCGGGCTTGTGCGAGTGAAAGGCGGCGATCAGATCCTCGGGCGGCACCTTGATGCCGAGGTTGATGATCCGGTAGCCGTTGTTCTTCCAGATGATCTCGACCAGATTCTTGCCGATGTCGTGCACGTCGCCCTTGACGGTGGCGAGCACGATGCTGCCGCGGGTGGCGCTCTCGGTCCGCTCCATGAACTGCTCCAGGTGGCCCACCGCTGCCTTCATGGCCTCGGCGGACTGGAGCACCTCGGCCACGATGAGCTGATTGTCGTTGAAGAGGCGGCCGACCTCTTCCATGCCCTTCATGAGGGGGCCGTTGATGATGTCCAGCGGCGCCGTATCGCGCCGCTTGGTCTCCAGATCCTCCACCAGCCCGTCCCGGGAGCCCTCCACGATATAGCGGGCCAGGCGCTCGTCCAGGGGCAGCGCCGTGCCCGCCACCCGGGGCTCCTTCTTCTTGCCGCGAAAGTAGGCGGCAAAGGCGGCCACCGGATCGGCGCCGCGCATCCAGATGAGGTCCTCGGCCAGCCGGCGCTCCTCCTCGGGAATGGAGGCGTAGCGCTCCAGGCGCTCGGTATTCACGATGGCGTAGTCGAGGCCGGCCTTGGTGCAGTGGTAGAGGAAGACCGCGTTGAGCACCTCGCGGCCGGCGGCGGGGAGCCCGAAGGAGACGTTCGAGATGCCCAGGATGGTCCGGCATTCGGGGAATCGCTCCTTGATGGCGCGCAGCCCCTCGATGGTCTCCACCGCCGAGCCCACGTAGTTGACGTCGCCCGTGCCCACCGGGAACACCAGCGGGTCGAAGATGAGGTCGCGGGCGGGCAGCCCGTACTTGCCGGTGAGGAGCGTGAACGAGCGCTCCGCGACGGCGAGCTTGCGCTCGCGGGACACGGCCATCCCCTGCTGCTTGTCCTCGTCGATGCAGCCCACCACCACCGCGGCGCCGTAGGCCCGGAGCAGCGGCACCACCCGCTCGAAGCGCTCCTCGCCGTCCTCGAGGTTGATCGAGTTCACGATGGCCTTGCCCTGGCACATCCGGAGCGCGGCCTCGATCACCGCGGCGTCCGTGGAGTCGATCATGAGCGGCGCCTTGACCTTGCGCGTGAGCCGGTCCAGGAAGCGCAGCATGTCGGTGTTCTCGTCGCGGTCGGGATTGGCGAGGCAGACGTCGAGCACCTGGCCGCCGCCCCGCACCTGGGCGCGGCCCACCTCCGCCGCCTCCTCGAACTTGTCCTCCACGATCAGGTCCTTGAACTTCCGGGATCCGATCACATTGGTGCGCTCGCCCACCAGGAGGGGCCGGTTGTCGTCGCCGGGGTACACGACCTCGATGCCGCTCACCGCGGCGGCCAGGCGCTCCGCGGGCCGGCGCGGCGCCTTCCCCTGCACCAGCCGCGCCAGCGCCCGCGTGTGGGCGGGAGTGGTGCCGCAGCAGCCCCCGACAAGGTTCACCCAGCCCTCGTCCACGAAGCGCCGCATCTTGTGCGCGAGGCTGTCCGGCGTCTCCTCGTAGTGGCCGAGCTCGTCGGGCAGACCGGCATTCGGATAGACGCTGATCAGGCAGGTGGCCAGGCTCGAGAGCGTGCGCAGATGGTCGGTCATGAACTCGGGGCCGGTGGCGCAGTTGAGCCCGATGGAGAAGAGGTCGAGGTGCTCCACCGAGGCGTAGAGCGCGTCCACTCCCTGCCCCGCCAGCATGGTCCCCATGGGCTCGATGGTGCCGCTCACCATGAAGGGCAGGTCGAGGCCGGCTTCCGTGAGAGCGCGACGGACGCCGATGGCGGCCGCCTTCACATTGAGCGTGTCCTGGCAGGTCTCGAGCATCAGCGCGTCCGCGCCGCCCGCGATCAGGCCGCGGGCCTGGATCTCGTAGCCCTCCCGCACCTCATCGAAGGTGACATTGCCCGTCACCGTGATGGTCCGCGTGCCGGGGCCCATGGCGCCGAGCACGAAGCGGGGGCGCTCGGGCGTCGAGCGCCCGTCGGCGGCCGCGCGCGCGATCCGGGCGGCCGCGGTCGAGATCTCGAGCGCATGATCAGATAGACCATATTCTGCCAATACATATGGTGCACACCCGAAAGAATTGGTCGAGATCAGATCGGCGCCGGCGTCGAGATACGCTTCGTGGATGGCCTGGATCACGTCCGGGCGGGTCAGGTTCAGGTTCTCGTTGCAGCCCTCGAGGTGCGGGCCGCCGAAGTCCGCGGCGGTGAGGTTTCGCGCCTGGATCATGGTGCCCATGGCGCCGTCGAGCACGAGGATGCGCTCGCGAAGGGCCGCCATGAAGCGCGCGCTGCGTTCGGGAATCCGCGACATGTCAGTATCTTAGCATCCGGCTGCGGTATACTCCGTCACCGCGATGACCACGCCCTTCGGCCGTCCCGACCTCCGCAAGGAAGATCAGCGATTCATCACCGGCCGCGGCCGCTACGTGGACGACATGCGCGTCCCCGATTGCCTCCATGCGGCCTTCGTCCGGAGCCCGTACGCCCATGCCAGGGTGGAGCGGGTCGACGCCGACGCCGCGCGCGCCATGCCGGGCGTGGTCGCGATCTTCACCGCCGCCGACCTGCCCGAGTGCAAGCGGCCCATCCTGGCCGCCACCCCCTCACCCGCCTCCTTCCGCAGCGCGCCGCAGTCCGTCTTTGCGGACCCGATGGTCCGTCATACCGGCGAGGTCGTCGCGGTGGTGCTCGCCGAGGCGCCCTACCTCGCCGCCGATGCCGCGGAGGCGGTCACGGTGGACTACTCGCCTCTCCCGGTATCGGCGGGGCTCACCGCCGCGAGCGCGCCGGGCGCGTCGCGGGTGTTCGCCGAGTGGCCGGACAATATCGCCGGGCCGTCCACCGCGCAGGTGGGCGAGCCGGGCCCCGCGCTGGCCGAGTCCGAGGTGGTGGTGGAGGCGGAGCTGGACCTGGCGCGCGTTGTGGGCGCGCCGCTGGAGCCCCGCGGGCTGGTGGTGATGCCGGAGGGACCCGACGGCCGGCTCACCATCTGGATCCCGAGCCAGACGCCGTATGGGCTCCGCGGCGCCATCGCGGCCGCCCTCGATCTCCCCGAGGAGCGCGTGCGGATCGTCTGTACGGACTCGGGCGGCGGCTTCGGCATCAAGGGCCACACCTACGCCGAGGACGTCATCCTCGCCGCGGCGGCGCGACGGCTCGGACGTCCGCTCCGGTGGACGGAGTCGCGGCGGGAGCACTTCCTCAGCGGCTCCCCGGATCGCGGCCAGCGTCACCGGGCGCGCCTGGGCGTGAGCCGCGACGGGCGCATCGTGGCCATCGAGACGGCCTTCGCGCGTGACCACGGCGCCTATCTCCCGCTCGGCGAGGTCATCACGCGCAACACCATCAACCATCTGCCCGGGCCCTATCGCGTGCCCCACATCGCCGCCTCCGGGCAGAACGTGGTCACCCACACGCTCTTCGGAGGCGCATACCGCGGCTCGGGCCGCCCGGAGGCGGCGTTCGTGATGGAGCGCCTCATGGACCGAGCCGCCCGGCGCCTGGGCCTGGATCCCGCGGAGATCCGCCGGCGCAACTTCGTCCGTCCCGACGAGATGCCATATCGCACCGGTCTCATCTATCGCGATGGCACCCCCATCTCCTATGACCCGGCGGATTTCCCCGCCTCGTTCGAGCGGCTGCTGGAAGCCTTCGACTACGCGGGCTGGCGGAAGCGGCAGGCCGAGCGGCGGGGAAGCGTCACCCCCATCGGGGTCGGGCTCGGCTGCTATGTCCAGGGCACCGGCGTCGGACCCTTCGAGGGTGCCGACGTGCGCGTGGACGTGGCCGGCAATGTGCAGGTCATCATCGGCGTGTCCTCACAGGGACAGGCGCACGAGACCACCATGGCGCAGATCGCCGCCGCCGAGCTGGGCGTGGAGCTCGAACGGGTCACCGTGGTCGCCGGCGATACCGCGGCGCTTCCCTTCGGCAATGGCACCGGCGGCAGCCGGGTGGCCGCCAACGCGGGACCGGCGGTGGCCAAGTCATCGCGGGAGGTCGCCGAGAAGGCGCGGCGGGTCGCGGCCGAGATGCTCGAGTGCGCGCCCGCGGACGTGGTGCTGGCGGGAGGACGCGTGCACGTGGCGGGCGTGCCGCAGCGCGGCCTGCCGCTGGGGGACGTGGCGCGGGCGGCGGTGCGGAACAAGACCCTCGTGCGCGAGGGGCAGCCGGGGCTACAGGTGTGCGGGTACTTCTCGCCGGAGTCCGTGACCTTCGCGTTCGGCGCGCATGCCTGCGCGCTGGAGGTGGACACGGAGACCGGCAAGGTGCGCATCCTTCGCTACCTCGCGCTTCACGACTGCGGGCGGGCCATCAATCCCCTCGTGGTCGAGGGCCAGCTCCAGGGCGGGATCGCCCAGGGCATCGGCACCGCGCTGGGTGAAGAGCTGGTGCATGACGCGGAAGGGCAGCTCCTCACCGGCAGCTTCATGGACTACGCCATGCCCCTGGCCGCCGATCTCCCTCCCCTCGAGACCATGGCGATGTCCTTTCCCTCCATGCGGAACGAGCTCGGCATCAAGGGCGTGGGCGAGAGCGGTATCATCTCGCCGCCGGCCGCCATCGCGAACGCGGTGGAGGACGCGCTGGCCGACCGCGGGACGGAGATCACCCGGGTGCCCATCACGCCGGCCCGGCTGTGGGACGCGCTTCGCCGGAGCGCCTGAGGCTAGGTCCCCTGCACCGCCCCGGAAACGAGCCCGTGGGTGAGGTAGCGGCGGAAGATGTAGTAGAAGATCACCGGCGGGATGGAATAGATCACCGACAGCGCCATCAAGAGGTTCCACGGCGCGTCGTCGGAGGTCAGGAAGTTCCCCATGCCCACCGGCAAGGTGATCATGCTCTCGCCCTGGAGTAGCAGCACCGCGTAGAGGTACTCGTTCCAGGCGAAGAAGAAGGCATAGGTGCCCACCGCGATCAGGGTGGGCGTGATGAGGGGCAGATAGATCCGGAAGAAGATGGAGAGGGCGCCGGCTCCGTCGATGGCCGCCGACTCGTCGATTTCCTGGGGAATGGTCTTGGCATAGTCCCAGAGCACCCAGAGGGCGTAGGGCGCCGCGAAGGTCGTCATCGCGAAGATGAGCGCCCAGTAGGTGTCGAGCAGGTTGTAGTCCCCCATGATCTTGAAGAAGGGGATGGAGAGGAAGGACGCGGGGATGATGTAGGTGAAGAGCGTCATTCCCGAGACGAGACGTCCCAGCCCGAATCGGATCCGGCCCAGCGCGAAGCTCCCCATGGCGGCCACCACGAGGACCGCCACCATCACCGCCCCGGAGACGAAGAGGCTGTTGGCGAGCCAGCGCCAGAAGTACTTCACGAACGGGCTCTGCTGGAAGAGCACGAACTTGAAGTTGTCCAGGGTGGGGTGGGTCACGAAGTAGACGGGCCGGAAGAGGTCGCTCCAGGGCGTGATGGCCAGGGAGACCATGTAGTAGATGGGGAAGAGCGTCCAGGCGGCCACGATGGCCAGCAGCACCCCGCGCACCACCGTGACCCCCAGGCGCTGGCCCGTCACTTGATCTTCCGGATGAGGATGAAGATGAAGAGGAGCGTCACCGGGAGCGCGGTGGCGAAGACGCCCACGCCCCAGTCGATCTTGCCCAGCCGGAAGGTGTACCGGTAGGCCAGCGTGGCGAGCACGTGAGTGGAGTCGCCCGGCGCCCCGCCCGTCATCAGCTGGACATTGGTAAAGTCGCCCAGGGTGAAGACCATGGAGAGCAGCGAGCAGATGAGGTAGATGCCCGCCAGCAGCGGGAACGAGATGTAGCGGAAGGTCTGGAACACCCCCGCCCCGTCGATGGCGGCCGCCTCGTAGAGCTGGCGCGGGATCCCGCGGCGGGCGGCGAGGATGATCACCGTCCAGAAGGGCAGGTACTTCCAGATGTGAAAGATGATGAGGGCGGTGATGGCGGTCCAGCGCGAGGCCAGCCAGTGGTGAGTGCCGAGGCCCAGGTCCTCGCTGATCAGGTTGAGGATGCCCCACTGGGACGACATCATCCATCGCACCGAGAGCACCCCCGGCAGCACCGGAATCGCCCACGGCAGGAGGAAGATGGCGGAGAGGAAGCGGGTGGCGCGCCCCTCCGACTCGAGGAGCCCGGACAGGAGGAGAGCCAGGAACAGCTTCACGTTGACGGCGATCCCCACGTAGACGAGGGTATTGATGATGGTCTGCACGTAGATGGGATCGTTGAACAGGACCTCGTAGGTGTAGCGGTCGAGGGCCTGGGTGACCTCGAAGTAGAGCGGATAGATCACGAAGGCCAGGAAGAGCAGGATGAGGGGCAGCGAGAACAGCAGCCCCTGCAGGTTGCGTGACCGCGGCGACAGCATCGCCGCCGTCGCGGTCACGCCCCGTGAGAAGATGCCGCCCGACTTGGCGGTCACCAGGGTACTGGGCACGCTCGGGCCTAGGACCTCACCGCCACTGCGCGACGATGGTCTTGATGCGCCCGATGGCCTCGTCGGCGGCCTTGTCCGGGCTCCACTTGTCCACGTTGGTGCGCGCCATCGCCTTGCCCCACACGTTCTCCGCGTAGATCTGCGAGTTCGCGGGGTTCTTGTAGTGCTCGAACACCCGGGTAGTGCGCTCGAGGTAGATGCGGGTCACGGTGGGGAGATGCGGGTCCACCGCCCCGCCCTTGCCCGCCTGCCCCTTGGAGAAGAAGGGGTCGGAGGCCACGTCCTTGAAGGCGGGGAACCAGCGGCCGTTGGCGCCCTTGATGTAGTCGGTGAAGCGCTTCGGCTCCAGGACGAACTTGATGAACTCCTTGGCGAGCGGGATGTCCTTGTTGGTGGAGTCCTTGGGAATGATGATGGTCTTGACCGCCACCATGTAGGTCGGCTTCCGGCCGTCGGGCCCGTCCGGCCACTCGATGGTCGCCGACTTGTTGAAGTAGTTGTCGGGATTGTTGAAGAAGTGATGGGCGGGGATGGAGACCGAGGGATTCGGCGTCATCACGATGGACTTGGAGTGGAAGTTGGCGTTGTTGTCGCCGTCCGACCAGTTCAGGGTATCGGGCGGCACATAGCCCGAGTTGAACATGTCCGCGAAGAACTTGAGGGTCTTGACGATGGCCTCGCGGTTCTTCGCGTCGTCCGCCACCACCTTGCCCTCCTCGGAGAACACGGTGCCGCCGAAGGACAGGAGCGCCATCTCGAAGTTGTAGATGGTGTCGGAGGCGCTGGACGACTCGGTCATTCCGATCCCGTACACTTTGCCGTACTTGGCGGGATCCTTCTTGCGCAGCGCCTCCTGGGCCTTCTTCCAGTAGTCCCAGTATCCGTTCCAGTCCATGGGAATCTTGGCGGGGTCGTCGTTCATTCCCGCTTCCTTCAGCAGGTCCCGCCAGTAGTGGATGTGCATGGTCTGGCACTCGATGGGGACGCCGTAGTAGGCGCGCTTCTTGGCCACGTTGTCGTACACGTTGGCCACCGGCAGGAACTTCTCGATGTAGCGGGGCTTGAGCTCGTTGATGACGTCGGTGGTCTCGACGAGCCTTCCTTCCCACGCGTACTTGGGGATCACCTCCCAGTCGTTGTAGAAGCAGAAGGCCACGTCGGGGCACCGGCGTGCCGTCATGGCGCTGATGATCTTCTTGAGGAGGTCTTCCTGGATGGTGAAGGAGATGTCGAGGTCGACGTTCTTCTCCTTGCGGAAGTCCTCGGCGATCTTCAGCATCGCCTCGTCCTCTTCCTTGTAGTAGCCGCGGTTCCACCACACCGTGAGCTTCTTCTGCTGGCCGCGCGTCACCATGGGGAACCCGAGGGTCCCCGCGGCGGCGCCGGCCCCGGCGGCGGTCTTGAGGAATGTCCGGCGGGTCTGCGACATGAGTCCTACCTCCTTTGGCAGGCTTGAGGGGCGCGCGCGCGGCGCGCGCGGTCGAGGCACTGAGCGGCGGCAGTATACCGCGAGGGTCTTCTCGATGTAAATTAGCGCCATGACACCCGACCGCATCACCGTGTCCGTGATCCAGCACCGGCTCGAGGCCATCGTCCAGGAAATGGGCGAGGCCATGCTCCGCACCGCCTACTCCCAGATCCTCAACTCCAGCCGCGACTTCTCGACCGCGATGTTCGACGGCCGGGGGCGGCTGGCCGCGCAGGCGGAGCATGTGCCCATCCACGTGGGGGCGCTCCCGTGGGCGGTGCAGTCGGTGGCGGAGTACTTCGCCGGGCGGATCCGCCCCGGCGACCTCTTCCTCTTGAACGATCCGTATCACGGGAACAATCACCTGCCCGACCTCACCGTCCTCCTGCCGGTGTTCTGGGAGGGGCAGCTGGTCTTCTGGTCCATCAACCGCGCGCATCAGCACGACATCGGCGGCGCCACTCACGGCACCTACAATCCCGGCGCCACCGAGATCTGGCAGGAAGGCGTGCGCATCCCGCCCCTCAAGCTCTACGACGCGGGCGCTCTGCGCGACGACGTGCTGGAGACGGTCGCGCTCAACGTGCGGCATCCGCGCGACTTCAAGGGCGACCTCAACGCCATGATCGGCTCCACGCGGGTGGGCGAGCGCCGCACCCTGCGCCTGATCGAGGAATACGGGCTTCCCACCGTGCTCGCCGCGGTGGGCGAGATCCTGGACGGGTCGGAGCGGCAGGCCCGCGCGTGCATCCGCGAGTGGAAGGACGGGGTCTTTCACGGCGAATCGGTGCTCGACGACGACGGGCACGGCATCGAGGACATCGCCATCCGCGCCACCGTGACGAAGAAAGGCGACTCCCTTCTGGTGGACCTGACGCGGAGCCACGACCAGGTGATCGGCTTCGTGAACTCGTCCTACCCGAACACGATCTCGGCCGTCCACATGGCGCTGGCCTATCTCATCGACCCCCGCACGCCCAAGAACGAGGGGACCTTCCGGCCGGTGACGATCAAGGCGCGGCAGGGCAGCGTGGTGTGGCCCTTCTCCCCCGCGCCGGTGACGCTGGCCACCAATCACTGCGCCCAGGAGATCGCCGAGGCGGTGATCAAGGCGCTGGCCAAGAGCTGTCCGGAGCGCGTGCTGGCCGGCTGGTCGCGGCGCTTCCGCATCGCCATCTCGGGGGTGAACCCGCGCACCAATCGTCCCTTCATCTGGCACCTCTTCCACGCCCGGGGCGGCGGCGGCGCCTGCGCGATCGGCGACGGCTGGGAGACCGCCGGCGAGGGACAGGCCGCGGGCGGGATCAAGTTCGGAAGCGTGGAAGTCGCGGAGACGCGCTTTCCCCTTTTCTTCGCGCGCCATGAGTTTCGCCCCGACTCGCCCGGAGACGGGCGCCACCGCGGCGGGGTGGGGTCTCTTCTCACCCTGAAGGTCGAGACCACCGCGGAGGGGCGCGCCAACACCGCGGGCGACGGGGTGCGCCATCCCTCCTACGGCATCCTCGGCGGCAAGGACGGCCTTCCCCACCGGTATCGCATGGTCGCGCGCGGCCGCACCCGTTTCCTCAAGACCAAGGAGGTGGGCGTGCCCGTGCTCCCCGGCACGGTGTTCCTGGTGGAGTCCGCCGGGGGCGGCGGCTATGGCGACCCGCGCCGCCGGGATCCCGCCGCGCGCGCCCGCGACCGCGACAACGGCCTCGTCACGACGAAGAACGGGGGCACCTCGCGAAACCCGAAAGATGCGAAGCCACCCTATGAAGGTCGCCGCTCGCGGCGACCGTATATCAAATCAAGGGCACTGAAAATCAAATCGGCGGCATCGTCCGGCCGACGTGGGAAGGCGTGAGCATGGCCCTTCGCATCGGAATAGACGTCGGCGGAACATTCACCGATCTGGTCTCGGTGGACGAGCAGGGCCGCACCACGCTGGCGAAGTCCGCGTCCACGCCTTCCGATCCCTCCGTGGGCGTGCTCGACGGCCTCGGTCTCCTCGCCGCCGAGCTCGGCCTCGACGTGAGGGCCCTGCTGGCCCGCGCCGAGCTCATCGTGCACGGGACCACGGTGGCCACCAATGCGCTCCTCGAGCGCAAGGGCGCCACCGTGGGCATGCTCACCACCGCGGGACACCGGGACATCGTGGAGATGCGGGAGGGCCTGAAGGACGATCGCTACAACCTGCGCATGCCGCCCCCGGTCCCGCTGGTGCCGCGCGCGCGGCGGCTCGACGTGCGCGAGCGGATCCGCTTCGACGGCAAGGTCGAGACGCCCCTGGACAAGGGATCGGTCGAGTCGGCGGTGCGGAAGCTGGCCGCGGCCAAGGTCCAGTCCGTCGCGGTCTGCTATCTCCACTCCTACCGTGACGGACGACATGAGCAGGCCACCCGCCGGCTCCTCGCACGGCTGCTCCCGGCGGCCTACGTATCGCTGTCCTCCGAGGTGCTCCCGCAGATCAAGGAGTACGAGCGCTTCGGGACCACGGTGGTGAACGCTTACGTGGGACCCGTGCTGGCGGGCTATCTCGGCCGGCTCGACACGCGGCTGAAGGAGGCCGGCTATACCGGCCGCGTGCTCATCATGCAATCGCATGGCGGCGTCGCCACCATCGAGGACTCCGTGCGCCTGGCCGCCGGCGCCGTGCTCTCCGGGCCGGCGGGCGGCATCGCCGGAAGCGGGCATTGCGCGCGGGTGATCGGCGAAGGGAATCTCATCACCTTCGACATGGGCGGCACCAGCACGGACATCGCGCTGCTGGAAGGCGGCGAGCCGCACCTGACCGGCGACAAGGCGGTGGGCGGCAGCAAGGTGGCGCTGCCCAGCATCGACATCCACACGTTGGGAGCGGGCGGCGGCTCCATCGCGACAGTGGATACGGGGGGAATCCTGCACGTGGGCCCCGAGAGCGCGGGCGCGGTGCCGGGCCCTGCCTGCTATGGGCGGGGCGGCACCGACGCCACCGTCACCGACGCCAACGTGGCGCTGGGGCTCCTCGATCCCGCCAACTTCCTGGGCGGGCGGACCCGGCTGGACGCGGCGGCCGCCGAGGCCGCGGTGGGCGCGATCGCGCGCGCGCTCGGCGTCAGCACCGTGGCGGCGGCGGAAGGCATCTGTCGCGTCGTCAACACCAATATGGCGGAGGGGATCCGGCTGGTTTCCGTTCGCCGGGGTGCGGATCCCCGGCGCTTTGCCCTCCTCTCGTTCGGCGGAGCGGCCGGGCTTCACATCACCGACGTGGCGCGCATGCTGGAGGTCACCCGGGTTATCGTCCCGCGGGTGGCGTCCGTCCTGTCGGCCTGGGGCATGCTCGCCACCGATCTTCGCTACGAGATGGTGCGCACCCACGTGGGCGAGGCCCGCGAGATCGGGTCGGATCGCCTTCGGCGCCGTTTTTCAGAGCTGGAGGCCGAGGGCCGGAAGCGGCTGGGGAGCTTCGCGGGCGAGATCGCGGTGCGGCGCTCCGCGGACATGCGATACGGCGAGCAGACCTTCGAGATCTCGGTGCCGCTGGACGGCGTGGACATGGATGCGCCCGATCTCATGGAGCAGGTGGTGGCGCGCTTCCACGCGCGCCACGAGGCGCTCTACACCTACAGCGCGCCCGGCCAGGAAGTGGTGCTTGTCAACGCGAGGCTGGCCGTGGTGGGCCGGCTGCCCGCTCTGCCCGCGGACGAGGCACGCGCCGCCGTCCCTCCGGCCACCGCGCCCCGCATCCGTCGGGCGTATCTGGGACGCTGGATGGAGGTGCCGGTCCACGACATGGACGCGCTGTCCCCCGGCCAGGAGATCAAGGGTCCGGCCATCTTCGAGTCGGCTACCACCACGGTGGTCATTCGCGCCGATGAGCGGGCGCTCGTGACCGCCCAGGGCTGGCTCGACATCACTATCGGGTAGCTCTCAGGGCTCCGCTTTCAGCTCCAGACCGCCCCACGCCTGGTTTCTGCCTTTCCGGCCATCTTCGGGTCTCATTGGTTTTACTGTTGACGCGATCTGGGAAGCCGCCTAGGTTGGAAGCATCCACTCTCGCAACCGCCGATCATTGAGGTACCCAATGGCTGACTCATTGGTGGAGGTTCCTGATTACTCGCGGATTGACGAAGTCCGACCCATCCCCCGCCTCCGCGACTGGTCCCGCCTCACATCCGAAGAATTCTCGACCAGCTACGCCGATCACCCGGTCGTCTTCGAGGGCTTGGCCAAGCAGTGGCCGGCGTACCGGAAATGGAACCGCGAGTACCTCGTCGACGTGATTGGCTCCGAAACCCAGGTGGAAGTCCGCCGGCCCCTCGCCCTCGGCAGCCAGCAGCATCAGTGGGAGGCCAAAGTGCCGCTCGGAGTCTTTGCGGAGGAGGTGCAGACCACCCGGGGCCTCTATCTCGCGGAGTGGTACCCGTATCCCCGCTACCCCACGCTGCTGGCCGACCTCGCGCCCGTGCCGGATTTCCTGGCCGATGACTGGCTGTCGTCGATCCCGATGGAGGGGTTCAACACCTTTCATCGGGCTCCGCTCTACTGGGGTGGAGCGGGCAGCGCTACTGACTGCCACTTCGACAATTCCAACACCGTGACCTGGAATGCCACCATCAAGGGCGCCAAGCGGTGGCTGCTATTCTCGGGACGGAAGTTCCCCGAGCCTACCTGGGAGCGAAAGCGCGCAAGCCAGCGGCTCATCCGCACCGGACTCGCGTCGTCCACGAATCACACCGCGAAGTTCTCGGGCTTCGTCACCGTGGACGGAATCGAGAAATACGTCGCGGGCAAGCTCACCGACCTTCCCGAGGACCTGGTGTTCTACACCGCGGATATTGCCGCAGGCGACCTGATCTACGTGCCCTGGAGATGGTTTCACCAGGTGCACAACGTCAGAGAATCGGTGGCGGTGAGCCGGTACTACGTGTCGCGAGAGAACTACCTGGCGTACCTCACCTTCCGCCGGGACATCAGTCGCGCGTCCACCATGGCCCTGCGCCTGCTCATCGGCTCGGACCGGGCCCGGAAGGTAGTGGGGAGCGCGCCGGCGCGACGCATCGTATCGACCGGCGTGGGGAAGGCGCTGTTCTCGCGCGCCCTCCGGCTGGCGCAGATCAACTGATCGCGGGGGCCTTCAGGACCTCCGGATCCACACCGCGGTGTCGTGGAAGACGGCCCCGCCGTGAGGGAAGCCGGGCTCACTGCTGGTGAGCGCGTTGATGCCGAGCCGATTCTCGAAGTGCTTGTTCGGCCAGACGCCCTCTACCACCACCACCCCCGGCTGCTGTCCCTCGCGCGGCATGGCGTGAACGATCACCTCGCCGCGCTCGTTGCCCAGGGTCACCCGGTCTCCGACGGCGATGCCGAGGGCCTCGCAATCGGCCGGGTTCATCAGCGCGGTGGGCCGCACCTCTCTCCGCAACGAGCCCGGCGTCTCCGTGAAGGTCGAGTTGAGAAAGGTCCGCGCGGGCGCGGCCACCAGTCGATAGGGCTTGGCCGCAGTGGCGCGGTCGATGACGTCGAAGTGATCGGGAAGCGACGGCATCTCCGCCCAGCGGCCGCCGAAGCGCTTCCAGTCGGCCTTGAAGTGGAAGCGGCGGTCGGAGGTCTCGAACCCGTCGAGGAAGTGTCCGGTGCGGAAGGGCGGCGCGCAGTCCTGGCCGCCGCTCCGCCAGTTGGTGTCGGCGTCCCACATCCCGGAGCGCTTGAGCGTCCAGTCCATGATCTCCCACGGGCTCATCTCGAAGCCGGGATGGGTGGCGCCCAGTCGCCGGGCCAGGCCCCGGATCACCTCGTGGTTCTCGCGGCATTCGCCGGGCGCCTCGATCACCTTCTTCGCCACCTGGAAATAGGTGTGTCCACTCGCGGTGTAGAAGTCGTCGTGCTCCAGGAAGGTGGTGGCGGGCAGCACGATGTCGGCGAAGGCCGCCGTCTCGGTGAGAAATTGCTCATGCACGCAGAGGAAGAGATCCTCGCGGGCCAGTCCCCGGTGCACCAGGTTGAGGTCGGGGCAGACCATGGCGGGGTTGGTGTTCTGCACCAGCATCGCCGTCACCGGCGGGCCCCCGTGGAGCGCGGCGGGATCGCCGGTCAGGATCGCCCCCAGTCGGGACTGGTCCAGCGCCCGGATGGACTTGTCCTCGACGTCCAGCCCCTCGATGAGGCTCCGGTTCAGCGGGTAGAGCGCGGTGTGCCCGTACAGCGCCCCTCCGCCCTCGTACCGCCACGCGCCGGTCACCGCGGGAAGGCAGCTCACCGCGTGCATGTTCACGGCGCCGTTGCGCGAGCGGCTGAAGCCGTGGTGGCAGCGGATGAAGCTCTTCCGGGTGCGCCCGTAGAGCCGCGCGAAGTCCCGGATCGCCTGGGCGGACAGCCCGGTGATCGCCGCCGCCCACTCCGGGGTCCGCGTGCTCACGTGCTGGGCCAGCTCATCCGGAGCGTCGGTGTAGGCGCGCAGATAGTCCCAGTCCGCGAAGCCTTCCGCGAAGAGGACGTGCATCACCGCGCAGGCCAGCGCCCCGTCGGTGCCCGGCCGCACCGCCAAGTGGACATTCGCCTGCTCGGCGGTGCCGGTACGATACGGATCGACCACCACCAGGATCGCCCCGCGCCGCTTGGCGGCGAGCGCGTGATTCATCACGTTCACCTGGGTATTGACGGGGTTCCCGCCCCAGATCACCACCAGGTCGGAGTGGTCGTCGATCTCGCGCAGATCCGCTCCCCGCTTCATCCCCGTCCCCGCGATCCAGCCGCTGTCGGACAGGGTCACGCAGATGGTGGAGAACCACCGTGAGTACCGCATGACGTGGCGGAGACGGTTGATGCCATCGCGCTGCACCAGCCCCATGGTCCCCGCATAGTAGTAGGGCCACACCGTCTCCGGTCCAAGGGCCGCCGCCTTGTCCTGGAACGCGCGCGCCACGGTATCGAGCGCCTCGTCCCACGAGATGCGGGCGAACTGGCCCGAGCCCTTGGGGCCCACCCGCTTCATGGGATGCGTGAGCCGGTCGGGGTGATGAGTGCGCTCCGCATAGCGGGCCACCTTCTCGCAGATCACGCCGCGCGTGTACGTGTTGCGATGGGAGCCCCGCACGCGGCCGATGGTCCGGTCGTCCAGCTTCTCCACCTCCAGCGCGCACGTGCTCGTGCAGTCGTGCGGGCACACCGAGGGGACGATCTCCAGGGGGCGGATCGCCATCAGCCGGTGACCGCGCCCTCGGAGGCATTGGCGACCGTGATGGCGTACTTGTGGAAGACCCCGCTGGTGTAGCGGGGCTTGGCCGCCTTCCACTTGGCCAGGCGCTTCTTCATCTCCGCGGCCGAGATCTCCACGTCGAGGCGGCGCTTCTTGACGTCGATCACGATGATGTCGCCGTTGCGGATGGCGGCGATGGGCCCGCGATCCGCGGCCTCCGGCACGATGTGGGCGATCATGAAGCCGTGGGTGGCGCCGGAGAAACGGCCATCCGTCATGAGCGCCACCGTGCCGCCGAGGCCCGCGCCCTGCAGCGCCCCGGAAACGTGGAGCATCTCCCGCATCCCGGGGCCGCCCTTCGGCCCCTCGTTGCGGATGACGATGACGTCATTGGGCTTGATCTTGCCGTCCTTCACCGCCTTGAACGCCGCCTCCTCGACCTCGAAGACGCGCGCCGGACCGCGGTGGAGGTACTTGGTCTGACCCGAGAGCTTGATCACACAGCCGCCGGGGGCGATATTGCCGCGGAGGATGGCGATGCCCCCGGTGGGCTTGATGGCCTCGGTGAGCCGCCGGATCACCTTCTGCCCCACCGGCTCGGCGGCGTTCTTCACCTCGTCCCCGATGCTGCGGCCGGTGACCGTCTTCTCGCCCGCGTGCAGCAGGCCGGCTTCGAGCAGGCGCTTGCCGACCAGCGGCATGCCGCCCGCCTCGTACATCTCGGGCGCGGTGTAGTTGCCCCAGGGCTTCAGGTCGGCCAGCACCGGCGTCCGCTTCGAGATGCGGTCGAAATCGTCGATGGTGAGCTTGACCCCGAAGTCCTTGGCGGTGGCAATGAGGTGGAGCACCGCATTGGTGGAGCCGCCGGTGGCCATGACGCCGCTGATGGCGTTCTCGAAGCTCTTGCGCGTGACCAGGGCGCGCGGGGTCATCCCCTTGCGCAGCAGCTCCATCACCAGCTTGCCGCACTCGAAGGCCACCTCGTCCTTCCGGGGGTCGGTGGCGGGGACGCCGTTCCAGCCCATGGGCGACATGCCCAGCATCTCGTAGGCGGTGGCCATGGTATTGGCGGTGAACTGGCCGCCGCAGGCCCCGGCGCCCGGGCAGGCATGGTCCTCGACGTCCTTGAACTGCTCCAGCGAGATCTTGCCCGCGTTGTAGGCGCCCACCGCCTCGAACACGTCCTGGATGGTCAGGTTCCGCCCGGCAAAGGGACCGGTGGATCCGGCGCAGCGGCCGAACATGATGGAGCCGCAGTAGAGCATCAGCGACGGGATGTTCACCCGCCCGAGCACCATGGTCATGGCGGGGATGGTCTTGTCGCAGCCCGAGATGGTGACGAGCCCGTCGAACATGTGGCTGCGCGCCACCAGCTCGACGGAGTCGGCCACCACCTCCCGGCTGATGAGCGAGCCCTTCATGCCCTCGGTGCCCATGGTGATGCCGTCGGTGATGGAGACGGTATTCACCTCGATGGGGGTGCCGCCCGCGGCCCGGACTCCCTGCATGACCTTCTCCGCGAGCTTCCGGTGATTCCAGTTGCAGGGCATGGTGCCGATCCACGAATGGGCCACGCCGATCTGGGGCCGCGCGAGATCCTCGTCGGTGAAGCCCACCGCCTTCATCATGGCGCGGGCGGCGGCGCGATCGGTGCCCTCGAGAAGGGTCCGGCTCTTGTGTCGCAGGTCGGCGGCCATGATGCGACTCCTTTGTTGGTCCGGGTCCGGATCGAATACTTCAGGTGGGGAGAATCTTACAGCAGTTCGCGGAGCGGCACCAAGCCGAGGCCGGCGCCGCGCAGGCCGGCGATGATGCCGGGCAGGGCCTCGCAGAGCCGATCCCCCGCCCCCGGTACCCCGTCCGCGTCGTGCAGATCCAGGATGGCGCCGGGTCCGGCGCGGCGCCGGCTGCGCGTGATCTGGACGCTCGCCTCCGCGGCGCGCGCTCCCTCGGGCTGTACGGTCCAGAATACGCAGGGAGTGCCCAGCCGACGCAGATGGGGAAACAGCGCGAGATTGGTCAGTCCCCAGGGTGGACGGAAGAAGCGCGGGGCCGTTCCCGCCGCCTGGGCTATCGCGTCCTGGCCCTGGAGCACCTGGCGCCCGGTTTCCCGGGGCCCGGAGAGCCACAGGCTCCGGTGGCTCCACGTGTGGTTGCCGAGGTCGTGGCCCTCGGCGGCGATGCGGCGGGCCAGATGCGGCCAGGCGGCGGCCCGTCGCCCGATGAGGAAGAAGGCGCCTCGCACGCCGTGCTCGGACAGCAGGTCCAGCACACGGGGCGTGGTCTCGGGGTCCGGTCCGTCGTCGAAGGTCAGCGTCACCGCGCGGCTCGCGGGGCGCCCGCGCCAGATGCTGCCGAGGGTCAGGAGATGCGAGCCCCACGCGTAGGTGGCCCAGGCCAGCGGCGGCGCCGCGAGCCAGGCGGAGGAGATCAGGAGGCGCGCTCCCGGGCGAGCGCGGCAGTCGAGAGCACCTGGTCCACTATGGTGCGCGCCGCCTGCGGCCGCCGGTAGAGCCGCACCCGATCGCGGATGTCACGGAGCAGGACGGGATCGCGCAGCGCGGCCACGATCACCCGATGCAGCTGCGCCTCCGAGCCCGCCACCAGGGCCACGCCCGCCATGGCGGCAAACCGCTCGTTGCGGGCCTCCTGGCCCGGCAGAGAGCCGAACGAAATGACGGGCAGGTCGGCGGCGAGGGCTTCTCCGAGGGTGAGCCCGCCGGCCTTGGTGACGAGGAAGTCGGCCGCGCCCATGAGCTGGCGGATATTGTCCACGAAGCCGAATACCTTCACGCGCGACTCGTGGCCCGCCACCAGATTGCGGAGCCGCGCCTCGAGGCGCTCCTCGCGCCCGGTCACCACCAGGGCCTGGAGCGGCTCCTCCATCTGCAAGATCTTGCGGGTGGCGTCTTCCAGCCGGCCGAAGCCGCCCGCCGAGCCCGCCATGAAGAGGAGCACGGGCAGTCGCGGCGAGAGCCCCAGGGCCAGCCGCGCGGCGGCTCGATCGGTGGGCTGGGTGAACTCGCGGGCCACCGGGATGCCGGTGACCACGACCCGCTCGCGGGGCACGCCGCGCGCGGTGAGATCGTGGGCGATCTCCTCCGCGGGCACACAGTAGCGGTCCACGCTGGGATAGATCCACTGGGTGTGGGCGACGAAGTCGGTGAACACCGTGGTGTGCGGCGGGATCTGCATGCCGCGCACCCGGAGCTCGGAGAGCGCCGCCACCGGCGTCGGATGCACGGAGACCACGTGGTCGGGCTGCTCCGCCAGCATGAGCCGGCGGAGCTTGCGCGTGCCCAGGCGGTTGAGCCCCATGAGCAGCGGCGAGGACACGCTGAGCTGGTCGCCGAGCCAGTAGGCCGCGCCCCAAAGATAGGGCGCCCGGCGAAGCATGGCGTAGTACATCCGGCGGCTGGCGTCGTCGAAGGCCGGATGCACCAGATCGCGAAAGTGATCCACCACCTTGGTGGTGGCGCCCGCGCTCTCGAATTCCGCCGACAGCGTGTCCGCGACCCGGTTGTGGCCCGAGCCATAGGACGCGGTGAGGATGAGAACGTGCCGCGGCCGCTCGCTCATGCCGGCTTTCGCTTGGCCACCAGCAGGGTGAGCCGGCCCGACTGGACGATCTCGCCGCGCTGGTTGACGATGTCCCGGTGCTCGAAGACCACGCCGCCTTCCTTCAACGATCGCTTGGACGCGGTGTGGGAGCGGCTGCGAATGGTATCGCCGACCCGGATGGGCAGGTGGAACTTCCAGTCGAAGCCCATGAAGGCCAGGACGACGAGCGGCGGTCGTGGCACGCGCCAGCCCAGTCCCGACGAGAGGCAGAGGGCGAGCAGCTGGGGGACCCCATCCGGGTCCGCGGCCGGGACTTCGCCGGTGACGCCCGCATAGAGAGACACATGCGCGGCGGTGACGGTCATGGCCGGGGTCTCCAGGGGCACCCCGATCTCGACATCCTCGAAGTAGGAGCTGCGCTCCGTGCGCGGCAGCGGGCCGGCGGCGGCGCTAGCCAAGGCGTCGCTCGACCATGTGCTCCGATTCCCCTTCCTGCACCACCTCACCCCGCTGGTTCAGCACGCGCCGCGCGATCGTGACGAGCCCCCACCCCGCGCGCTCCGCCGAGCGCTTGTCCGAGACTCGCGCCACCACATGGACCGTGTCGCCGATCTTGATGGGGCCCCGAAATTTCCAGGCCAGCTCCGCCATGGGCGGCTCGACCAGCTCCGGCGCGATGCGCGAGAGCAGCCCCTGCTGGATCGAGAGGACGAGGAGCCCATGGGCGATGCGCTCGCCGAACTGGGAGGACTTCATGTGCTCCGCGTCGGTGTGCAGCACGTTGTAGTCGCCCGAAAGCCCCGCGAAGAGCACGACGTCCATCTCGGTGACGGTGCGGCCCGGCGAGATGAACTCCTCGCCGACCTTGATGTCTTCGAAAGACAAGGGAACCTGGGCACCCACGCCGGCATAGAATACCACGCCCCCCGGAGCGTGAAAAACGTCGAGGCGCGGCCGCCTCAGCGCGGAGTCGGGGCCGAGGGCCGGCCGGCGTCCATGAGGATCTGCGCCTCCTGATACGCGGTGGCCGCCTGCTGGCGAAGTCCGGTCCGCTCGTACAAGGCTCCCAGGAGCGAGTACAGCGCCGGGTCGTCCGGGGTGACCGCGAGCGCCTCGATCACTTGCTTCCGCGCGTCGTGCATGAGCCCGTTGCTAGCGAGCAAGCCCGTCCTGAGGATGACGCGCGTGGTCGCGGTGTCGGTGGCGTCGAACGATTGCTCGAGGGCGCCGACGTCGGCCCGGACGGCCTCCGCGCGCGCCGGCGCCATCACCTCGAACCAGGACTCCTGGGGCGACTGGCTGCCGGCGAGGACGCGGAGCGTGTAGCGCGCGCCCGGGGCCAGCGGAGGCCCGTCGGGCGGATATACGAGCCGATTGCCCACGATCTCCGGCCGGTCGAGCACCACCCCCGCCGGCCCGATCAGCTGCACGGCATACCGCCCGGCTCGGTGCCCCACCCACTCGAAGGTGAGCGGCCCCGGCAATACGGGCGTGTTCCGGGGCGCCAGCACGAGGGGCGGTACCGTCACGCTGCGGGTGACGAGCGCCGCCCGCGGTGACTCCCCGGTGGCCCCGGAGAGGAAGCCGAGGCTCGACTGGACGAGAGACTTCACCTTGTCGCTGCGCGCCGGACCGCTGTCCGGCGCGGGCACCGTGTAGGGCGACCGGGCCGCATTCACGCTGATCGTGCCTCGGCCCCCGCTGAGGACCACCACCACCGCGGCGTCCTCGGTAGCGCGAAGCGAATCGCCCGCGCGGAGGGCGGCAAGCGGGCGGGCCGCGCGCCAGTCGCCGCCGGCGGCGGGCCTCAATTCTACCCGGCCCTTTCCGGGCTTGACCTCGCCCACCATGCCCGCGGTCTCTCCTGCCGGCGCGGCGGCCGCACCCTGGGCTCGAGCAGGGGGAACCATCCCGCCCACCATCCCGCCCGCGAGCAGGCAGGCGGCGGCGACCAGCAGCAGCGGGGCCAGACGGTGACGATTCGACATCGCGAACCGAGCCTAGCATGAGAGATGCGGGAGGCGATGCGGCGCCGGCGGCGCCCCGCCCGTTCATCGCCGGGCTCACCGTCGGCGACATCAAGTAGTAGAATCGAGCGCGGGAGGAGACTGGCATGCCGACAGTGACGAGCCCGCGCGCGCGATTCCACGACCCGCGCCTGGACCCCCTGTGGGACAAGGTGCGCGGGGGGGAGCGGCTGACGCGCGAGGACGGCCTCCTCCTCTTCGACACCGACGACCTCCACGGCCTCGGGCGCATGGCCGACCACGTGAAGCGTGCCCGGCACGGGGACCAGGTCTTCTTCGTCCTGAACCGCTACGTCAATCCCACCAATGTCTGCGTGCTCTCCTGCAGCTTCTGTGACTTCGCGCGCAAGCCGGGGGAGACGGGCGCCTTCGAGAACTCGATCGAGGACGTGCTGGAGATGATCAAGCCCGGCACCCGCGAGGCGCATATCGTGGGCGGTCACCACCCCGACTGGCCCTTCGAGTACTTCGAACGGATGATCGCCGCCATCCACGCCGCCCGGCCGGAGACCCAGATCAAGGCATTCACCGCCGCGGAGGTGGACTACTGGTGGCGGCGCTGGAAGATCGAGCCTCGCGAGTCGCTCACCCGCCTCAAGGCGGCCGGGCTGCAATCGATGCCGGGGGGTGGCGCCGAGATCTTCTCCAAGCGGCTGGCCAAGCTGCTCCACTACACCGGCAAGGCGGACGCCGACCGCTGGCTCGAGATCCACGGCATCGCGCATGAGCTGGGCATCCACACCAACGCCACCATGCTGTATGGTCACGTGGAGACGCTCGAGGAGCGCGTGGACCATCTCCTCCGGCTGCGCGCGCAGCAGGACCGGTCGGGCGGGTTCCTCACCTTCATTCCGCTCTCCTATCAGGTCGGCACCACCAAGCTGGTGCCGCGCCAGACGCCGCCCACCGACGATCTCCGCACCATCGCGGCGTCGCGGCTCCTCCTCGACAACTTTCCGCACGTGGAAGCCTACTGGGTGATGATTGGCGAGGAGACCGCGTCGCTGGCCTTGCACTTCGGCGCCTCCGACGTCAACGGCACCCTCGAGGACGAGAAGATCGCCCACATGGCCCTCGCCGAGAGCCCGGCCGGGTTGGCCCGCGAGCAGATCCTCCGGATGATCCGCGACGCGGGCAAGATCGCGGTGGAGCGCGATGCCCTCTACAACGTGGTGAAGGTGTGGACCTGAGCCGCCTCGACGAGATCCGGGCCAAGGCCGAGGCAGGCAAGCGTCTCGACCGCGCGGATGGACGGTGGCTGCTCACCGAAGCCCCCCTGGTGGAGGTGGGGGCTCTCGCCCAGGAGGCGCGCTTCCGCGCGATCCCGGCGCGCCAGGTCACCTTCGTGATCGACAGCAACCCGAACTACACCAATGTCTGCATCACCGACTGCCAGTTCTGCGCCTTCTACCGCAAGCCGGGTGACCCGGAAGCCTGGACCCTCACCGTTGAGCAGGTGCTGGAGAAGATCGAGTTCGCGGCGTCGAAGGGAGCCACCACGGTGCTGCTCCAGGGCGGGCACAATCCCGAGCTGCCGCTCGAGTACTACCTCACCATCGTCCGCGAGTCCCGCCGGCGCTTCCCCTCGGTGACCCCGCACTTCTTCACCGCCTCCGAGATCCAGACCATGGCCGAGGTGAGCGGGCTCGCCATGCCGGAGGTGCTGGCGCGGCTCCGCGAGGCGGGCCAGGATACCCTGCCCGGCGGCGGCGCGGAGGTGCTCTCGGAGCGCGTGCGCAAGCGCATCGAGCCCAAGAAGGGCGGGCCCCGCGCGTGGCTGGACGTGCACCGGGAAGCCCATCGCCAGGGTTTCCGGTCCACCGCCACCATGATGTACGGTCACGTCGAGGAGCCGGACGACATCGTGGATCACTGGGACGCGATCCGCGAGCTCCAGGACGAGCATGGGGGATTCACCGCTTTCGTGCCCTGGTCCTTCAAGCCCGGCAATACCCTGCTCGAGAAGTGGATCAAGACCTACAAGGGGCCCAGCACGTATCTCCGCATGCTGGCCGCCTCGCGCCTGTACCTCGACAACTTCGCCCACATCCAGGCCTCGTGGTTTTCGGAGGGGAAGCGGGCGGGCCAGGTGGCGCTGCACTGGGGCGCGGACGATTTCGGGGGGACGCTGTTCGAGGAGAACGTGCACGCCGCCGCTGACTACGTGAACAAGACCACCGTCGACGAGATCATCACCCTGATCCGCGACGCCGGCTTCACCCCGGTGCAGAGAACGACCGAGTACGAGATTCTCCGCGAGTACTAGGCCACGCGGACCGGAGGCGATGGTCCGCGGACTGGGGGAGAGCGGGGGCCATTTCTGGGCCCCCACTGCCAATCAGATCGGGTCGACGGGCGGCAGCGCGGGGATGAGGCTCTTGTCCAGCGCGAGCTGGTAGAGGCGGCGGAGGGCCGCTTCGCCGTCGGGTCCCAGGCGCTTCGTGTAGTCGTTGACGTACATGAGCACGAAGCGGCGGCAGGTCTCCTTGTCGATGCCCCGCCCATAGCGCATCGCGTATTCCAGCGCCTCGTCCACGTGCGCATAGGCGTAGTCGATGGAGTCGCGCAGAGCCTGCGAGAGCCGGCGGTGCACGTCCTCACCGAGATCCCGCCGCATCACATTGATCCCCAGCGGCAGCGGCAGCCCTGAATCCTTCTCCCACACCTCGCCGAGGTCGAGCACCTTGTGAAGCCCCATCTGGCGATGGGTGATCTGCCCCTCGTGGATCAGGAGGCCCAGATCGGCCTGACCCTCGAGCACCACCTGCGGGATCTTGTCGAAGGCGACTTCGATGATGGCGGGATCGCCCACGAAGATACGAAGGAGGAGGGCGGCGGTGGTGTGCTTGCCCGGGATCGCCACCACCTTGTCCACGATGGACTTGGGGTCCATGGGCTCCTTGGCGACGAGGATGGGACCATAGCCCTTGCCCATCGAGGCGCCGGGATCCATCATCCGGTACTGCTCGTGCACCAGGACGTAGGTAGCCGCGGACACCGCCGTCACGTCGAGCTCGCCGGTCCGCGCCCGCCGGTTCAAGGTCTCGATGTCTTCCAGCACGTGCTCGATCTCGATCCCCGGCGCCTTCACCTTGCCGGCGGTGAGCGCGTAGAACATGAAGGCGTCGTCGGGATCGGGGCTGTGGCCGATGCGGATGAGGGTCATGACGGCGCGTAGGGTATCACAGAGGATCGGCCCTCAGCGCGAGAGGCCGAGGAGATCGAAGCCGCGGCCCTCGGCCTCGGGCGGCTCCGCGGCGAAACCGAGACGAAAATTGCCCGCCTTCACCGCGCGGAGGATGGCATCCGGGTTCCGGGGCGCGTCGAGCTCGATCCAGGCCCGGCCGCATTCCGAGTGGCGGTGCGAGTCGTCGGTCGCCACCTTGGGGACGGCGATGGCGCCGACATCGTGCTGCGGTTGATAGACGCCGGTATTGGTCACCTCCATCGCCTCGATGGGCCAGCCCGCGGCGCGGATCACCCGGATGCGATCGAGGACCTCGTCCACATCGAGCCCGTAGCGGGCCGGATGGTTGAGGACGAACAGGGTCTCGCAGTCCCCATTGATGCGACCCACGTGCTGGCCAAGCGGGCGGTAGTCGAGCTCGATGCCCGAGAGGACGATGAGCCGGTCGTCGCCGGCGGGGAGCCGGAACCAGTAATCGTCGTTCACACGGTCGTCGTGGTCGGTGATGGCCAGAAAATCGTAGCCGAGCTCTCGATAGCGCGCGACGACCTCGTCGACGGAGTGGCGACCGTCGGAGAAGGTCGTATGGGCGTGGAGGTTACCCCTGAGGATGGGCACCGTCGGGCGAAGCTACTCCCAGACGATGCTGAAGCCGAACGAGAACCAGCCGTTCTCCTGCACCGCCTGGCTGTCGCCCCGTCCGGACGGCGAGGTCCATCCTGACAGGCCATAGCGCCTGATCGGCCCCTTGGCGGGGGCCTTGCTCACTCCCTGGATGAAGGCGGGCTCGTGTCGGACCCGCACGTCCTCGCCCGGATAGAACTCCGATTCGCGCACGCGGGTTGATTCCCTCACGGACGGCGCCGGGGCGATGATGGCGAGGCCTTCCTCGGCGGGCGGCGGCGCGGGTGCGATGGGTGCGCCGGGAGACTGACCCGGATCGGCGACCTTCTGCTGCGCGAAAGCGACCTCACCCCAGCCGAGCACGATGACCAAGCTGCCCGCGATGACGAAGAACTTCATGCATAGATGATCGCAGATCCCCCGGTGAGGGGCAAGCAAAAGCCGGGCAAGCAGAAAACCTCAGCCGCGGCGGCAGAGCGCCATGAGGGCGCCCACGTCGTCGAGTCTCTCGAGATCCAGCGCGGCCTTCTCGAGGGCGAGGACTTGGGCGCCGGGCAAGGCACGGCCGGCGTTGTCGCGGAATTTCTCCACCAGCTCGGATTCGGCGAGGGGCCGTCCGGGCCCGCCTCGATTCTCCGGCTCCTGCGCCTCCACCACCCGTCCATCCAAGAGGTGCACCCGCACGCGCCCCGGAAAGGTCCTCGGAAAGGGCGAGTCCGGATCGACCGTATAGCGCACGCGCGCGGCGAGGGCGAGGAGCGCGGGGTCGCGGCGACGCTCGGCCT
>DASRWT010000008.1:0-5468 GCA_035654455.1 Candidatus Nitrosocosmicus sp. | reverse complement strand
CATCAACGCGGTGTGTCCCGGCTATATCCGCACCGGCATGACCGGGCCCTTCCTGGCCAGCCAGCCCGGGCTCGAGGAGCGTGTGAGCCAGATCGAGCCAATTGGGCGAATTGGCGCGCCGGAAGAAGTGGCCGAGGCGGTGGTCTGGCTCTGCTCGGACGCCGCCTCCTTCGTGACCGGCCACATCATGCCGGTGGACGGCGGCCTCACCGCTCGCTAGCCTCCCGCTGTGGCCGTCGTCGTCGCCGAGGAGTCCCCCCGCCAGCCCGAGATCGTCGAGCTCGTCGCCCAGCTGGACGCGTATCTGGGCGGGCTCTACCCCGCCGAGAGCAATCACCTCCTCGCCATCGAGGCCCTGGCGGCGCCCGACGTCCGTTTCTTCGTGGCCCGTCAGGACGGACGGGCGGTCGGCTGCGGGGCGCTTCGGCAGGACCGCGAGGGCTGGGGCGAGGTGAAGCGAATCTACGTGCACCCCGCCGCCCGGGGCGCGCGGGTCGGCGTGCTCCTGGTGGAGCGCATCGAGGCGGCGGCGCGGGGGGCGGGGTGCACTCACCTGCGCCTCGAGACCGGCATCCACCAGCCCGAGGCGCTCGGGCTCTTTCGCCGCGCCGGCTTCGTCGAGCGGGGCCCCTTCGCCGACTACCCCCTCGATCCGCTCAGCGTCTACATGGAGAAGGCGCTCTAGGCGCCCTCGAAGCGGGGCTTCCGCTTCTCGACGAAGGCGCCCAGGCCCTCGACGGCGTCAGGCGATCGCATGTGGCGGGCCACCTCCTCGCCCTCCAGGTCCAGCGCCGCCGGCAGCGGAAGATCGAGCCCGCGGTGCACCAGCATCTTGACCATGCGGCTGGCCGCCCCGCTCTTGGCCGCCAGCTCGCGCGCCAGCTCCCGCGTGGCCGCCGCGACCTGCCCCGCCGGCACCACGCGGTTCACCAGCCCCCACGCCCGCGCCTCGTCCGCTGAGAGCCAGCCGCCCAGCAGCATCAGCTCCTTGGCGCGCCGCGCGCCGATGAGCCGCGGCAGGCGCTGGCTCCCGCCGCCGCCGGCCACGAGGCCGAAGTTCGCGTGCTGATCGCCCAGGCGCGCCGTCGCCTCGGCGATCACGAGGTCGCAGACGAGGACGAGCTCGAGCCCTCCCGCCAGCGCCAGCCCGTGCACCCCCGCGATCACGGGCACCGGCAGCGCCTCCACGCGGTCGTAGACCTGGCGCCACCGGGCCATGAACGCGCGCCAGCGGGCGGGATCCGGCGCGAGCTGCTGGACCACGCGGAGGTCCGCCCCCGCGCAGAAGGCGCGCCCGGAGGCGGTGAGGGTGGCCACCCTCACCTGCCCGTCGGCCTCGATGGCGGCGCAGGCGGCGTCGAGGTCGTCGAGCAGCGCCGGGCTCACCGCATTGAGCTGCTCCGGGCGGTCGAGGACAATCGCCGCCACGCCGCCGTCTTTCTCCAGCCGGACGCACGTCATCGGGTCTCCTCCAGCCGGCTCAGCGGCGAAACGATGGTGAGGCCGCCGTCGAGCACGAGCGTCTGGCCGGTGAGGAAGCCCGCGGCGTCGGAGGCGAGGTAGGCCACGAGGCTCGCCACGTCCTCGACCGTGCCCAGCCGGCGCACGGGGGTGGCGGCGAGAAGCGCCGCGGTCGCGTCCAGATAGTTGCGGCCCAGCCCGTGCTCGACGTAGTAGCGCGATGAATCCGTCTCGATGAAGCCGGGATTCACGCCGTTCACCGTGATGCCGCGGGGGCCCAGCTCCAGCGCCAGGGTCCGCACCAGGCTCTCCACGCCCGCCTTGGCCGCGCCCAGCATGCCGTGGCCGGTCATGCCCTGGAAGCTGTCGATACCCGAGATGGCGATGATGCGCCCCGCCCCCGCCATCAGCCGCGCCGCCTCCTGCACCGCGGCCACGAAGCTCTCGATGGAGATCGCCAGCGTCCGCCGCACATTGTGCGACTTCTGCTCGAGCATGGGACGGAAGGCGGTGGCGGCCGCGCTGGCCACCAGGATGTCCACGCGCCCGAAGGCCTCACCGATGCGCTCGAAGGCCGGCGCCACCTCGCCGGGCTCGCCCAGCTCGAGCTGCACCGCGAGGGCGCGCCGCCCCCGCGCCTCGATCTCCGCCGCCGCCGCGCGCGCCTCGTCGGCATTCTGACGATACGTCAGCGCGCAGTCCGCCCCATCCGCGGCGAGCCGGAGCGCGATGGCGCGCCCGATGCCGCGCGAGCCGCCCGTCACCACCGCCACGCGTCCCGCGAGTGAGCTCATCTACGCGCGCCACTCCCGCGGGCCGTCGTCCGTGAAGCCGCATTGCTCGCACGGGCTGAAGTAGTGGGCGGCGGGCGGCATGGCCACCGCGAGCCGGAGGGAACGCTCGGCGCCGTCGGTGCGGATATGGTGCACGGTGCCCCGAGGCACCCAGACGATGTCGTCCTTCGCGGCCTTGAATACGATGCCGCCGGTGAGCTCCCACTCGAGCCGGCCCCCCAGCACCACCCACCACTCGTCGAAGTCCCGGTGCCAGTGCGGCCGGTTGCCGGCGCCGGCCGGGCTCGAGATCAGGGTCACGAGCTGGCGCTCGTCCGCGATGATCCGCTTGGCCCAGGCACCCGGACCGAGCTCGGCCACCAGCTCGCCGAGGCGCGTGTGGAGGACGTTCGGCCAGGTGGCGTTGGCGGCGGTGGGCGGACACGGTCCCTCGGCCAGGTGGGAGATGGTGATGCTCGGAACGGACGCGCGGTCGGGCATGCGGGCTCTCCTCGAAGTCGCGCCGGCGGGGCGGCGCTAGTAGGGCAGGCTCTCGCGGCCCAGGAGCTCGCGGGCCACCACGATCTTCATCACCTCGGCGGTGCCATCGCCGATCTCGAGCCCCATGACGTCGCGCATCCGCCGCTCGAAGGGCAGCTCGTCCGTGTAGCCATAGTGGCCGTGGAGCAGCAAGCACTGGTGAATGGTGTCCACCGCCATGCGCGGCACCCACCACTTCACCATCGCCGACTCCTTGGTGCAGGGCGCATCCCGATCGGCCAGCCACAGCGCGCGCAGGCAGAGGCCGCGGGCCGCCTCGATCCACGTCGCCGCCTCCGCGATCGGGAACGTCACGCCCTCGAAGCGCGCCAGGGGCCGGCCGAACGCCTGGCGCTCCTTGACGTAGGCCATGGTCTCCTCGAGCGAGATCTGCGCGGCGCCCAGGCAGGCCAGCGAGATGAGCGCCCGGTTGAAGTCGAAGCCGCGCATCACCTCGTAGAAGCCGGTGCCTTCTCCCCCGAGACGGTGGGAGGCGGGGATCCGCACGTGGTCGAAGGCCAGCACCGCGCGCGCGATGGCGTGCGAGCCCATGTCGCGGAGGGGGCTCCGCGCCACCCCGGGCAAGTCGAGCGGCACCAGGAAGGCAGTCACCCCGCGCGCGCCCGCCTCCCCGGTGCGCGCGAAGACGATCACGGCATGGGCGGCCATGCCGAGGCTGATCCCCGACTTCTCGCCGGTGAGGAGATAGTCGCTCCCCTCCCGCTCGGCCCGCATGGTCAGCCGCGCCGCATCCGAGCCCGCGCCCGGCTCGGTGAGGGCCAGGGCAATGACGGCATCGCCCCGGGTCATGGGCGGCAGCCAGCGCTCGCGCAGGGCGGCGTCACCGCGCTTGCCGATGATCTCGCCCGCCAGCGTCGACAGCTGGATGCCGTAGGTGCAGGAGAAATCTCCGCGGGCAATCTCCTCCATGACCAGGCCGATCGTGACGAGGTCGGCGTCCTGGCCGCCCAGCGCGGCGGGGACACGCAGGCCGAGGAGGCCCAGCGCGCCCATCTGCCGCCACGCCTCGGCGGGAAAGACGTGGTCGCGGTCCCACTGCGCGCTGTGCGGCGCCAGCTCGCGCTGGGCGAAGGCGCGAATGGTCCGGACCAGGGCTTCCTGCTCGGGCTCGAGGGCGTAGTCCAGCGCCATGGGATGGGCTCCGTCAGCGCGGCAGGCGCGCCAGCACGGCGCCCGCCTCGGCCACCATGGCGGCGATGATCTCGCCGGCGGGCCGGACATCGCGGATCAGTCCCGCGGACTGGCCGCAGGCCGCGCTGCCGTTCTCGATGTCGCCCGCCTCGCGCGCGCGGATCGCGGCGGGCTTGCCCACCCGCTCGAACTGCACGGGGAACGGCTGGATGTCGGCCTCGCGCTTCTCCCACTCCCGCGTGAACGCGTTGCGGATCTGACGATTGGGCTTGCCGGACACCGCGCGCGTCACCACCGTGCCCTCCTCGTCGATGGCGACCACCTTCTGGCGATAGTTCTCGTGACAGTACGCCTCGGGGCTGGCGATGAAGCGCGTGCCCATCCAGACGCCCACTGCGCCCAGCGCCAACGCGGCGGCGAGGCCCCGGCCGTCGGCGATGCCGCCCGCCGCCACCACCGGCACCGGCGCCACCGCGTCCACCACCGCCGGCAGGAGCACCAGCCCCGCCACGCGGCCCGTATGCCCGCCCGCCTCGTGGCCTTGCGCGATGACCACGTCCACTCCCGAGGCGGCGAGCGCGCGCGCCTGCTTCACGTTGCCGCAGAGGGCCATCACCTTGACGCCCAGGCGATGCGCGTCCGCGGTCACCGGGCCGGGACTCCCCAGCCCGGCCACGAGCACCGGCACCCGCTCCTCCAACGTCACGTCCACCCAGCCGCGCACGTCGTCGGTGAAGTGATCGGTCTCGGCGCCGGTCGTGCTCACCGTCGCGAACAGGATGTCCACGCCGAAGGGCCGGTCGGTCTGGTCGCGCACGCGGCGAATCTCCGCGCGCAGCTCGGCGGGTGAGGCGTGCGCGGCCGCGATCACGCCCAGCCCGCCCGCCGCCGATACCGCCGCCGCGAGACCCGAGCGCGCCACGAAGGCCATGCCCGCCTGGCAAATCGGATACCGGATCCCGAGGAGATCGCAGAGCGGGGTGTGCAAGGCGGAGCGGGTCGCGATGGCCATCAGTCGAGACGAATCCTGTCACGCCGCCGGAGAAGCGTCAACCGACCTTGACGCTCGGGGTGACTCCGGCTAAGGTCGGCCCACTCCTCTCCGGGAAGCGACCGGCCCGGCTCAACCAATTGGGGGCGCCCTGCGACATGAAGTGTCTCCGCTGCCAGCAGGACAACCCGCTCCACGCCAGGTTCTGTCTCGGCTGCGGCGACAAGCTCTTCCTCGCCTGCGCTTCCTGCGGCACGGAGCTGCCGGGCGGCGCCCGCTTTTGCCTCCAATGCGGTCAGCCCGTCACCCCCGCCGCCGGAGATTCGGGGCGTTCGCGCACTCCCGAGACCTATACTCCCAGGCACCTTGCCGAGAAGATCCTCACCTCCAGGGCCGCACTCGAGGGCGAGCGCAAGCAGGTCACCGTCCTCTTTGCCGACCTCAAGGGATCCATGGAGCTCCTCGCCGACCGCGACCCCGAGGAGGCGCGCAAGCTCCTGGACCCCGTGATCGAGCACATGATGGAGGCCGTCCATCGCTACGAAGGGACT
>DASRWT010000007.1:0-16843 GCA_035654455.1 Candidatus Nitrosocosmicus sp. | reverse complement strand
CATGGCCGCCCTCATCGTTCTCCATCACGGCACCGACGAGCAGCGTCAGCGCCTCTTGCCTCGGCTGGCAAGCGGGGTCGCGCGTGGAGGCCTCTGCCTCACCGAGCCGCACGCGGGCTCGGACGTCCAGGCCATCCGCACGGTGGCGCGCCGGCAAGGCGACCATTACCTGATCTCGGGCACGAAGATGTTCGTCACCAATGGACGTGAGGGTAACACTTTTGCCCTCCTCGCCCGCACCGACACCGCCGCCGATCCCCCGCACCGCGGGATGTCCTGCTTCATCGTGGAGAAGGGCGAGCCCGGTCTCGAGGTGGTCAAGTCCATCGCCAAGCTCGGCTACAAGGGTGTGGATACCGCCGAGCTGGTCTTCGACGCCTTTCCGGTTCCCGTCGCCAATCTGGTGGGCGGGGTGGAGGGGCGCGGCTTCAAGCACGTCATGGCCGGGCTCGAGACGGGCCGCATCAATATCGCCGCGCGGGCGGTCGGCGTCGCGCAGGCCGCCCTCGAGGAGGCGACGGCCGCCGTGCGTCAGGATACCGCCGAGCCCGCCCTCGCCGCTCTCGCCGGCATCGCCACGCGGGTGGAAGCCTCGCGGCTCCTCACCGGCTGGGCGGCGGGCATGAAGGACCGCGCCGAGCGCTGCGACCTCGAGGCGGGCATGGCCAAGCTCTATGCCTCCGAGGCCGCGCAGGAAGCGGCGGCGGAGACCATGCGCATCGCCGGCCGGCGCAGCGTCCTCGCGGACTCCACCGTGGAGCGGCTCTTCCGCGACACCCCGCTCATGATCATCGGCGAGGGCGCCAACGAGATCCAGCGCCTCATCATCGCTCGCCAGCTCCTCGAGCGCCACGGCGAGCGCTTCGGCGCCACCGCCTCGCGCGAGACCGAGCCCGAGGAGCGGCGGCAGGTGGTCATGGCGGTGCGCCAGTTCGTCCAGAAGGACGTGGCGCCGCAGGCTCAGGAGGACGACGCGAGCGGCGGCTTCCCCGGCGCGCTGGTGGAGCGTCTCGCCGAGCTCGGTGTGTTCGGCGCCCTGGTGCCCGCGAGCTACGGCGGGCTCGGCCTCGACCTCACCACCTCGTCCATGATCGTCGAGGAGCTGGCGCGCGGCTGGGCCATGCTGGGCGCCCTCGTCGCGGGCCACCTGGCCGCCGCCGACGCGATCGCGCGCTACGCGAGCGCCCCCGAGCGCGAGCGCCTGCTGCCGGCCATGGTGCGCGCCGAGCGCCTGGGGGCGGTGGCGCTGGGCGCGCCGGCCGCCGCCCGACGCGCGGGAGCCGGCTGGGGCCTCACGGGGCGCGCGCCGCTGGTCCCCGCGGCCACGCGCGCGACCATCTTCGCGCTCGTCGCCGACCTCGAGGGCCACCGGACGGCGTTCCTGGCCGAGAGCGGGACCGCCGGCCTCGAGGTGGGCTCCGCCCTGGACACACTGGGGCTGCGAGGGCTCGGCGCCGCCGATCTGAGCTTCGCCCACCTGCGACTGCCGCACGAGGCGCGCCTGGGGGGCGATGGCGCCGACGCCGCCGCAACGATCGAGTCTCGCCTGCGGCTGGGCGAGGCGGCGGTGGCGGTGGGCATCGGCGAGGCGGCCTTCGAGGCCGCGCTCCGCTACGCGCAGCAGCGCAGCACCTTCGGCAAGCCCATCGCCCAGCACCAGGCCATTCAGCTCAAGCTCGCCGACATGGCCACCCGCGTCGCCGCCGCGCGGCTCCTCGTCTACCGGGCGGCCGCTCGCCTCGACGCGCGCCCGGCGGAGGCCGCCCCCGCGGCGATGGCGCGGCTGGAGGCCGCCGAGACCGCCTATCACGCCGCGCTCGAGTCCATGCGCACGCATGGCGGCTACGGCTACACGAAGGAGTTCCCGGTGGAGCGCTTCTATCGGGACGCCGCCGCGCTCCTCGCCGGCGACGGCTCGGCGGGGCGGCTGCGCCTCACCGTGGCCCGCGCGGTGCTCGAGGGACGTCCGGCATGAGCTACGGCCGTTACTACGAGGAGTTCACGGTGGGCCAGGAGTTCCGCCACTGGCCGGGCCGCACCATCACCGAGGCCGACTGCACCTGGTTCGCGCTCCTCACCATGAACCAGCACCCGCTGCACTCGGACGCGCACTATGCGGAGACCCACACCCAGCACAAGCAGCGCGTGGTGCTGGGGCCCCTGGTCTTCAGCGTGGTGATCGGGATGACGGTGGCCGACATCTCCGGCCGGGCCATCGCCAACCTCGAGGTGAACGCGCTCAAGCACGAGAAGCCCACCTTCATCGGCGACACGCTCTACGCGCATAGCCGGGTGCTCGAGCTGCGCGAGTCGCGCCAGGGAGATCGCGGGGTGGTGACCGTGGAGACGCGCGGCACGAATCAGCGCGGCGACCAGGTATGCTCCTATACGCGGATGGTCCTGGTGCCGAAGCGGAGCCACCCCACGCTCGGCGAGGGCCGTCTCCCTTACTGACATGAGCCGACCACCGCTCGAAGGCGTGCGGATTCTCGCGGTGTCGCAGTTCGGCGCGGGCCCTTTCGGCACCCAGGTGCTGGCGGACCTCGGCGCCGAGATCATCAAGATCGAGGACCCCGGCGTGGGCGGCGACAGCGCCCGCTACGTTCCTCCCTTCGAGGGTGACGCCGACTCGCCCTATTTCCAGTCCTTCAACCGCGGCAAGCGCTCGCTCACGCTCAATCTCCGCCATCCCGACGGGCAGGCGGTGCTCCACGACCTGGTGAAGGTCTCCGACGCCGTGTTCAACAACGCGCGCGGGGATCTGCCCGGCAAGCTCGGGCTCACCTACGAGACGCTCAAGGCCGTGAATCCCCGCATCGTCTGCTGCGCGCTCACCGGGTTCGGCACCACCGGGCCCCGCGCCGCCGAGCCCGCCTTCGACTATCTGATCCAGGGCTATGCGGGCTACATGGCGGTGACCGGCGAGCCCGACGGCCCCCCCGGAAAGTGCGGCGTATCCATCATCGACTTCGCGGGCGGCTATGTGGGGATGGTCGGCCTCATGGTCGGCCTCTTCGACGCCCAGCGCACCGGGATCGGTCGGGACGTGGACATCGCCCTCCTCGATACCGCGGTGAGCATGCTGTCCTACTTCGCGATCTGGACGCTCAACCGCGAGTGGGCGGCCGAGCGGACGCGCGACTCCGCGCACCAGGTGCTGGTCCCCGCCCAGAACTTTCCCACCCGCGACGGCTGGATCGTCGTCTTCTGCAACAAGGACAAGTTCTGGCAGGACCTGGTGGAGGCGCTGGAAGCGCCGGAGATCGCCGCGGATCCGCGCTTCCGGACCTTCCCCGACCGTCACGCCCACCGGGACGCGCTGCTCCCGCTGCTCAAGGCGCGCTTCGCCACCCGCACCACCGCGGACTGGCTGGATCGTCTGCGCGGCCGCGTCCCCTGCGCGCCGGTCAACGACGTGCGCGAGGCCCTCGCCGACGAGCAGGTGCGGGCGCGCGACATGATCGTGGAGGTCCCGCATCCCGAGTTCGGCACGCTCAAGGAGGTGCGAAGCCCCATCCGGACCGAGGGCGAGGTGCGGCACCCCCGGCGCGCCCCGAAGCTCGGCGAGGACACCGACGCCATCCTGGGCGACATCCTCGGCTACAGCGCCTCCACCATCGCCGGGCTGCGGACCCGGGGAGTGCTCGGCCCGCCCGCCGAGCGGCCGACGAGGTGATCCCCTGAACCGGCCGGCGGGGGCCCCGGCGGATGCGCCGGACATCGAGCAGGTCGAGCGCACGGAAGGAGTGCTGGCTCCCCCGTGGATGACCATTCTCCACAACTGCGAGTGCCACACGTTCGAGCAGGTGGTTCAGCAGCTCATGAAGGCCATCGCCTGCTCCGAGGAGCGCGGCTGGGAGCTGGCCTGGGAGGTCCACAATCGGGGCAAGGCCGTGGTGAAGGTCGGCCCCGAGGCCGAGTGCGTCCGGGTGGGTAACGTGCTCGCCGCGATCGGCCTCGTCGTGACCGTCGTGCAGTCCTAGCGCACCTCGCTCCACCACGCAGTCGCTTCGCAGGAAAACGCCTCTCCAATTTATCGAGGGCCTTCCTTCATTGAAGGGGCTGGCACCCTACCGGCCTGAGGCTATGATGGGAACAATACCTATGGTTTCAGCTACTTACGCATGATTATACCGGTGGCACCGCCATTGCTTATGTGATGTGTGGCCGAAGCAAGGCCCACAGGAGCCCGACAAATGAACCGACTGCTCGATCTGGTCCGTGAAGCCTGGCAGGAAGATCATAAGGGCGGCATCGTGCGCCCCTGGTACCGCCGCCCGAATTCGTGGATGCTCGCCGCCGCGATCGTTCTCCCCTTCGGCTGGCTGCTCCCGATCGCCAAGGTGGCCTACGTCGAGGCCCGCAACCGTCGAGGCCGCCGCATCTAGCTTGCCCTCTCCAAACCAGGTGAGGGCGACGTGAGCCCGGGAGGCCATCTCGTCACGACGGCGATTGCCTGTACCGCCGTCCTGGCCGCCACCGGTTCCGCCGCCCTCACCGCAGGAGTCGCCGCCGGCGGCTTCCTGATCGACCTCGATCACGTCCTCGACTACATCGCCTTCGAACGACAGCGCGACCTCCGCCCGGCCGCCTTCCTCCGCTACTACCTGGCCGGACGCTCCCGCACCGTGGTCCTGCTGCTGCACTCCTACGAGCTATTGGCGCTGCTCGCCCTCGCCGCCTGGGTGTGGAACCTCGAGGGGCTGGGAGGGTATGTGCTGGGGGCGGCTGCGCTGCACCTGCCGCTCGACATCGTGTTCAACGGCAAGGTGGCGGGCCGGAGCATGCTCCCCTTCTACAGCTTCACCTACCGCTGGCGCGCCGGCTTCCGAACCGACCGCCTGCTGGACATCCGCCGGCTGGCCCCGCCCCCCGCGCGCTTCTGGTCCGCCTTCTTCGTGGGCGCGGTCGCCAGACCACGCGCGATTGCGTCACATGACGGGGCCGATGATCCAGGGCGCGAACTCCTCCTCGCCGACTCCGCTTAGCTCGCTCTTCGACCGCTTGCCCGACGCCACCGCGACGATCTCCTCGAAGATCTGACGTCCCACCTCGGGCAGCGGCACGCCCTCGAGGATGGTCCCGCAATTGATGTCCATGTCCTCCGCCATGTGCCGGTACATGAGGGAGTTGGTGGCGAGCTTGATGGACGGCACCGGCTTGCAGCCGAAGACGGAGCCGCGGCCGGTGGTGAAGCACACCAGGTTGCACCCGCCCGCCACCAGCCCGGTGATGGAGACGGGATCGTGGCCCGGCGTGTCCATGAAGACGAAGCCGCGGGTGGTGATGGGCTCGCCGTACTGGAAGACGTCCTGCATGGGCGTGGTGCCGCCCTTGGTGACGCCGCCCAGCGACTTCTCGAAGACGGTGGTGATACCGCCCGACTTGTTGCCGGGGGCGGGATTGTTGTCCATGGCCTCGATGCCGCGGCAATACCACTCCCACCACTTGTATCGGTCGATGAGCTTCTTGGCCACGCCTTCGTTGACCGCGCGCCGGATGAGGAGGTGCTCGGCGCCATAGATCTCCGGGGTCTCGGCGAGCACGCCGGTGCCGCCGTACCGGACGAGCTCGTCCACCGCCCAGCCGAGAGCCGGATTCGCGGTGATGCCGGAATTCGAGTCGGAGCCGCCGCAGTTGGTGGCGAGGCAGATCTCGGACACCGGCTGCTTGCTCCGCCGCGCCTCGTTGGCCTGGGGCAGGAGCCGGGCCACCTCGCGCGCCGCGATCTCCACCGTCTTCCGGATCCCGCCGGCGTCCTGGATGTTCACCACGAAGGGCTGGCGCTCGGGGTGCCCCGGCGCGGCCATCCGCTGCTTGTCCACCATCACCGCCGCCTGATTCACCTCGCAGCCGAGCCCCACCAGGATATAGGCGGCCACATTGGGGTGCTTGGCGTAGCCGGCGAGCACGCGCTGGAGCGCCATGTGGTCCTCGCCGAAGAGCTTGGTGCCGCAGCCCGACTTGTGCGTGATGGCCAGGACGCCGTCGATGTTGGGATAGTCCTTCTGCACGTCGCGGAACTTGTCCTTCACGAACTGGCTCACGGAGGCGGAGCAGTTCACGCCGGAGATGATGGCCACGTAGTTGCGCGTGCCGACGCGGCCGTCCTCGCGCCGGTAGCCGTCGAAGTAGCGCATCTGCGCCGCGGGGTAGTAGTCCACCGGGCGCACGTCCACGCCCACCTCGTACCGGTCGGCGGCGAGCTCGCCGATCCCGAGGTTGTGCGTGTGGACGTGGTCGCCCACCGCGATGGCGTCGGTGGCGAAGCCGATGACCTGGCCGTAGCGCCGCACCGTCTCGCCCGTCGCGCGCGCGTGCCGGGCCACCTTGTGGCCGGGGCGAATGTCCTGCCGCGCGGTGATGGTCGCGCCGTCCACGTCCGCGAGCATGGTGCCGGCCTTGATCTCCTTCTTGGCGATGGCGACGTCATCCTGCGGGTGAAGAACGATCGCGACGTCGGTGAGGGCCAGGGTTGCCATGGGGGCGTCCTCCGTGGGAGTAATCGTACGGGCCGACTCTATCATGACCGCGCAACGACTCGTCGTCGCCCTCGCCGCCTGGCTCGTGACCGCCGGACTCGCCGTCACCGCGGTCCGGGGCGCAGACGCGCCCGATCTCCGCTGCGGCCAGGAGCCGGGCACGCGCTTCTTCTGGACCGAATGGGGCTTCTGCGATCTGGAGCCGCATGGCCCCGAGAAGGCGCGGGGCCTCGTCATCTGGAATCACGGCATCTCGGGCACCGAGGTGCAGTACAAGGCGCCGCCGGCCCTGGCCATGCGCCTCCTCCATGCGCGCGGCTGGGACATCATCAAGCTCAACCGGAACAATCTCGGCGAGACCTCGCGCGATCTCTCCCTGGCGCGAGCCTCGGAGCGGAACGAGGCCGAGATCCGCGCCCAGCTCGCGCGAGGCTATCGAAAAGTGGTCCTCGCCGGCCAGTCCTTCGGCGGCTATATCGCGCTGGAAACCGCGGCGGGGTCGCGCGATGTCTTCGGCGTGGTCGCCATGGCGCCCGGGGTCACCGCGCGCGGGGGCGTGGACCGGCTCGATCCGAGCATCACCGAGCGGCTGATCGGCGACATCAAGGCGCGCCGCCTCGCACTAATCTTTCCCCAGGGCGATGCGACCTTCGACAACCGCGTCCGCGGCCCCGGCGCGCTGCGGGCGCTGGCCGCCCGTGCCGGCCCCTATCTGGTGATCGACGAGACGGCCACTGCCATCAGCGGCCATGGCGGCGGCACCGGCGGCCGCTTTGCGCTGCGCTACGGGCCCTGCCTGGCCGACTTTCTCTCCGCCGCCGATTCGCCGCCGCCGGGCCCCGTCTCCTGCTCCGGCGGCCGCGAGGCGGCCGCCGCCCGCGATCTCCTCATGAAGCCGTGGCCGGCGGGGGCGCGGCCTCCGCGCGACGGCGACGCCGTGGCCGGTTTCGCGCCGCCAAGCGGAGATTTCTGGTACGGGCTCGTGGGAGAGACCGTGGTGGCGGTGATGGTATTGCGGGGCGAGAGAGATGCGCTGCGCGTGCTCTATCGCGCGGCGAGCCCGCGGGTGAGCGGTGGCGTGCATCCGGCGCGCCGGGAGGGCGAGGATCTTCGCGCCACGCTGGGGGCGGGCCATGTCCCCTCCATCGCGCTCCGGCGCGCCTCGGAGGGGACGCTGGAGCTCCACTGGACCGCGGCCGACGGGGGCCGCACGCTGCGCGGCACCCTCTACCCCGCGGGCGACCTCGACTAGGCCCTCATTTGACCGGGCCCCCGCCCGGCCGTACACTCGCGCTCACCATGGCCCCTTCCACCGAGCCCCGCGACCACTCGCTCACGCTGCGCGGCATCCGCTTTCACTACGTGGAGTGGGGCGACGCCGCCGGCCGGCCGCTCGTCCTCCTCCACGGCATCACGGGTCACGCGCGCACGTGGGATCACCTGGCCGCGTCGCTCGGGCCCGCCTGGCGCGTGCTCGCCCTCGACCAGCGCGGCCACGGCGATTCCGAGCCCGCGCCCGACCGGGACTACGGAGTCGGCGCCATGGCGGAGGACGTCGCCGCCTTCGCGGACGCGCTGCGGCTCGAGCGCTTCACGCTGCTCGGGCTTTCCATGGGCGGACGTGTGTCCATGGCCTATGCGGCCGCGCATCCCGCGCGGCTGGAGCGCCTGGTGATCGTGGACATCGCTCCCGACATCCACCCGCCCGGCATGGCGCGCATCCGGACCATGATGGCCAATGCCCCCGAGGCCATCGAGTCGGAGGAGTGGGCGGTGGAGACGGCGGCGGCGGCCAATCCGCGCGCCGACCTCGGCGAGCTGCGCCACCGCATCAAGCACGCGATCCGGCGGGGGCCGGACGGCGTGCTCACGTGGAAGTACGACCGCGAGCTGCGCGAGATGATGCGGCGGGGCGGCCGGCGCGAGACCCTCGACCTGTGGGCCTGTCTGCCGCGCATCACCTGCCCCACCTTGCTCATCCGGGGCGCCGAGAGCGACGTGTACTCGCCCGAGCTGGCGCAGCGGATGCTGGCCGCGCTGCCCGACGGCCGCGTGGTCGAGGTACCCGACGCCGGCCACACCGTACCGGGCGACCGCCCGGAGCAGTTCGCCGACCTCGTGCGCCGCTTCGTGGGCGACATCCGGTAGCCGCCGGCTGCCGCCCGCTCCGCTCTACCGCCGCGCCTTCGTCTGCACCTGCCTCTCGATCTTTTTCTTTTACGTGAGCTTTCACCTGCTGATCCCGGTGGTGCCGCTCTATGTCACGCGCATCGGCGTGGGAGAGGCGGCGGTGGGGCTCATCCTCGGCACCTTCGCGTTCTCGTCCATGCTCTGGCGGCCGCTCGCCGGCTGGCTGGCCGACCGCCACGGCCGGCGGCCGCTGGTGATACTGGGAACCGCCGTCTTCGCCGTCGCCGCGCTCGGATATTCGGTGGTGGGCGGCCTCGGCGCCTTTCTCGTCCTCCGCTTCTTCCACGGCATCGGCATGGGCTTCGGCCCCACCGCCGCGTCCACGGTGGTGGCGGACGTGGCGCCGGCCGCGCGCCGCGGCGAGGCCATGGGCGTCTTCGGCCTCACCGCCACCACCGGGCTGGCCTTCGCGCCCTACGCGGCGATCGAGGTCTTCGAGCGCTGGGGACCGCACGCGGTATTCGCGCTGTCCGCCGCCGTGGGGCTGGCGGCGGTGGCGCTGGCGTGGGCCATTCCCGAGACGAGGCCGCCGGAGCTCCCCGCGCCGCCGCCCATCTCCGCCTCCAGCCTCTTCAGCCGCGGAGCCCTCTACCCGTCGCTGGTGCTCTTCACCCTCTTCGTGAGCTGGGGCGGCGTGATGTCATTCGTGGCGCTCTTCGCGCGCGAGGCGGGGCTCGGCAACCCGGGGCTCTTCTTCACCGTGTTCGCGGTGACGGTGCTGGTGGCGCGCACCCAGGCCGGGCCGCTCTCGGATCGCTTCGGGCGCCGTCTGGTGGTGGTGCCCGCCCTTCTCGCGGCGGCGCTGGCGATGGCGACGCTGGCGCGCGCCGCGTCGCCCGGGGATCTGGTGCTGGCCGCGGTGCTCTACGGCGTCGGCTTCGGCGGAGGCCAGCCGGCCCTCATGGCCATGGCCACCGACCGCGTGCCCGCCGCCGAGCGCGGGCGCGCGATGGGGACCTACTTCACGCTCTGGGAGCTGGGGATCTCATGCGGCTCGGTGCTGCTGGGCCTTCTCGTGGCGCGCGCGGGCTACGCGGCGATGTGGTGGACGGCGGCCGCGGTGGCGGGGGTGGGCGCGGCGGCCTGCCTGCCCGAGCTCACCCGCCGCCGCGGCTGAGTATCAGCGGCCCCGCAGCTTCCGCGCCGCCTCCGCCCGCATACGCTGCATCGCGTCCGTCTCCTGATCGGAGTAGCGCTCTTCCTTCCAGGGGTCCGCGTGCATGTGGTAGCCGTTCAGCTCCCAGAATCCGGGCGCGTTGACGTCGAGGAACTCGAAGGCCCGGAGCCACTTGGCGCTCTTCCAGAGGTAGAGCTTGGGCACCAGCAGCCGCAGGGGGCCGCCGTGGTCCGGGGTGAGGTCCTGGCCGTCGTGGCGAAGCGCGAGGAGGACGTCCTCGTCCAGCAGCTCGGCGAGCGGGAGATTGGTCGTGTAGTCGGGATCGGCGTGGATGCGGACGAAGCGCGCCTCGGGCTTCACGCGCACCCGCCGCATGATCTCGCCGACGGGAATGCCCTCGAAGCGGTTGTCGAGGCGCGACCACCGCGTCACGCAGTGGATGTCGCAGCGCACCTCCGCCCGCGGCAGGGCGCGAAGCTCGTCCCAGGACCAGGCGACCTCGGACTCCACGAGGCCGAAGCACCGGAAGGTCCACCGCTTCGGGTCGAAGCGGGGGGTCTGCCCGTAGGTGAGCACGGGCCACTTCTCGGTGAGCACCTGACCGGGGGGCACCCGATGCGCCAGTTCCGCCGGCGGCTTCTTCATGACGGCTACTCGCGGATCCAGGACTCGGCCAGCGGGATGTCGGGGATGTGACGCTCGCGCGGGCCCTCCGCCTCGGAAGGCGAGAGCGCGGGGCCGCCCGCGGGCGCCACGCGCAGCAGGGCCTCCACCTCGGCGCGCCGGTAAAGCCGCTGGCGCTTGATCCCCTGCCGGTAGCTCCGGATGACGCCCCGGCTCACGTAGGCGTAGAGCGTGGCCGGCTTGATCCCCAGCAGGGTTGCCGCCTCTTCCACGGTCAGGAACTCGTCGCCGTCGAGCACGATCATCGCGCTCCCATCGTACAGGCCACCCCGCCCGCTGACACCCGGTTCAATGCCCGTCTATATGAATCAATATAAATCATGTATAGTCAATCTACACCAACAGCCCGGCGGGGCAACCCACGAGGAGGGACAGGACATGGCGGCGACGGCAACGCAGGAGGACTGGAAGGCCGGCCTGGAGGACGTGGTGGCGGCGCGGTCGGCGATCTGCGCGGTGGACGGCGCGGCGGGGCGTCTTTACTACCGGGGCTACGAGATCGGCGACCTCGCCGGGCGAGTCTCCTTCGAGGAGGTCACCCAGCTCCTCTGGGACGGCGAGCTGCCCGAGCCCGCCGCCGGCCGCGCCTTCGCGGCGAGCCTGACAGAGGCGCGCGGCCTGCCCGCCGAGGTGGCGGCGCTCCTCCGGACCCTGCCCCGCGATTGCCACCCGCTGGACGCGCTTCGCACCGCGATCTCGCTGGCTGCGGTGCGCGATCCGGATGTCCGCTCCAGCGATCCCGAGGCCAACCGCCGCAAGGCGATCCGGCTCATGGCGCTGGTGCCGGCGGCGGTGGCCGCCTGGCACCGGATACGGGCCGGCGGCGAGCCGGTGGCGGGCCCCCGCGACGGCGGGCATGCCGCCCACTTCCTCCACCTCCTCGAGGGCCGGCCCGCCGCCCCCGAGGTCGCCCGCGTCCTCGACGTCATCCTCACCCTGCACGCGGATCACGAGCTCAATGCCTCCACCTTCGCGGCGCGGGTGGCGGTGGCCACCCTGGCCGATCTGCACGCGGCGGTGGTGGCCGCCATCTCCACGCTGAAGGGCCCGCGCCACGGCGGCGCCAATGACGACGTCCTCGCCATGCTCCACGAGATCGGGGATCCCGCGCGCGCCGAGGCGTACGTGGAGGCGCGCATCGGCGGCCGCGGCCGGCTTTCCCGGACCGAGCGCGCCGATCCCCGCGCGCGCATGCCCGGCTTCGGCCACCGCGTCTACAAGGTCGACGACGCGCGGGCGCGCGTGCTGCGGGGCATGGCGCGCGGGATGGCCGAGGCCACCGGGCGCACGCGCCTCTTCGAGGTGGCGGAGGCCGTGTACACGGCGGTGACCACCCGCACCGGGCTGCCGGTGAACGTGGACTTCTTCTCCGCGGTGGTCTATGACGCTCTCGGCATCCCGCCCGACTTCTGCACCTCGATCTTCGCCACCGGCCGCGTGGCCGGCTGGTGCGCGCACGCGCTGGAGCAGTTCGCCGACAACCGCCTCATCCGGCCGCGCGCCCACTTCACCGGTCCCGCCCCCCGGCCCCTGCCGCGCTGATCGCGCGTCGAAGTTGGCCCGCCCCGCGCCGCCCCCTATAATGGGGGCCAGCAGGGCGGGCCGGGCCCGCGGGAAGGACGGCGGATGAGCGACGACAGAAAGCTCGCGATGTTCATCGACTTCGAGAACATCGTGCGCGGGGTCAAGGAAGCGCAGTACAAGCAGTTCGAGATCAAGCTGGTGCTGGAGCGGCTGGTCGAGAAGGGCAAGATCATGGTGAAGCGGGCCTATGCGGACTGGAACCGCTACACCGAGTACAAGCGCCCCTTCCACGAGCACGCCATCGAGCTCATCGACGTCCCCCAGAGCCGTTACAGCGGGAAGAACTCCGCCGACATCCGGATGGTGGTGGACGCCATGGACCTCGCCTACGCCAAGCAGCACGTGGACACCTTCGCGCTGGTGTCGGGGGACTCCGACTTCTCGCCCCTGGTGTCCAAGCTCAGGGAGAACGATCGGTATGTGATAGGTCTCGGAGTGAAATCATCGTCCTCCGAGCTTCTGGTGGGAAACTGCGACGAATTCATCTTTTACGAGGACCTCATCCGCGAGTCGCGGAAGACCACTGCGCTCCGCGGGCTCCCGGAGAAGAAGGCGGAAGCCTTCGCTCAGCTCATCGAGGCCATCCTCGCGCTGCAGCGCGAGAACAAGGACACGCTGTGGGGGTCCATGGTCAAGCAGACCATGATCCGGAAGAATCCCGCCTTCAACGAGACGTACTACGGGTACTCGACCTTCTCCAAGCTCCTCGAGGAGGCCGAGAAGCAGAAGATCGTCACTCTCGAGCGCGACGCGAAGAGCGGCACGTACATAATTACCTCCCTCGAGGAAGGCCGCGCCGCCTAGGCCGGCGCCGGGAGCCCGGCCCCGGCGTTTTTTCGCGCGCGAGCGCGGCCGCTGTCTTGCCTCGCCTCCGGCTCTCGCGTATGGTGAAGACACCACCCGATGGTGCTGCCGATCCACGAGGTACATTTGATCGCGCGATGACACGTCGGATCACGAGTGAAAGGGAGGCCGGTGGCACGAACGGCGAGCTTGATCGCGCTGACGCTGGCCCTCTGGGTGAGCGCCTGCTCCGGCCAGACCGATGGATCGGTGGCCGGCACCATCACGGTGGATCCCCTGATGACCAAGGGACCCGCGGAAGCCGCCGTCACCATCGTGGAGTTCTCGGATTACCAGTGACCCTTCTGCAAGCGCGCCCAGCAGGTGCTGGGCCAGGTGATGGCGGAGTTCCCGGGTCAGGTGCGCCTGGTCTTCAAGGACTTCCCGCTCGACTTCCACGACCGCGCGCGGCCGGCCGCCCGGGCGGCGCGCTGCGCGGGCGAGGCGGGGCGTTTCTGGGAATACCACGACCTCCTCTTCGTGGGGCAGCCGGCGCTGAGCCGGGAGAGCTTGCTCGAGTACGCGGAGCAGCTGGGCATGGGCCGCGAGACGTTCGCGGGATGCCTGGACGGCGAGCGCTTCCAGGCGGAAGTGGAGAAGGACCTGAACGAGGGCCGCGCGCTCGGGGTGACCGGAACGCCGACCTTCTTCATCAATGGCCGTCGGCTGGTGGGCGCGCATCCGGTGGAGACCTTCCGCGAGGTGGTGCGCGAAGCTCTGGAATCCGCCCGGCGCTAGAGCCGGATGAACCCGTACCTGGTCGGGAGAGCGCGAGATGAGCGAAGCGGCGACGAGTCTCCTCGTCACGACCGCCGACGTGCCGTGGGTGGAACGACGGCCCGGCGTGTTCTGGAAGACGGTGTGGGAGGATCCCGATGGCCGGCACAAGGCCATCCTCATGCGGTACGCGCCGGGAGCCACCATTCCCCGACATCGTCACCTCGGAGACGAGCAGATCTACGTCCTCGAGGGCAGCGTGGCCGACGACACCGGAGTATGCACTGCAGGCAACTATGCCCGGCGACCGCCGGGTTGCGTCCACAGCGTCCGGAGCGAGACGGGTGCGCTCGTCTTCGCCGTGACGTCGGGACCTACGGAGGCCGTCTGAGATGGAGCGTCGTGTGAATCACGTCCGCAAAGCGCTGGGTACGAGGATTCGCGGTCTCCGCAAGGAGCGCGGCTGGAGTCAGGAGGCGCTGGGCGAGCGCTCCGCCTTGTCCGGCAAGTTCATCGGCGAGGTCGAGCGGGGCGAGAAGTCGATCTCGGTGGACAGCCTCTACCGGGTCTCGGTCGCGCTCAAGATCGCGCTGCGGAAGCTCATCGATCTGCCCGCCCGGCCCCAGTAGCGGACGCGTCAGCCGTCGACCGCCCCGAGGTCGAGGGCATCGGTGAGCGTGCCGAGGAGCAGCGCGAAGCTGGCCCGCACTCCGTCGTCGTAGTCCGCCGCCGCGCCGCCGCCGTAGAGGGTGGCGAGGACGTGGGTGACCAGGCTCGGATGCGCGGCCTCGTCCATGGCCCGCACCACCACGCCGGGATCGGCCGCCGCCTGCCCGTCCAGCCACGCCCGCGTGGCGGCATAGGCGTCGGCGATCCGCGCCTCCGCCAGCTCGGGAAACGGGCGTCCCAAGCTCCGCTCCAGGACTTTGAAGAGCAGGAAACACAGTCCGAGCGCCGCGCGCTGCACCGCCTCGTTCGCGCCCCGGGTCACGGCGTGGGAGAAGGCGGCGACGTGCGGCTGCTGCGCGAGAAACGCCTGCGCCTCCGCGGCGACCCGCTCCGGAGCGTAGCGCGTCATCTCGCGCCACACCTCGTCGACGAGCTCCGGATCGATTCCGCGCAATACTCCTTGCTCCGCTGGGACGTCTCCGGTAAGGTGAACCGCTGGAATTCTAGCACGCAGGAGCGAGGATACCGACGAGCGATGGGAATCAGCGGCGAGCATGTGTGGGTGGCGGTGGGCTTTCTCGGGCAGACGCTCTTCTTCATGCGCTTCTTCCTCCAGTGGGTCGCCTCCGAGAAGCGGAAGGAAAGCGTGATCCCGGTGGCGTTCTGGTACTTCTCCATCGGCGGCGGGCTGGTGCTGCTGACCTACGCCATCTACCGCCGCGATCCCGTCTTCATCGTGGGCCAGGGCACCGGGCTCTTCGTCTACCTGCGCAATCTCTTCCTCATCCGCCAGAAAGAGCGCCGGCTCGCCGAAGCCGGCGCCTGACCGACGGGGAGCCCCGGAGGACCGCTCATGGAACCCAGCATCCAGTGGGGCACGCCGCAGGGCCGCGCGATCTTGATGATCCCGGGCCCCACCGAGCTGCCCTGGTCGGTGGTCCAGGCCATGAATCAGCCGCCGACCATCCAGTACGACATGAACTTCGACGTGAACGTGCTGGAGCCGACCACCCTCGCCCTGCGCGACGTGTTCCAGGCCCCCCGGGGCGAGGTCATCGTGATGCCGGGCTCCGGCCGCACCGCGCTCGAGGCGGGCGCCATTTCCGTGATCGAGCCCGGTGACCGCGTGCTCGTGGTGGTGGCGGGCGTGTTCGGCATTCTCATGCGAGAGATCATGGTGCGCGCCGGCGCGGAGGTGACCGAGCTCTCCGTGGAGTGGGGCCGCCCCCTCGACCTCGGCCAGCTCGAGCGCGAGATCGAGCGCGTGCGGCCGAAGGCGGTCACCATGGTGCACAACGAGACCTCGACCGGCAGCACCTACCCCGCCGCCGACGTGGGCAAGATGGTGAAGCGCCACGGCGCCCTCTTCATGCTCGACACCGTGTCCTCGCTGGCCGGCATCGACGTGCGCACCGACGAGTGGGGCATCGACCTCAACATGACGGGCTCGCAGAAGTGCCTCGCCGCCCCCCTGGGGATGTCGCTGGCCGCGGTGGGCCCCGCCGCCTGGGACGCCATGGAGCGGCGCAAGCACAAGTCCAGCTCGCTGGTCTACGATCTCCTGCGCTGGAAGGAAAACTGGATCCCCACCTCGCGCGGTGGCCAGATCCCCGACGGCCAGGGGCGGCGCCAGCCGGTGTCCATCCCCACCCACCTCACCGCCGCCCTTGCCGAGGCCACGCGGCTGATCCAGGACGAGGGGCTGCCGAACCGCTTCCGCCGCCACGCGGTGTCGGGCGCGGCGTTCCGGGCGGGTCTGGGCGCCATGCGACTCGAGATGTTCTCCGACGCCTCGATCGCCTCGGACACCGTGTCCTGCTTCAAGACCCCGGCGGGGATCGAGGCCGCCGAGGTGGTCAGGCACATGCGCGACCGGTACGGCATCCTCATCGGCACCGGGCTCGACAAGATCCGCACCACCACGCTCCGTGTGGGCCACATGGGCATCACCGCCAACCCGATGTACGTGCTCCCCACGCTCTCGGCGCTGGAGCTCACGCTGCGCGACCTGGGCCACCGCAGCGAGTCCGGGGCCGGCGTGGCCGCCGCCCAGACCGTGTTCTCGGCGAAGACCGCATGATCGTCGTTCCGGACGACTTCCCGTCGGTATTCCAGGGCTCGGCGGCCCAGGAGCGCGCCAAGGCCCTGGGCGCCCTGCGCGTCTTCAGCGAGCGCGGCGCCGATCAGGAGCAGGAGCTGATTCGCCGCATCGGCGACGCCAGGGTGGCCATCAATATCCGGGCGCACGCGCGCTTCAGCGACGGCGTCTTCGTCGCCTGCCCCGCGCTGAAGCTGGTGTCGGTCTGGGGCACCGGCACCGACAATATCGACCTCCACGCCGCCGGCATGCGGGGCGTCACCGTCTGCAACACGCCGGGCGTCAACGCCTTCGCGGTGGCGGAGCACGCGCTGACCCTGATGCTCGCGGTGGCGCGGAAGATCCCCGCCATCGACCGGGACATGCACGCGGGCAAGTGGCCGCGCGAGATGCTCACCCAGCTTCTCGGCAAGACGCTGGGCGTGTTCGGCATGGGCACCATCGGGAGCCGGGTGGCCG
>DASRWT010000006.1:0-24645 GCA_035654455.1 Candidatus Nitrosocosmicus sp. | reverse complement strand
GCCCCTCCACCAGGAGCCGCGTGGCCACCGCCCGCGCCACCTCTCCCGCCGCGTCGAACCCCCCTCCCGCATCGGGCTCGGCCTGCGACACCGCCATGGAGCGCACACCCAGGAGCGTTCCCTCCATCGCCGCCGACACCGTCCCCGAGTACGTGACGTCGTCGCCCAGGTTCGCGCCGTGGTTGATGCCCGACACCACCAGCACCGGCGGCTCCGGCAACAGGCCCAGCACGCCGAGGTTCACGCAATCCGAGGGCGTCCCGTTCACGGAGAAGCGCCGCTCACCGAGCGTCTCCACGCGGAGCGGCCGATGAAGCGTGAGCGCATGCCCCACCGCGCTCTGCTCGCGATCGGGAGCGATCACGTACACCTCGCCGAGCGGCTCGAGTGCCGCCGCCAGCGCGGCCAGCCCCGGCGCGTGCACCCCGTCATCGTTGGTGACGAGGATCACGCCCGCCATCGCGCCCCCTCAAACACAAAAGGGCAGATCCGAGAATCTGCCCTCGGGTTCCCATGAAAATGGTCGGGGCGACTGGATTTGAACCAGCGACCCCTTGACCCCCAGTCAAGTGCGCTACCGGGCTGCGCCACGCCCCGACCCACGGTGCATTGTACGGATAGGCGACGGGGAACTCAAGGCGGACGCTCACTTTCGCTCGGGGCTCAGGCGGTTGCGGAGCGCACGGAGACGCTCCCGCGTGCGCCGGAGGGTCTCCTCGAGGGTCATCCCCTTGAGGCCGAGGTCCATCTGATGCGTGCCGCGCGCCTCGGCGAGGAGGCGCTTGCGCGCGCCCTCCAGAGTGAGGCGCTCGGTGTAGAGCAGATACTTGATCCGGAGCACGAGCTCCAGATCTCGCTTCCGATACAGCCGCTGCCCCGCCGGGTTCTTCTTCGGCCGGAGGAGCTTGAACTCCGACTCCCAGTATCGGAGCACGTAGGCCGGAACCTCCGTGATCGACTCCACCTCGCCAATCCGGTAGTACAGCTTGTCTGGGATCGTCTGGTCCACGCGTCCCCCGGGGGCTAGTGGTTGAGCCGCAGCTTGAGCCCCTTGCTCGGCTTGAACGTGAGCACCTTGCGCGCGGTGATCTCGATGCTGTCGCCCGTCTGCGGGTTGCGCCCGCGACGAGACGCCTTCCGGCGAATCCGGAAGTGTCCGAAGCCGACGATCTTGACGTCCTCGCCCCGCTCGAAGCAGTTGAAGATGATGTCGAACAGCGTCTCGACCACTGACGCCGACTGTCGCTTCGACAGGCCATGCGCCGCCACCGCGTTGATCAGGTCGTTCTTGGTCAGCGCCGTCACCTCCCCTCGACCGTCACGGATTCTTTCAGCCATTGCACGTAGGCGGGCGCCCCCGCGTCCACCGGCAGCGCCAGCACCTCGGGCACCGTATACGAATGCAGCTCGTGCACCCGACGCTCGAGCGCGGGATACCGCGCGCCGTCGGTCTTGATCACCAGCAGGCACTCCGCCGCCTCCTCGCGCCGGCCCTCCCAGCGATAGATCGACGTGAGACCGGGCAACACGTTCACGCAGGCGGCGAGGCGCTCGTCCACCAGGGCGCGGCCCAGCGTGAGGGCGTCTTCCCGGGAGGGCGCCGTCACCAGCACCACGTGCGGGCCGGTCACTTCGGCGCGCCCTGGGTGACGAAGCCGGCGATGCCCTTGGCGGCGAGCTCCTTCTTGCCCGACTGCGCCTCGGCGGGCGTGGTGTAACCGCCCACGCGCACCAGGTGGATCGTCCTGCCTCCGCTCGCGGGCGCGGAGACCGCGCGACGGATGCGCACGTCCAGCCCGTCCGCGGCCAGCCGGCGCGACAGGGTCACCGCGTCCTTGAGATCGAGGTCCGGCCGCACCACCACGCCGCCGGTCACCGCCTGTGCCGTCCCGCTGCCCTTGAGGGCGGCCGTCACCGCGTCCACGCTCGAGCCGGTGACGAACACCTCGTGACGACTCACCGCGGCCGTGGCGCCGCCCCGCGCGACCTGCGCCACTTCCACCGAGAAGCGACTCGCGCGGAGCTCCTGGGCCAGCCGCTCGGCATTGCCCGCGTTCTCGAAGAGTCCCACCTGCACCCAGTACCTCTCGCTCCCGTCGAGAGGCTTGGCCGGCGCGGATGGCGGCGGGGCCGTCGCCTTGGCCACCACCATCGGCGCCTTCGCGGGTGGCTTGGGCGCGGGTGTGTCTTTCACGACGGGCTTGGCCTTGGCGACCGGCATGTCCTTGGGGGCGGACGAAACCGCGGACTTCGCGGAGGGCTCCGTCCGGGGCGTTGGCGCCGCCGACCTGGCCGCCTCTTTTCGGGGCGGTTCCTTCGCCGCGGGTATCTCCTTCGTGGGGGGCATCTCCTTCGCGGCGGAAGCCTGCTTCGTCGAGTCCGCGTCCTTCGGCGCCGGCGGCTCCTTCATCTCCGGCGCCTCCTTGGCAACGGGCGCCGGGCTCGTGACCACCGCGGGAGCGGGCGCCGGTGCGGTCTCCGTTCGCGTGGGCGGAGTAGGCGCGGGGCGTGACAGTTGCGCGTCGAGCTTCGCGGTGCGCTCCGGCGAGTCGGTGTCCAGCCACTGCAGTATGTACGGGACCGCGATCACGGTCACGACCGCGAGCGCGGTGAGCACGAGCAGCGCGCGCAGCCAGCCCGCGGCCAGGAGGCGCTGCGTTGCCGAGCGTTCGTCCCCGTCGTCCGCGAGATAGTCGTCGTCTGGATCCCGGGCCATGGCGCTAGCGGTCCTCAGCGAGAATTTGTCAACGGCTGCGCCATCTTAGCACAGCGCCTTTCCGCGCCAAGCGATTAAACCGCGGGCCGATCGGTTCCCGGTCAGCGCCGGCTGCCGCCCAGGGAGCGCCGGGGACCGGGCCTGGCGGCACTCTTCCCGCTCTTCCGGAACAGGAGCCGGATCGGCGAGCCCGCGAAGGGATGCGCATGCCGAAGGGAGTTGATGAGGTAGCGCTCGTAGGAGAAGTGGATGTTCTCGGGCAGGTTCACACGCAACGCGAACGTGGGGGGCGACACCGCGACCTGAAGCGCCGCCTGGATGCGCAGCGGCACGCCGTGGGCGGACATGGGCCGCCGGTCGAGCGCTTCGCGGAACAGCGCGAGGAGATCGCCCGGCGCGACGCGTCGCTGCGCTTCCGCGGCCACCCGATTCACCGTATCGAAGAGCTCGGGGAGCCCGGCGGAGCGCAGCGCGGAGATGAAGCAGATCGGCGCGTAGTCGAGGAAGGGCAACCGGTCGTGGATCTGGCCGGTCACATCGCCGCGGCTCACCATGCCCGGCGGCACGAGATCCCACTTGTTCACCGCGATCACCAGCGCGCGACCCGCGTCGTGGGCGTAGCCCGCGATGTGCGCGTCCTGGGCGGTGACGCCCTCCGTCGCATCGAGCACGAGCACCGCCACCTGACAGCGCTCGAGGCTCTTGAGCGCCATCACCACCGAGAGCTTCTCGAGCGCCTCGGACACCTTGCCCTTGCGGCGGATCCCGGCGGTGTCGATGAGGACATAGGGATGGCCGCGGTAGATCAGCGGCGTGTCCACGCTGTCCCGCGTGGTGCCGGGGGCGGAGTGGACCAGCACGCGGGGCTGGCCGAGCACCGCGTTGACGAGGGACGACTTGCCGACATTGGGCCGTCCCACGATGGCCACCCGCACGCCGTCGATCCCGGGCTCCGCCACCGGCACCGGGGCCGCGTCCCGGACGGCCTCGAGCATCTCGGCCACGCCGCGGCCATGCTCCGCGGATACCGGCATCACGGTCTTGAAGCCGAGCCGGTAGACGTCGCCCAGCGCGGCCTCCTGGACGGCGCCGTCCACCTTGTTCACCGCCACCACCACCGGGCGGCCGCTCCGGCGGAGGATGCCCCCGATCTCGGTGTCCACCGGGGTCAAGCCCTCCCGCCCGTCCACGGTGAAGACGATGAGATCGGCCTCCTCGATGGCGAGCATGATCTGCGCGCGCATCGCGGACATGAGGTCATCGGTGGTCGCCGGCTCGAACCCGCCGGTGTCCACCACGGTGGCCTGCCAGCGCTCGAAGGTCACGGTGCCGTACAGCCGGTCGCGCGTGACGCCGGGGACGTCGCGGACGAGCGACTGCCGGCGGCCCACGAGGCGGTTGAAGAGGGTGGACTTGCCCACGTTGGGGCGGCCCACGATGGCGATGATGGGGTGAATCATGCCGGCGCCCCGCCGAGCAGGCTCGCCAGGAGCGCGCGCGCGGTGGGCTCCACGGGCGTGACCGGCACTCCCAGCGCCGAGGAGAGGTCGGCGGGAGTGAGGTCGTCGAGGAAGACCCCGGCGCCGTCGCGGAGCGCCACCGCGGGCACGAGCACCTCCGCGCCGAGCGCCGAGCGGGCCAGCGCGGCCTGGATATCGGCGCCGGTGAGCAAGCCCGCCACGCCGATGCTGCCGCCGAACCATCGATTGGCGACCGGGACCACGCGGGCGCCGAGCCCCTCCACCTCGAGGGCGCCGAGCAGCCGCCGCAGGCGCGGCGCGTACATCTCGCCCGTGACCACGGTGACCGTGCGGGGATGGGCGAGCCGGACGGGCGCGCGCCGGCGCGCGCGCGCCCAGCCGTCCTCGAAGCGGCGCACGAGCCCGATCCCGTCCTCCGCCACCGGGAAGCCCTCGTAGACGGAGGCCGCCGGCAGGGGAAGTCCGGCCTGGAGATAGAGCTCGTCCCCGCCCCAGACGAAACGGGTGCCCAGCCGCGCGCGCATCTCGGCCTGCCAGCCCGCGAGCGTCCGCACCAGCTCGCGGGCCTCGTCCACGGTGAGGGTGCGGAGGCGCGGGAGACGCTCGCGATGCGCGGTGAGGCCCACCGGCACCACCGCCGTCGTGGCGACCGCCGGGTGGAGCGCGGCGAGCTCGCGGATGGACCGCTCGAGCTGCGGACCGTCGTTCCAGCCCGGGCAGAGCACGATCTGCGCGTGCATGCGGATCCCGCCGCGCGCCAGCCGCGCCATGATCGGCATGAGGTCCCGCTTCACCCGCGGCTCGCCCAGCAGCCGGTGGCGGAGCTCGGGATCGGTGGCATGCACCGAGATGTACAGCGGCGACAGCCGCTGCGTCTCGATCCGCCGGAGCTCCGACTCCTCGAGGTCGGTCAGCGTGATGTAGTTGCCGTGCAGGAACGAGAGCCGGAAATCGTCGTCCTTCACGTAGAGGCTCTTGCGCATCCCACGCGGGAGCTGGTGGATGAAGCAGAACACGCACTTGTTGGCGCAGGTGGAGATCTCGCCCGGGGTGGGGCCGAGCAGCTCGAGGCCGAGATCGGCGCCCCGCCGCACCACGGTGAGGCCGGTGGTCTGCCCCTCGCGCTCCACCGCGCAGGTCAGTCGCGCCTCCCCCGCGTTGAAGTGGAAATCGATGACGTCGCGCACGCGCTCGCCGTTGATGGCGGTGATGCGATCGCCCGGGCGCAAGCCCGCGCGGCCGGCCGCGCCGTCCCGCGCCACCGCCCCCACCACCACGCCGTCCTCGTCCCCGCCCCGCCGCGGCGCCATGTCAGCTCCCCCCCGCCACGCCGGCGGGCGGATTGAGCTGCTTGAGCCCCTGCATGAGGTACTGGAGCCCGGACACGATGGTGAACGCCGCCGCGAGCCAGGCGAAGATGCGGGGAATCAGCTGCCCGGTCATGAAGTAGGCGAAGAGCATGGCCGACACGACGGTGCCCATCTGGAACACGGTGGACATCTTCCCGATCCAGGTGGGGGCGGGATGCACGGTGCCGCCCGCCACGTGGATGACCAGCACGCCCACCGACAGGATGAGGTCACGGCTCACCACCACCGCGGTGATCCAGAACGGCACCACCTTGAGATAGGTGAGGGTGACGAACGCGGAGGTGAGGAGCAGCTTGTCGGCGACGGGGTCGAGGAAGGCGCCCAGCCGGGACTGGCTGCCGCGCCGCCGCGCGATGTAGCCGTCGAGGAGGTCGGTGAAGCTCGCCAGGCAGAACACCACGAAGGCCTCCCCCACCCGCCGGTACACGAGCAAGGTGACGAAGACCGGGATCAGGAAGATCCGCAGGATGGTGAGCCAGTTGGCGAGTCCCATGGACGGTCCGGCGCTCAGCCCTCGAGCCGGTAGGGCGCGAGCTGGGTGGCGAGGCGTCGCGGCACCTCGACCTCGACGCGGATGCCCTCGGGCAGATCCGCGCGCTCGAGTACCCGGCCGCGGTCGTAGCAGAGGGCGAGCGCGGGCCCGTCGCGGTACGGAATGATGAGGCGCATCCGCTCCACGCGGGGACGGAAGGTCAGGTCGATGCGCTCGAGCAGGGTGTTCACGCCCTGCCCGGTGCGCGCGGAGATGGCCACGCCGTTGAAGCGCGCGACCAGATGGCCGAGCGCGGCGTCGGCTTCCAGACGGTCCACCTTGTTCAGGGCCACGATGGTGGGCCGATCGGCCAGGCCCAGCTCGTCGAGGAGGCTATCCACCGCCGTCATCTGCTCGTCCACGCCGGGATGGCTCGCGTCCACCACGTGAACGAGGAGGTCCGCCTCCGCCAGCTCTTCCAGCGTGGCCTTGAAGGCGGCCACCAGCTGGTGCGGAAGCTTGCGGATGAAGCCCACGGTGTCGGTGAGGATGAAGGGCGCGTGGCTCGGCCCCGAGACCAGCCGCGCCGCGGGATCGAGCGTGACGAAGAGCTGGTCCGCGGCCACCCGGCCCGCGCCGGTGAGCTGGTTGAGCAGCGTGGTCTTGCCCGCATTGGTATATCCGACGAGCGCGACCACGGGGTAGCCGGTGGCCGTGCGCCGGTCGCGCACGAGCCGGCGATGTACCCGAACGCGCTTGAGCTCCTCGCGGATCTTCTCGATGCGGTGGCGAATCATCCGGCGGTCGGACTCGAGCTGCGTCTCGCCCGGTCCCCGTGTCCCGATGCCGCCGCCCAGGCGCTCGAGATGCTTCCACTGGCGCACCAGGCGCGGCAGCAGATAGGAGAGCTGGGCCAGCTCCACCTGGAGCTTGCCCTCCATGGTGCGCGCCCGCTGGGCGAAGATGTCGAGGATGAGCGCGGTGCGGTCGATGACCTTGAGCCCCAGCGTCCCGCCGAGGTTGCGCTCCTGAATGGGCGACAGCGCGTCGTCGGAGATCATGAGGTTGGCGCCCTGCTGCTTCGACCAGTCGCGCATCTCCTCGACCTTGCCCTTGCCGAAGTAGAGCGCGGGCGAGGGCGCGCGCCGGTCCTGGGTCATGCGCCCGATCACCTCGGCTCCGGCCGACTCCGCCAGCCGGCCCAGCTCGTCCAGGGACTCGTCCACCTCGAAGCGCGCCTGCTTGGGCAACCGCAGCGCGGTCAGGACTGCCTTTTCCCGCGTGCTCACTCCGCCACTCCCTCCTCGCGTGCCAGGATCTCCACCGCCCGCGCCGTGCCGTCCGGCCCGCCCACCGCGTCCACGTCCAGCCAGCGCACCTCGGGATCGCGCGCGAACCAGGTCATCTGGCGCTTGGCGTAGCGGGTGGTGTCCCGGATCATCAGCCGAGTCGCCTCGGCCTCGGTCATGTCGCCCCGGAGTACCGCGCAGAACTGCCGATAGCCAATGCCCCCCATGGCGGGAAGCGCTTCATCATACCCTGCTTCGAGGAGCCCCTGCACCTCGCTCATCATCCCACGGGCCACCATGGCGCGCACCCGATCCGCGATCCGACGGCCCAGCGCCTCGCGCGACTGCCGGAGGCCGACCATCAGCAGTCGGAATGGGGGGACCGCCGAGCTCCAGTCGGCGGGCTCGGGCCCGGGACCGCCCAGCGTGAGGACCTCGAGCGCGCGGACGAGCCGGACCCGATCGCGCGGGTGCAGGCGTGCCGCCGCCGCGGGATCCCGCTCGGCCAGTCGCCGGTGGAGCGCCTCGGATCCCTGCGCGGCGGCGATCGCCTCGAGCTCGACGCGGAGCGCGGGATCCGCCGGTGGCGCCGGGTGCAGGCCCTTGAGCAGGGCGCGGACATACAGGCCGGTGCCGCCCACCACCACCGGCAGCCGTCCCCGCGCCCGGATGCGCGCGATGGCCTCGAGGGCATCCCGGCGGAAGCGCGCCGCGTGATAGCGCTCGGGCGGGTCTACCACGTCGATCAGGTGATGCGGCAGCGCCGCGCGCTCGTCCGCGCTGGGCTTGCCGGTGCCGATGTCCATGCCGCGATACACCTGCCGGGAGTCCGCGCTCACCGCCTCCAGCGGCAGGCGGGCGGCGAGGCGCACGGCCACGTCGGTCTTCCCTATGGCGGTGGGGCCGACGAGGACGAGGAGCGGCGGGTGTTCGCCCGCGGCTTCGGCTCGCCCGCCTCGCTCCGCTCGGCGAACTGCATTCTTCATATTGCTCGTCTCGCCTGCGGCTCGCCTCGTACTACCACGTTCTGCGCAATTCCTTCCGAATCTCGCGAAGCGAAAGCCGAGAGACGATGGGGCGCCCGTGGGGACAGAAGTAAGGCGTGCGCGTGGCGGAGAGATCGGTCAGGAGCCGCCGCATCTCCTCGCGCTCCAGCGGCGCCGGGGCCTTGATGGCGGCGCGGCAGGCGATGAAGGCCAGGGCCCGGTCGAGCTGGGGGGCGGTGCCCTCCTTGCCGGGGCTGGCCAGCTCCTCCAGCATGCGCGTCACCAGCCGCCGGGGCTCGCGCCGGGCGAGGAGCGCGGGCACCGCGCGAACCAGACAGGTGGCGCCGCTCCAGCCCTCCAGCGCGAAGCCGAGCCGCTCGAGCGTGGGCGCCCATTCGGCGAGCAGCTCCCGCTGGCCGGGCGGCAGCTCCAGCGTCTCCGGGAAGAGCAGGTCCTGGGAGGCGAGCGGCGCCGCCGCCAGATCCGCCTCCAGCCGCTCGAAGAGCACGCGCTCGTGGGCCACGTGCTGGTCCACGAAGAACACCTCCTCGTCGGTGGCCGCGACCACGAAGGTGTCCTGGAGTTGCCCCACCACGGCCCCGAAGAGATCGCGGACAAAGGGCGCCGCCGCCTCCCGGAAGAGGCCGGGCTGGGCACCGGCCTCTCCGCCGGTCTCGCCGACCACCGTGACCATCGCGCCGCCGGTGACGAAGTTGGCGGCGGGGTCGGGCATGCCGGCCGGGCCGACGCCGCCCTGGCGCTGCACCACCTCGGCCGCGCGCAGGGCCGCCTGCGCCGCCACGTGAAGCGCCTCCTGGATGACCCGGGGGGAGCGGAAGCGCACCCAGGCCTTGGCGGGATGGACATTGACGTCCAGCTCCTGCGGCGGCAGGTCGATCCAGATCACGGACACGGGATGCTGATCCCGGGCGAGCAGCGGACGATAGGCGTCGAGCAGGGTCTGGGTGAGCACGCTGTCCCGCACGGGCCGCCCGTTGACCACCCAGGTCATCTCCTCGCGGCTGGCGCGGGCGGCCTGCGGCGGCGCGATCAGCCCCACGAGGGCGAGGCCGCTGGAGACGTGGCGAAGGTCGAGCATCTTGCTTGCGACCTCCCAGCCGTAGATGGCGCCCACGCGGTCGCGCAAGCTCTTCGCCCGGGGCGCGGTGAGCGCGGGGCGTCCGTCGTGGGTCACCGTCAGATGCACCTCGGGATGGGCAAGCGCGATGCCCTGGAGGAGACGCAGCGTCAACGCCAGCTCGGTGCGCGCCGCCTTGAGGAACTTGAGCCGCGCGGGCGTATTGAAGAAGAGGTCGCCCACCTCCACGGTGGTGCCGCCGGGCGCGGGGACCGCCAGGGGCGCCTCCGCCGCTCCGCCCTCTCCGCGAAGCAGCGCGCCCTCGACCGCGCCCTTGGCGCATGACAGCAGCGAGAAGCGGCTCACCGCGCAGATGGCGGGCAAGGCCTCGCCGCGGAACCCGAGGGTCTGGATGGCGTCCAGGTCGGCGTCGGTAGCGATCTTGGAGGTCGCGTGCCGCGTGAGCGCCCACCCGAGCTCCTCCGCGGTCATGCCCACGCCGTCGTCCCGCACGCGGACGAGCTGCCGGCCGGCGTCGCGAAGGTCCACCGTGATGTGCGTGGCCTCGGCGTCCAGCGCGTTCTCCACCAGCTCCTTGACCACGGAGGCCGGACGCTCCACCACCTCGCCGGCGGCGATCTTGTTCACCAGGTGCTCGGGCAGCGGCTTGATCCGGCTCACGCCGAGCGCTCCCGGATCAGGCGCTGCCATTCGGCGAGCAGGTTGAGCGCCGCCAGCGGGGTGAGCGTCCCGATGTCGAGCGCGGCGATGTCCTTCAAGATCGGGTCCCCGCCCGGAGGGAAGAGGCCCAGCTGCACGGGCTCGGAGCCGACGGCCGCGGACGATGCCGGCGCGCCGGCCGCGGTGAGCGCGGCCCGCTCGCTCTCCAGCTCCCCGAGGATGGCCTTGGCCCGGGCCACCACCGCGGCGGGCAACCCCGCCAGCCGCGCCACCTGGATGCCGTAGGAGCGGTCGGTGCCGCCCGGCCGCACCGTGTGCAGGAAGATGATCTCGTCGTTCCACTCGCGCACGGCCACGTGGAAATTTCGAACGCGCGGCAGCCGGTCCGCGAGCGCAGTGAGCTCGTGATAGTGCGTGGCGAAGAGCACCTTGGCCCGGTGCGGGCTCTCGTGCAGCGCTTCCGTCACCGCCCAGGCGATGGCGAGCCCGTCCAGCGTGGAGGTCCCGCGCCCCACCTCGTCCAGCAGCACCAGGCTGCGCGCGGTGGCGTTATGCAGGATGCTCGCCGTCTCGACCATCTCCACCAGGAAGGTGCTCTGGCCCCGGGTGACATTGTCCTGGGCGCCCACGCGCGTGAGGATGCGGTCCACCACTCCCAGCCGCGCGGCGGCGGCGGGAACGAAGCTGCCCATCTGGGCCAGGACCACCAGCAAGGCGGTCTGGCGCATGAACACGCTCTTCCCGCTCATGTTCGGCCCGGTGAGGATGACGATCTGGGTGGTATCGGGATCGAGGCCGACGTCATTGGGCGTGAAGGCCTGGGTCCCCGCCGCCTCGATGACGGGATGGCGGCCGCCCGTGATCTCGAGCGCACGGCTCTCGTCCAGCACCGGGCGCACCCAGCCGTGGAGATGCGCTACCTCGCCGAGCGCGGCGAGGGCGTCCAGGGCCGCCACCGCGCGCGCGGTGCGCAGGAGCGCCTCCGCCTGCGTGGCCACGCGAGCGCGGATCTCGACGAAGAGCTCGAACTCGAGCCCGGCCATGCGCTCCTCCGCGCCCAGCGCGCGGCTCTCGTACTCCTTGAGCTCGGTGGTGACGTAGCGCTCCGCGCCCACCAGGGTTTGCCGGCGCACGTAGTCCGCGGGAATCTTGGCCGCGTGCGCGTTGCTCACCTCGATGGAATAGCCGAAGACACGGTTGAACCGCACACGCAGCGAGGCGATGCCGGTGCGCGCGCGTTCGCGGCCCTCCAGCGTGGCGATCCACGCCTTCGCGTCCCGGGCGGCGCGCCGGAGCTCGGCGAGGTCTGCGCTCCACGCCTCCCGGATGAGCCCGCCCTCCCGGAGCTCTCGCGGCGGCTCATCCTCCAGCGACTCCTCGAGGAGCTGCGCCAGCTCGGGCAAGGCCGCCACGTCCGCGGCGAGATCGACGCAGAGGGGCGCGCCCAGCGCCGCCAGGGCTTCGCGGAGGGGCGGCAGGGCCCGGAGCGACGCCCGCAGCCCGACGAGGTCGCGCGCGTGGGCGACGCCGAGCGCGGCGCGACTGGCGAGGCGCTCGATGTCCCCGATGCCCTGGAGGCGCGCGCGGAGCGCCGCGCGGACCTCGGGGGCGTCGACGAGCGCGCCCACCGCCTCCTGGCGCCGCGAGATGGCGGGCACGTCGCGCAGGGGCCGCAGGAGCCACTGGCGCAGCGCGCGCGCGCCCATCGGCGTGCGCGTGCCGTCGAGGAGCCCGATGAGCGAGCCCTTCACCGCGCGCTCCTGCGCGGTCTCGAAGAGCTCGAGGGTGGCCACCGCGACCTGGTCCAGCCCGAGCGCGTCCCCGGCGCTGAAGCGGAGGAGACGCGTGAGGTGGCCCAGCCGGTCGCCCTGGGTCTCGCGCAGATACGCCAGCGCCGCGCCCGCGGCCTGGAGTCCCGCCCCCAGCCCGCCCACGCCGAATCCCTCCAGGCTCTCGCCGCTGAAGTGAGCCCGCAGGCGCTCGCGTGCGGGCTCGCGCCGGAACCAGTCGGGATCGCCGAGCGTGAGCGGGACGCCGCGCGCGGCCAGCGCGCGACGCAGGGCCTCGTCCCCCTCGCCGCTGACGAGGATCTCCGCGGGCCGGCGGAGCAGCGCGGCCTCGAGCAGCGCCTCCCCCGCTCCCGTCTCCTCGCCGGCCCAGAACTCGCCGGTGGAGACCTCCGCGAGCGCGACCCCGAGCGTGCCGCCGCGCCCGCCCTCGCCCCCGCGATCACGGTGAACGGCGAGGAGATAGTTGCTGGCGGCGCCGTCCAGCATCTGGGTGTCGGTGAGGGTGCCCGGCGTGATGACGCGCACCACCTCGCGTCGCACGAGCTTCTTGCCGCGGCCGGGCGCCTCCATCTGCTCACACACCGCCACCTTCTGGCCCTGGCGGATCAGCTTGGCGATATAGGTGTCGGCGGCGTGATGCGGGATGCCGGCCATGGGTGTCGATTGGCGCGCGGTCAGCGTGATCTGCAGCAGCCGCGCGCCCAGGTGGGCATCCTCGGCGAACATCTCGTAGAAGTCCCCCAGCCGGAACAGGAGGAGATAGTCCGGGTAGCGGCGCTTCAGCTCCTGGTACTGCTGCATCATGGGCGTGAGCTCGGTGCTGCGAGCGTCGGTCACGCGCGGAGGAGGGCCGTCAGGCGGTCGTAGGTCGTCTCGAGCGTCTCGGGCAGGACCTTGGTATCGGCGAGGACGGGCATGAAGTTCGTATCGCCGTTCCAGCGCGGCACCACGTGGGTGTGCAGGTGGCCGAGCACGCCCGCCCCGGCCACGCGCCCCAGGTTCATCCCGATATTGAAGCCGTCGGGCTCGTAGCCCGCGTGGAGCGCGCGGACACTGGCCTGGACGAGAGTCATGGTCTCGCTCAGCTCGTCGGCGGTCGCCTCCTCCAGCCGGCCCACATGGCGGACGGGCATGGCCATGAGATGGCCGGTGGCATAGGGGAAGGCGTTGAGGACGAGAAAGGCGAGCCGGCCGCGGCGGAGTATCAGAGAGCGGCGGTCGTCACCGGCGGAGAGAGCGGAGCAGAAGACACACGGGGCATCGGGCGCCCCGGCGGAGGTCACGTAACTCATCCGCCATGGTGCCCACAGACGATCCACTCGGCAGGGCTAGGTGTTGACGAGCTCGCGGAGCCGCTTGCCGACCTTGAAGAAGGGCACGCGCTTCTCGGGCACGCTCACCGCGTCACCGGTCTTCGGATTGCGTCCCTTGCGGGAATTCCGGTGACGGATCCTGAAGCTGCCGAACCCCCGCAACTCCACCTTGTCTCCCTTGGCGAGAGCATCGGTGATGTTGTCGAAGACGGTATTGACGATGGTCTCCGTCTCCTTCTTGGTGAGGCTCGACACCCTGGAGACTTCGTCGATCAGATCTGCTTTCGTCATGACCTGACTCCCCCCCGTCCCGGCAGTCTGACCAGCCCGACCGGAACGCGATCAGGATGGCTAGGATTCTGGCGTCACGCTAGCATGGAGGTGGAAAGATTGTCAAGAAGGTTGAGGGGTTAGGGGTCACCCCTCCGTGGGGCTCCCCCCTAGTACATCAGGTAGAGGGGGGTCCGCAGCGTCGGAAGCGTCGGCAGAAGCGCAGAGGGGCCGCCAATCCCGAGCTGGTTGCGCACCAGATCGAAGAAGGAGAAGCGCCGCCGCGGGAAGATGACCTTGGGCTTGCCCGGGATGCCGGAGAGCTTGGCGGCGGCTTCCACCGCCTCCTCGAAGCCCCCTAGCTCGTCCACCATCTTGAGCGCGTGGGCCTGGCGGCCCGAGTAGATGCGTCCGTCGGCAAAGCCCCGCACGGTGGCCTCATCGAGCCCACGGCCCCGGGCAACCGCGGAGACGAACTGGCCGTAGACGTCGTCCAGCAGCGCCTGCAGGATGCGGCGCTCCTCGGGCGTCATGGCGCGGGAGAAGTTGCCCACGTCCTTGTAGGCGCCCGCCTTGATCACGACGTACTCCACCCCGACCTTCTTGAGCAGATTCTCGACGTTCGCCATCTGCATGATGACGCCGATGGAGCCGGTCAGGGTGCCGGGATTGGCGAAGATACGATCGGCGGCGATCCCGACATAGTACCCACCGGACGCTGCCACCGACCCGAAGGAGGCCACCACCGGCTTGCCCGCCTTCCGCACCCGCTCGATGGACCCCACGATCTCCTGGGTGGGCCCCACCACGCCGCCCGGACTGTTGACCCGGACGACCACCGCCTTGACCGCGGGGTTCTCGGCGTGCTCCCGGAGCTCGCGCACGACCCCGTCGCCGTCGAGGATGATGCCGTCGATCTCCACCACCGCGATCCGCGGGCCGCCGGGCAGCGACCCGTCCTCGAGCACCGCCATGAGCATCCAGACGGTGACGAGAAAGGCCAGGAGGAGCCCCGCCGCCAGGCCCAGGCCCAGGAGGAGGCTACGCGCGCGCGACGCCAAGCTCGCGGTGCTCCTACTCCTCGTCGTCGAAGTCGTCGTCCTGGCGCCGCTTCCGTCCCTTGGCGCCCCGGCCGCGCCCGGTATCGGTCTGGGCCGGCTCGTCCAGCATCACCGCCGCCGCGAGCTCCTTGAGCGAGAGGCCGATGCGCCGCTCGTTGGGATCCACCCGGATCACCAGGAGCGTGAGCTCGTCGCCCACATTGACCAGGTCGGCCGGGGTGGCGATGGGCCGATTGGACATCTGGGAGATGTGCAGCAGCCCGTCCACGCCGGGCTCCAGCTCCACGAAGGCGCCGAAGTCGGTGAGGCGGACCACCTTGCCGGTCACGCGCGAGCCCATCGGATACCGCTGGGTGACGGACTCCCACGGATCGGGCTGAATCTGCTTGAGCCCCAGCGAGATCCGCTTGTTGTCGCGGTCCACGTTGAGGATCTGGGTCTCCACCGGCTGGCCCTTCTTGAGCAGCTCCGAGGGATGCCCGATATTGCGGGTCCAGGACATGTCGGAGATGTGCAGCAGCCCGTCCACGCCGGGCTCCAGCTCCACGAAGGCCCCGAAGTCCGTGAGGTTGCGCACCTTGCCCTGCACGCGCACGCCCGCCTTGTAGCGGTCGTCGATGGTCTCCCACGGATCGGCCTCGACCTGCTTCATGCCCAGCGAGATCCGCTTGGTGGCCTTGTTGACCTCCAGCACCTGCACCTCGACCATGTCGCCCACGTTCACGATCTTCGAGGGATGGCGCACCCGCCGCGTCCACGACATCTCGGACACGTGGACCAGGCCCTCCACCCCGGGCTCCAGCTCCACGAAGGCGCCATAGTTGGTGAGGCTCACCACCCGCCCCTGCACGCGGGCGCCCGAGGGGTACCGCTGATCCACCACCGCCCAGGGGTCCGAGGACTTCTGCTTGTAACCGAGGGAGACGCGCCCGGTCTCGCGGTCGAAGTGGAGCACCACCACTTCCACCTGGTCGCCCACCTGGAAGATCTCGGAGGGATGCCCGATGCGGCCCCAGGACATGTCGGTGACGTGCAGCAGCCCGTCGATGCCGCCCAGGTCGATGAAGGCGCCGTAGTCGGTGATGTTCTTCACCGTCCCCGTGAGCACCATGCCCTCGCCCAGCACGGAGAGCGTCTGCTTCTTCTTCTCCTCGCGCTCGGTCTCCAGCACCGCCCGCCGCGAGAGCACCACGTTGCCGCGGCGGCGATTGAGCTTGATCACCTTGGCGCGGATGGTCTGGCCCATCATGGAGCCGAGATTCTTGACCGGGCGGAGGTCCACCTGGGAGCCGGGCAGGAAGGCCCGCACTCCCACGTCCACCGCCAGGCCGCCCTTGACCACCTCGACCACACGACCCTCCACCGGGCTGCCGGCGTCGAAAGCCTTGGAGATCTGGTCCCACACCTTGATCTTGTCGGCCTTGTCCTTCGAGAGAACGATGAGGCCTTCCGAGTCTTCCTTCGCCTCCAGGAAGACCTCGATCTCGTCGCCCACCTTGGGGGCGCCGGTGTGCCGGAACTCGTCGATGGGGATGGCCCCCTCGCTCTTGTAGCCGATGTCGACGATCACGTCGCCGGTGCGCACCTCGACCACGGTGCCGCGCACGACCTCGCCTTCCTCGATGTCTCCCACGCTGCGTGAGAGCCAGTACTCCATCGTCTCCTCGGGGGGCGAATCATCTTCCTGCTGCCCGCCCGCGAAGCCCTTCGTCGGCCGCTCGTCCGTCGCCATAAGTCCTTACTGCCTCCTTTATCGCTCTATCTATATATACCGTGCTTCGAGGTTCCTGTGTCGGCCGGCTCAGGCGGCCTGAGCCTTCAGCTGCGCGATGGCCCGCATCATCTCGTCCGCCGCCGCGCGGTACGTCTCCTTCCGCTCCGATCCCGTGCCGGGCTTGAAGTGCAGCGGCGCGCCGAAGCGCACGCGCACCTTGCCCGGCCGCGGCAGCGCGGCGCCCCGCGGCATGGCCCGGCCGCTGCCGGCGATGTACACCGGCACCACCGCCGCCCCGCTCAGCACCGCGAGCATCCCCGCCCCCGGCTTGGCCTCGCGCAGGACGCCCTCGGCGCCCCGGGTGCCCTCGGGAAACACCAGCAGCGCGCGGCCTTCCTCGAGCACGCGCAGCGCGTCCTTGAGGGCGCGCGCGTCGTTGCCGCCCCGCCGCACCGGGCGGGCGTTGACCGCGCGGATGAACCGCCCCAGGAGCGGGATCTGAAAGAGCTCGGCCTTGGCGAGAAACGTGAGCTGGCGCGGAGTGACGACGCCGATCAGCGGCGGGTCCAGCACGCTGATATGGTTCGAGACCAGCAGCAGCGGCCCCTGCCGGGGCATCCGCTCCGCGCCGCGCGCCTCCAGCCGCCACATGAGCAGGGTGATCACCCTCAGGATCGGCTTCAGGATCGCGTAGAGCACCGGGCTCGCTCCACGGCCTCGAGCAGCCGCTCCACCACCGCGTCCTCGTCCAGGCCCGTCGTGTCCACCACCACCGCGTCCGCCGGGCGCACCAGCGGGGCGATCGCCCGTCCCATGTCCTGGCGGTCGCGCCGCGCCACTTCCTCGCGCACCGCGGAGAGATCCAGCCGCACCCCGCGCACGGCCAGCTCCTCCTGGCGGCGCCGCGCGCGCGCGTCCAGGTCGGCGTCCAGGTAGAACTTCACCTCCGCGTCCGGGCACACCACGCTGCCGGTGTCGCGCCCCTCCAGCACCACCCCGCCGCGGCCGGCCAGCGCCCGCTGCACGGGGGTGAGCTTCTCCCGAACCGGGCGCAGCATGGTGAGCAGGGAGGTGAGCTCGCCGATGGCGGGGGTGCGGATCTCGCCGGTGACGTCCCGTCCGTTCACGCGCACCCCATCGTCGATGAGCTCGATGGTCGTGCTCGCGAGCAGCGCGCGCAGCGCGGGGCCATCCTCGGCGGGAATGCCCGCCTCGCGCACCGCCCACGCGAGCGCGCGGTACATGGCGCCGGTGTCGAGAAGCCGGAAGCCCAGACGCCGCGCCAGCTCGCGCGCCGCGGTGGACTTCCCTGCTCCCGCCGGTCCGTCGATGGTGATCACGGGCTCGCGCCGGTCTCCGGTGCTCATGCTTCGGCTCGTGCCGCCTGGGTACCGGCCAGATCGTTCACCGCGTTGAGGAATCCAGGGAAGGAGGTGGCGATGCACTCCGTATCCTCCACCACCGTCTCCCCGTCCGCAAGCAGGCCCGCCACCACCAGCGCCATCGCCATCCGGTGATCGCCCCCGCTCTGCACCACCGCACCGCGCAGGCGCGCGCCGCCCTCGATGCGCAGGCCATCCGGACGCTCGGTGATGCGCGCGCCCAGCCGGCCCAGCTCGCTGGCGACGGCGCGGATGCGGTCCGACTCCTTGATCCGGAGCTCGGCGGCATCGCGGATTTCGGTGGGCCCCTCGGCGAGACACGCGGCCACGGCGAGGATGGGCACCTCGTCGATGAGGCGCGGCACGAGCGCGCCGCCGATCTCCGTTCCCCGCAGCGCCGCGGCCCGCACCACGAGATCGGCGACGGGCTCGGCGGCCGCCTGGCTACCCGTCACGGACTCGATCTGCGCGCCCATGGCGCCCAGCGCCTCGAGCACGCCGGTGCGCGTGGGATTGGTGCCCACCTGGGTCACCGTCACCTCGGCGTCGGGCGCGGCCGCCGCCGCCACCAGGAAGAAGGCCGCGGAGGAGATGTCGCCGGGAACGGCGACGGGCTGGCCGGAGAGCGGCGCGCCCGGGGTCAGGGTGATCCCCTCGGAGCCGACGGTGAGGCGCGCGCCGAAGCCGCCCAGCATGCGCTCGGTATGGTCGCGCGACTGGCTGGGCTCGCGCACCGTCACCGGCCCATCCGCCCAGAGCCCGGCGAGGAGCAGCGCGGTCTTGACCTGGGCGGAGGCCACCGGCGAGGCATAGGTGAGCGCCGTGAGCGGCCGCGCGCCGCGCACCGCCAGCGGCAGCCGGCTACCCTCGCGCCGCCCCACCACGGTGGCGCCCATGCGGCGGAGGGGCTCCGCCACGCGGTCCATGGGACGGCTCCGGAGGGAGTCGTCGCCGGTGAGCACGGTCCAGAAGGGCTGCCCCGCCAGCACGCCCACGAGCAGACGCGCGCTGGTGCCGGAATTCCCGCAGTCGATCACGTTGTCCGGCTCGGAGAGGCCGTTGACGCCCGCGCCGTCCACCAGGTAATGGCCGGGGCCCTTCCGCGTCACCTCGGCGCCGAGCGCGCGCACCGCCTTCAGCGTGGCCAGGCAGTCCTCACCCTCGAGGAAGCCGGTGATCTCGGTGCGGCCGCTGGCGAGCGCGCCGAACAGGGCGGCGCGATGCGAGATGGACTTGTCCCCCGGTACCGCCACCCGGCCCGACAGCCGGCGGGCCGGCCGCACGCGGATCCTCATCCCAGGGCCTCGCGCGCCTGCTTGATCCGCTTCAGCTCCGCCTCCACCGCGGCGTCGTCGCCGGAGGCGATCACGCCCTCGAGGTGGTCCAGCGACTTGCGAAAAGCGGCCACCGCCTCGCCGAGCGCGGCGCGATTGTCCTGGAAGATCTCCCGCCAGATCTCGGGGCTGGAGGCGGCGATGCGGGTGGTATCGCGGAACCCCCGCGCCGCCACGTCGAGGAAGCTGGGATCCATGCGGAGGACGGCGTCCACGAGGGCGTCCGCCACCAGGTGCGGAAGGTGGCTGACCGCCGCCACCGCGCGGTCATGGGTGGTGGGGTCGAGCAGGATGACGCGCCCGCCCAGCGCTTCCCAGAAGCCGCGCACGCGCGCCACCGCGTCGGCGGGCGTGCGCTCGGTGGGGGTGAGGATCACGGTGGCGCCGTGGAAGAGGTCGGCGCGCGCCTCCGCGAAGCCCGCGCGCTCGGAGCCGGCCATGGGATGGCTGCCCACGAAGGCGAGCGGACGCTGGGCGGCCAGCGCCTCGGCGGTCTCCACGATGCGCCCCTTGGTGCTCCCCACGTCGGTGACGAGCGCGTGCCCGGGCAGCGCGGCCCACACCGCGGCGAGCTGGCCCTCCAGCGCGGTCACCGGAGTGGCGAGGAGACAGAAGTCCGTCCCCGCCACGCCCGCCGCCAGATCGGTGGTGGCGCGATCCACCACCCCCGCGCGGAGCGCCGGCTCCAGGCTCGACGCGCGCCGACCCACCGCCACGATCTCCCGCGCGAGCCCGCGCTCGCGGGCGGCGCGCGCCACCGAGCCGCCGAGGAGACCGAGACCGACGACGCAGAGCCGGTCGATCACGCGCGCTTGGCCTCCTGCAGGACCTTTCGAAGCGCCTTCATCAAGCGGCGGTTTTCCTCCGGGGTGCCGATGGTCACGCGGAGCGTGCTCTCCATCCCGAACGACATCATGGGGCGGACGATGACCCCTTCGCGGAGGAGCCGCCGATAGACGTCCAGCGCGTTCCGGCCCACGTCCACCAGGATGAAGTTGGCCCGCGAGGGCGGGAACTTGAGTCCGAGCGACGTGAACTCGTCGAAGAGGAAGGCGCGTCCGGCCTCGATCATGCGCCGGCACTCGATGATGTGGGCGTCGTCCTCGAGGGCGGCGAGCGCGGCCACCTGCGCCAGTGCGTTCACGTTGAAGGGCGCCCGGATCCGGTTCACCAGCGAGATGCAGTCGGGATCGCCCACCGCGTAGCCCACCCGCAGGCCGGCCAGGCTGGCCGCCTTGGAGAACGTGCGCAGGACCACGACCTTGCGCCCTTCCCGCAGATAGGCGAGCGAATCGGGAAAGTCGGGCCCCTGGGCGAACTCGTAGTAGGCCTCGTCGAACACCACGATGGCGCGATCGGGCACGCGCGCCATGAAGTGCTCCACCTCGGACGCGGTCACGATGGTGGCGGTGGGATTGTTCGGGTTGGCGATGAAGACCATCTTGGTCATCGGGGTGATGGCGCGCGCCATCGCCTCCAGGTCGAGCCGGTAGTCCTTGAGCGTCACCACCACGCGGATCCCGCCCACCGCCTGCACGATCATCGGATAGACGACGAAGGAAGGATGGGGAATCACCGCCTCGTCGCCGGGCCGCATGAACGCCCGTGCGACCAGCTCGATCAGCTCGTTGGACCCCGCGCCGAGGACGATATGGTCGGCGGTGACGCCGTGGCGGCGGGCGAGCGCCTCGCGCAGGTAGAAGCCGGTGCCGTCCGGATAGCGGTTCAGCGTGTTCAGCGCCGCCGCCACCGCCTTCTGGACCTTCTCGGAGGGCGGCAACGGGTTCTCATTGGACGCGAGCTTGATCGCGTCGTGGATGCCCAGCTCGCGCTCGAGCTCCTCGATGGGCTTGCCCGGCTCGTAGGGGGCAATCCCGAGGATGTGTTCGTTGGCCAGTGATTCCCAGGGTACGGACATGCGGAGCTCCTTAGGCGGCCGGATAGGACCCGAGGATCTTGAGGAACTGGCAGCGCTCCCGCACCGCGGCGAGCGCGCCGTCCACGGCCTCGGTGTCCCGGTGGCCCTCGAAATCGACGAAGTTGACGTATTCCCAGGGCCGGCGCTTGGTCGGCCGCGACTCGATCTTGGTCAGGTTGAGCCCGCGCTCCGCGAAGGGCTGAAGAATGCTGAAGAGCACCCCGGGCTCGTTCTTCATGGAGAAGAGGATGGAGGTCTTGTCGCGCCCGGTGACCGGCATGGGCCGGCGGCCCAGCACGAGGAAGCGCGTCGAGTTGTAGGGATTGTCCTCGATGCGCCGGCGCAGGGTGGGGACCTCGTACATGCGCCCCGCCATCTCGGAGGCGATGGCGGCCACGGTGGGATCGTCCTTGGCGCGCTCCGCGGCGGCGGCGGTGGAGGACGTCTCCTCGGTGGCCGCGTCGGGCAGATGGGCGGCCAGCCACTGGCGGCACTGGGCGAGCCCCTGCGGATGGGAGCAGACCTTCTTGACCTCGCCGAGCTCCCCCGCCCGCGAGAGCAGGTGATGCGTGATCTCCAGCGTCATCTCGCCGGTGATGACGGCGTCGGAGTCGATGAGACGGTCCAGGGTGACGTTGACCGGGCCTTCGGTGGAGTTCTCCACCGGCACCACCCCGTATTCGGCGCGGCCGCGCTCGACCTCGTCGAAGACCTCGGCGATGGTGCGCATGGGCCGGAAGGCGGCGGAAGAGCCGAAGCGCGCCCGCGCCGCCTGGTGGGTATAGGTGGCGGGCGGACCCAGATACACGACGGGGAGCGGGTTCTCGAGCGCCAGCGAGGCGGAGAGCACCTCCCGCCAGATCGCGCGGAGCGCGTCGGCGGGCAACGGACCACGATTCAGCGTGACGAGGCGGTCGAGGACCTGGGCCTCGCGCTCCGGAACGAAGTAGGGAAGATCCTGCTGCCTCTTGAGCTCGCCGATGTGGAGGGCGGCGTCTGCGCGCTGATTGAGGAGGGCTAGGATCTCGTGGTCGAGGTTGTTGATCCTGGAACGCCAATCGTCCAGGTTCATAAAGGCTCCTGAAGCCGATCTATCTGTCGAGCCCACGCAGTATAGGCGAAGGGTTCCCCCCACGCAAGCGATTGAGCGCGGCCAGCTCAACCTCGGTCAAGGGACGGCTGGCCCCCACCCGGAGGCTGCCCAGCCGGAGGGGGCCGAACTGCACGCGAATGAGGCGGCGCACCGGATGGCCCAGCGCCTGGGCATAGCGGCGCACCTCGCGCTTCCGTCCCTCCGCGAAGGTGAGCTGCATCCAGGTGGTGGTCCCGTCGGCGCGCAGCACGCGCGCCTCCTTGGGCACCGCGGGGCCGTCCTCGAGCACGGCGCCGGCGCGCCAGCGCGGCAGATCGGCCTCGCGGACCCGCCCCTCCACCTGCGCGTCGTAGACGCGGGGAATCTCGTAGCGCGGGTGCAGGAGATAGTTGGCCAGGGGCCCGTCGTCGGTGAGGAGCAGCAAGCCCTCGGTCTCGGCGTCCAGGCGGCCCACCGGGAAGACCCGCGCGGGCCCGCGCGGCAGCAGGTCGAGCACCACCGCGCGTCCGCGCGGATCGGCGCGGGTCGTCACGTAGCCGCGCGGCTTGTGAAGGAGCAGATAGGTGCGGGCGGCGGCGGGCTCGATCCGCCGGCCGTCCACCACGATCACGTCGCGGTCGGGATCCGCCTGCGCGCCCGGCTCGAGGCGCACCGTGCCGTTGACGGTGACGCGCCCCTCCGCGAGGAGGGTCTCAGCCCCGCGACGCGAGCTCAGTCCCGCCTGGGCCAGGATCTTGCTGAGACGGATCGGCGGCACCGGCCAGCTCCTTGGCGAGCTCGCCCTGCGCCTCGCCTTCAGGCACGGGCGGCTCGGGGATGATCAGCTCGCCGTCGGGCTTGGGCAGATCGGCGACGTCGCGCAGCCCGAAGGCGACCAGGAACTCGCGGGTGGTCTCGTAGAGGAACGGGCGGCCCGGCGAGTCCTTGCGGCCGGCGATGCGGATGAGGCGGCGCTCGAGGAGGTTGTCCAGCACCGCGTCCGAGTTCACGCCGCGCACTGCGTCCACCTCGGGCCGGGACACCGGCTGGCGGTAGGCGATGATGGCGAGCGTCTCCAGGGACGGGCGGGACAGGCGCTGGCGCGTGCGGGCGCGCGCAAGCTTGACCAGCCACGGCGCCACCTCGGGCCGCGTCACCAGCCGGAAGCCGCCGCCCACCTCCATGATCTGGAGCGCGCGCCCCTCGTCGCGCAGCCGCGCGGTGAGCGCCTCCACCAGCGTGCGCGCCGCCTCCGCCGACGGCAGCGCCAGCACCTCGCGGATGGTGGCGGTCTCCACCGGGGAATCGGAGGCGAAGAGCAGAGCTTCCAGGATGTCGATGGGCTCGGTCATGCGGGCTCTCCCTCGGGCATGGGCGCCGGGTCGTCCGTCTCACCGGCGGCCACGCCCACCGGGACGTCGCTGCCGCGCTCGATCACGATGTCGCCGAAGAGCTCCGATTGCCGGGCGCGGGCCTGACCCAGCCGCACCATCTCCAGCAGCGCGAGGAGGGTCACCACCCACTCGGCCCGGACGCGGTCGCCGCCCGCCACCGAGGAGAAGAGGAGCGACCACGTCGAGCGCAGGAGGGACATGATCTCGCCCATGCGCTCGAGCACCGAGATGGGGTTGGGCTCCACCTCGCGGGGCCGCTCGCGCTTCTGGTCCTCGATGAGCCGGTTGATGGCCCGCGTCAGGAGGTGCACGGAGAGATCCTGGAGCGGAATCTCCTCCGGCGGCGGCAGCTCGGCGGTGGTGCGCCCGAAGAGGAGGGCCTGCTCCGCCTCGCGCCCGGCCAGCCACGCGCCCAGCGTCTTGACGCGCGCGTACTCGGCAAGCCGCGCGGCCAGCTCCTGGCGGAGCAGCTCGCCCTCGGGGTCCAGCTCGTCCTCCCCCGGCTCCCCGGTGGGCGGCAGGAGGAGCTTGGACTTGAGGTAGATGAGCGTCGCCGCCATCACCATGAAGGACCCGGCGGTCTCGAGGTCCTGGAACTGGACCGACTCGAGATGGGCGAGGTACTGGTCGGTGACGGCGCGGATGGGCAGCCGGGAGAGATCCACCTCGCTGGTGCGGCAGAGGTGGAGCAGCAGGTCCAGCGGCCCCTCGAAGGCCTCGACGCGAACCGTGAGCCCGGGAGCCGCGACGTCCGTCATGGCTCCAGCCGGATCGCGTCCCGCACCTCGTCCATCGTCGCGCGCGCGATCACCTGGGCGCGCCGCGAGCCCTCGTGCAGGATCTCGAGCATCTCCTTGGGCCGCTCCGCCCAGCCCTGGCGCCGCTCGCGGATGGCTGCCAGCGGGGGCAGCATGTGCTCGAGCAGCACGCCCTTGCAGTCGAGGCAGCCGATGGCGGCGGTGCGGCAGCCCTGCGCGCACTGCTCGCGCGGGGCCTCCGGGGTGAAGATGCGGTGGAGATCGAAGACCGGGCAGATCTCGGGATTGCCCGGATCGGTGCGCCGCTTCCGCGCCGGATCCGTGACCATGGGCTTGATCTTCCGCGTGATCTCCTCTGAGGTGTCGGACAGCTCGATCGCGTTGCCGTAGGACTTGGACATCTTCCGTCCGTCCGTACCCGGCACCTTGGGGATCAGGGTGAGCTTGGCCTGGGGCTCGGGGAATACCGGCTTCCACGTGCTGTTGAAGCGCCGCGCCACCTCGCGAGTGAGCTCGATGTGGGGCACCTGATCCGCTCCCACCGGCACCCAGTGCGCCTTGTACAT
>DASRWT010000005.1:0-32235 GCA_035654455.1 Candidatus Nitrosocosmicus sp. | reverse complement strand
CACGTCGCGCCCCGCGACGATATTGGGCAGGCTGATGCGCGGGATGCGGATGAGCAGGCGGGAGACCACCGCGGTGAAGCGGGACACGCGGTAGCAGACCACCATGGGCGTGCCGAGCAGCGCGGCTTCCAGGGTGGCGGTGCCGGAGGCGATGAGGATGGCGTCGGAGGCGGCCATGAGCTCGTAGGTGCGGTGCTCGAGAATCTCCACCGGGGGGCCGCCGGCATGGGCGGCCGCCGCCAGCAGGTCCTCCACCAGTCGCCGATCCACCGACGGGGCCAACCCCAGCGCGAAGCGCGGCGTGGACGGCAGCGCGGGCTCGGCGGGCGCGACGAGGCGGCGGGCGGCGTCCAGCATGGCCGGCAGGAGGCGAAGGATCTCCTCGCGCCGGCTGCCGGGGAATAGCCCCACCACGGAGAGATCGGGCTCGATGCCGAGCCCCAGGCGGGCCCGCGACCGATCGAGGCCGGGCGGAAGCACGTCGAGGAGCGGATGGCCCACGAACTCCACCGGACAGCCGGCGGCCTCGTAGAGCGGTTGCTCGAAGGGAAATACCGCCAGGACGCGGGTGGCCAGGCGAGCGATGAGGCGCACCCGCCCCCGGCGCCAGGCCCAGACCTGGGGCGGGATGAAGAAGACCACCGGCACCCCTGCTCGGCGAGCCTGACGCGCCAGGCGCATATTGAACTCCGGGAAGTCGATGACCACGAGGACGCGGGGCCGGTCCTCGCGCAGCCGGCGCACCAGCGCGCGATAGGCGCGATAGAGCCCGGGCACCCGCCCCACCGCCTCGCTCGTCCCCACCACCGCGTGCGCGGTGGGATCCGCGAGCACTTCCATGCCGGCCGCGGCCATGCGGGCGCCTCCCATGCCGTAGAGCCGCAGCGAGGGGTCCAGGTCGCGCAGGGCGCGGCAGAGGGTGCTCCCGTGGAGATCGCCGGACGTCTCTCCCGCCGAGAGCATGACGGCGCCGGGCGCGGCGGGCCTCATGGCCCCTCCTCGAGCGTCACCACCGCGATGCCGGCGCTCTCCGCGCGACGCATGACCGCGTCCTCGTCCACGAGGAGCGTCCGCCCGCGCGCCACCGCCAGCGCGGTGGCCCCGCCCTCGGCCATGGCGTCCAGAGTGGCCAGTCCCACCGCGGGCACGTCGAAGCGGAAGTCGTGATCGTCGGCCACCGCCTTGATCACCACCGCGCCCGGACCGGAGAGTCGGACGCCGCGCCCGATCGTCTCATCGGTGCCCTCGGCCGCCTCCACCGCCACCGTGACCCCCCGCGCGCGGACCACGGTCTGCCCGACGCCGCGATTGGCGAGGTCGCGCGCCAGGCCCCAGCCCGCGCGGATCTCCTCCCATTCGGCCTCCGAGGGCGCGCGCGCGGTGAGCTGCGCGGCGCTGAGCAGCCACGGCCCGAGGAACCGCCGCTGATCGAGGACTTCCACCCCCATGGCCTCGAGCGTGGCCACGACCATGCGGGCGAGCGCGCCGTCGGACAGGCCCTCCCGGCCGATCCGCTGGCCCACCGCATCCCCGCGCGGCGCCGCGGAGAAGACACTCTGCTTCCAGAACTTTCCCACGAAGGCGGCCGCGGTCACGCGCTCGCTCGCCAGCGCGGTGAGGACGGACTGCAGATCGGTGAGGGACGAGGGCAGGACGCGGTCGGCGACGGCGTCGAGGCCGGGCGCCTCCTCGAAGGCGAAGGCCACGACCTTCCATCCTTGCCGCCGCGCTTCGGCGGCGGCGCGGCCGGGTATGATCCCGGCCCCGGCCATCAGGCCGAGGCAACGCTCCACGGAAGATCCTCCGGCCAGGCGGTTTCCCCCCGGCCCTCGCGGATCATCCGCTCGACCTCCAGCGCGACGGCCAGCGAGCGGAGGTCTTCCCCCTCGGGCAGCTCCACGCGTCCGGTAGCCTGGGCCGCCCGGGCGGCGGCCATGAGGTGGCGAAGCTCCAGCTTGAGGGGGTTGTCCTTGTGGACGAACAGGTGCTCGACGAAGGAGGCCTGGCGGTAACGAATGGCCTCACGGTTCACGGTATAGTCCTGCGCCGCCCGCCGGTGGATCTGGATGTCCTGGTTCTGGTAGTCCAGGACGATATAGGCGTCGGGCTGGGTGATGGCCAGGGTGCGGATCTTCTCCTCGGTGGCGCGGCTGGCGGTGATGGTGGCCATGGTCCCGCCGTCGAAGACGATCTGCACGTTGGCGACGTCGGCGAGGCCCGAGCGCACCGAGGCGCCCATGGCGGTGACCTTGCGCGGCTCTCCGTCCACGAGGCCGAGCACGATGTCGATGTCGTGGATCATGAGATCGATGACCACCGAGTCCTTCGCCACCCGCGGGGCGAAGGGGCCCAGCCGGCGCGACTCGATGAGGATGGGATGCTCGACGATCTTCCGCAGCTCCTGGACGGCGCCGTTGAAGCGCTCCACGTGGCCCACGTGGAGCACGCGGTTGCAGGCGCGCGCCACGCGGAAGAGCTCCTTGGCCTCCTCGAGCGTGGGCGTCATGGGCTTCTCCACCAGCACGTGGACGCCGCTCTCGAGGAGATCGCGGGAGACCTCGAAGTGCCGCTCGGTGGGCACCGCCACCGTGGCCACGTCCACCAGCCCCGCCAGCTCGCGGTGATCATGGAAGGCCTTGGTGCCGTAGGTGGCGGCGAGCGATTCGGCGCGAGCGAAGTCCTGGTCGACGATGCCCACCAGCTCCACGTCCCACAGCTCCATGAGCGCGATGATGTGGTACTGGCCCATGTGCCCGGCTCCCACCACCCCCGCGCGCAGCCGCGGCTCCGCCACCGGGCTCACTGCACGCGCTCCGAGAGCTCGGCGCCGTCGCTCTCCGCCGGCGCTCCCGCGCCCACGATGCCGCGCTTGGAGCCCTCGATGAAGGCCACCATGCGGCGCGCGACCGCGCCCTCCCCCAGCTCCTCCCGCAACCGCGCCACTCCGGCGGCGGTGGCGAGGCCCGAGCGGAAGAGGATGCGGAAGGCCTCCTGGGCCTGGCGGCGGCCGGCGGCGTCGATGCCGCCCCGCCGCATGCCGATGACGTTGACCGCGCGCGCCACCGCGGGCACGCCGTCCACCATCACGTAGGGCGGCACGTCCTGGGTGACCTTGGTGCAGCCGCCGACATAGGCGAAGGTGCCCACCCGGGTGAAGGGGTGGACGCCGCTGAGGCCGCCCACGGTGGCGCGGTCTTCCACGATGACGTGCCCGGTGAGGGCGGCGCCGTTGATCATGATCACGTGATCCCCGACCACGCAGTCGTGGGCCACGTGGCAGGTAGCCATGAGCAGGCAATGCGCTCCCACCACGGTGTCGTGGCCCTCGTGCGTCGCGCGGTGGATGGTCGCGTACTCGCGGATCACGGTGTCCTCGCCGATGCGCACGCCGGTGTCGGCGTCCTCGCGATACTTGAGGTCCTGGGGCTCGGCGCCGATGATGGCGCCGTGGCCCACCCGGCAGCGCGCCCCGAGTCGCACGCGCCCCTCGAGAACGGCATGGGCGCCGATCACCACGCCATCGCCGACCTCGACCTCGGGACCGATCAGCGTGCCCGGTCCCACGCGCACGCCCGCCCCCAGTCGCGCCTTGGCATCCACGAAGGCGGCGGGATGAATGTCGGTCATGGCTTCGTTCGCTTCTCCATCTCGTCGAGGCGCGCCTCGAGCTCCCGGACCCGTCGCAGCAGGTCCGGCAGCCGCCGCTGCGCGGCCCAGATCCGCTTGGCCTCGCCGGTGGGCCGGGCGGGAATGCCGCTCCAGACCTCGCCGGCGGGGATTTCTCCCGTCAGGCCCGACTTGGCGGTGACGATGGCTCCCGCCCCGATGGTGACGTGGTCGGCCAACCCCACCTGACCGGCGAGCACCGCCCGGTTTCCGATCCGGCATGAGCCGGACACCCCCACCTGGGACACCAGGATGACATCCTCTCCGATCTCGCAGTTGTGCGCCACCTGCACCAGATTGTCGACCTTGCTCCCGCGTCCGATCACGGTGACGCCGAGGGTGGCGCGGTCCACGGTGGTGTTGGCGCCGATCTCCACGTCGTCCTCGATGCGTACCCCGCCCACCTGGGGGATCTTGCGGTGGGCGCGTCCGTCGAAAGCGTAGCCGAAGCCGTCGGCACCCAGCACCGCGCCCGAGTGGACGATGACGCGGTTGCCGATCTCGACCCCGTCGCGCACGACCACTCGGGGATAGAGCTGGACGTCCTCGCCGAGACGGGCGCCCTCTCCCACGAAGCAGAGCGCACCCACCCGGCTGCCCCGGCCGATGCGGGCGCGCCGCTCCACCACCGCAAAGGGCCCCACCGCCGCGCCCGGGTCCACCTCGGCGCCCTCCGCCACCCAGGCCAGGCGATGAATTCCCGGATCAAGGGGCGGCTCGGGGTGGAAGAGGCGGAGCAGCGCGATGAGGGCGGTCTGCGGAGCCTGGACCCGGAGCACGGGGCAGGCCAGCCCGGTCACGTCGTCACCGGCCAGGATGGCTCCGGCGCCGCTCGCGGCCGCGGCGCGCCCATGCCGGGCGCCCAGCGCGAAGGAGACGTCCTCGGGCCCGGCCGTCCCGAGAGGCGCCACGCCGCGGACCCGGAGCCCCGGATCGCCCTCGAGCCGGGCGCCCAGCGCCGCCGCGAGCTCCGCGAGCGTGTAGGGCCCGCCGGCCGCCACCTACTTCTTGGCCTTCTTGGTTTCGTCGTCGAAGGCCCGGATGATCTCCTCGGTCAGGTCCGCCTCGGGCGCGCCGTAGATCACGCCCGCGCCGCGTGCGTCCACGATCATGGTGAAGCCCTTTTCCTTGCCCACCTTCTGGACCACGCCGCTCAGCTCGCGGAGGAACTTGCCCATGAGCTCGCGGTCCTTCTTCTGGTAGTCCTTCTCGAAGTCGTCCACGAGCCGCCGCAGGTCGCGCACCCGGCGCTCGAGCGTCTCCGTCTTTTCCTTCCGCACCTCGGCGGACAGGAGCTGCCCCTTCTTCTCGAGGTCGTCCTTGAGCTTGGTCAGCTCGGCCTGCTCGCCATCCAGCTTCTTCTGCATGGCGGCCTTTTCGCGCTCGAGGGCGTCGCGGGCGGCCACGCCCGCGGCGGAGCGCGCCACCACCCGCTGCGAGTCGATGAAGGCGATGCGGGTGGCGCCGACGGCGGGCGCGGGCGCCGGTGCCTGCGCCTGCGCGCCCGCGGGCAGCGGGGACCACCAGGCGACCAGGGACCAGGCCGCGAGCAGAGCGGCCACGGGGAGCAAACCCTTCAGGACCATACGCATGTCACGCACCTCCCTCGATTTCTATGCTCATGCCTCAGAACGGGGCGCCCACGGCGAACTGGAACTCCCCGATGCTCTCATCCTTTCGACGGTCCAGCTTGATCCCGTAATCGACCCGCAGCGGCCCGAAGGGTGACGCCCACCGCAGGCTGAGCCCGGCATTGTGCCGGAGCTCGCCGAGCTCGAACTTGGTGCCGAACGAGGTGTCCGGCCCGTATACCTGTCCCACATCATAGAAGACCGCGGCCCGGATGCCGAAAAACAGCGGCACGGTGTACTCCACGTTGCCCAGCAGCAGGATGCTACCGCCCACCCGGGTTCCCGATCCGTCCTGGGGAGAGACCTGACGCGCCTTGAACCCGCGCAGGGAGTTGGAGCCGCCCAGATAGAAACGCTCGAACAGCGGCACCGGCGCCGACGACCAGCCTACCATGTAGCCGCCCTGGGCGCGCGCGCTGACCACGTGATCCAGCCAGACATTGTAGAAGGAGGCGACGTTGGCGAGCGTGCGCACGAACTTGCTGTCGCCGAAGCCCACCCCCGCCACATCCGCCCCGATGCTCATGATGGTCCCGCGGGTCGGCTCGAAGGCGCTGTCGCGCGTGTCCCGGCTGAGGGAGCCTCCCACCAGCGAGGTGATGCGCTTCCCCTCCTCGCTCTTGAGGCTGGAGCTGGCATTGTCGGCCACGTCGGTGACGTCGTCCTGGGTCAGCCGGTAGATGAGATTCCATCGCGAGTAGTCGCCGAGCGGATGCCCGAAGCGGATGTCGCCGCCGAGCGAGTTGACGGTGTAGTCACTGAAGATGCGGCGGTTGTTGAAGAGATCGAAGCCGGCCGACAGGGGCCGGTCGAAGAGCCAGGGCTCGGTGAAGCCGATGGTCCCCTGCTGGGTCTGCGCGCCCGCGCGCACGCGCAGGAACAGCTCCCAGCCCCGGCCGAGGAAGTTGCGCTGGGACAGGTCGAGGGTGCCGATGAAGCTGTCCGCCGAGCTATAACCGCCGCCGATGGAGAAGAGGCCGGTGGGCTTCTCGGTCACCTCGATGTTGACGACGATCTTGTCCTTGGCGGAGCCGGGAGCGGTGGTGGCCTTTACCTGCTCGAAATAGCCGAGGTTGTTGAGCCGCTGCCGCGCCCGCTCGAGCTTGGCGCTGGTGTAGAAGTCCCCCTCGTGCATGGGGATCTCCCGGCGGAGGATCTTCTCCTGGCTGCGGGTATTGCCGGTGATGTTGATCCGCTCCACGAAGACCTCGGGGCCTTCGTTGATCTCGTAGGTGATGTTGATCCGCCGGTTTGGGGTGTCCTGGGTGGACTGCGGATTCACGTCGGCGGAGGCGCGCCCGATGGTGCCGTACAGCGCCTGGATGCTGGTGATGCTGTCCCGCACCTTGCCGCGCGAGAAGACGTCGCCGGTCTTGAAGGGGATGCGGCGGCGGATCTCCTCCACCGGCACCACGTTGTTTCCCGTGATGTCCACGCCCCCCACCGTGAACTGCGCCCCCTCCACCACCACGATCCGGATGGTGACGCGGGCCTTGTCCTTGTCCACGATCGCGTCCGCCGACTCCACCCGCGCCTGGATGTAGCCGTGGTCGTTGTAGAGCGAGACGATGCGGTCGCGGTCGTCGTCGAGCTTCTGGCGTTCCACGGTGCCGCGCAGGATGTAGAACTGCCGCTCCTGGGTGGCCATCACCGCCTTGATCTCCTTCGGGGTGAGGCCCTTGGCGCCCTCGACGACGATCTCCTCGATGGTGATCTTGCGGCCTTCCGCGATGCGGAAGGTGACCGCCACGTCGCCGTCCGGGAGCTTGGTGGCGTCGGGCGTGACCTGCACCTCGAAGTACCCTTCTTCCTCGTAGTAGTCCTTGAGCTTCTCCGCCGCCCGGGTGACCTCCACGGGGTTGTAGACCGCTCCCAGCTTCAGGTCGATCTTCTCGGTGAGGGCGGCGGTATCGAGCTTCTTGTTGCCCGCGAACTGCACGTCACGGACGAAGGGCCGCTCCACCACGATGAAGGTGACCTTCACCCCGCCCTCGAAGTCCTCCACCTTGAGCTGGACGTCGTCGAAGTAGCCCAGGCCGAAGATGGCGCGGATGTCCTCGGCGAGCCGGTTCGGCGAGAAGGGCGCTCCCACCTTGGTCCCCACGCGCCCCACGATGACCGCCTCCTGGATCCGGCGGTTCCCCTGGACGGAGAGGTCCTTGACGATGATCTGGCGGCCGGCGTCGGGAGGGGTCTGGGCGGCCGCCGGGGAGACCGGCAGCCACAGGAGGGCAAAAAAAATGGAGAGAAATATTCTCCCCAACGGGGTCATGAGAGCGAGCGGCCTGTCGTATCCCGACCCGGCGTGCGGTGGATCAGTGCTCGGCCAGCGCGAGCGGCGGCTCCGCCACCTGCGCTTCCCGGAAGACGAAATTATCCCCTTCCACGTCCAGCTCGAGGCGCGCCCCATCCGTGATCTGACCCCGGACGATGGCCTCCGCGAGCGGATCCTCCACATGCTTCTGGATAGTACGCCGAAGCTGCCGGGCGCCGTAGGTCGCGTCGTACCCCTTCTCCACCAGGAGATCGAGGGCGGCCGTGGTCGGCTCCACCGTGATGCCCTTGTCCGCCAGCTGGGCGTTCACGCGCTTCATCATGAGGCGGACGATATTGGAGATGTCCTCGCGGGACAGCCCGTGGAACACGATGGTGTCGTCGATGCGGTTGACGAACTCGGGCCGGAACGCCCGCTTGAGCTCCTCCATCACGCGACCCTTCATCTTTTCGTGGGAGGCGTCGTCGCCCTCGGGGATGAAGCCGGGCGACACGCGCTTGCCGATGAAGCTCGTCCCCAGATTCGAGGTCATGATGAGGATGGTGTTCTTGAAGTCCACCACGTGTCCCACCGAGTCCGAGAGGCGCCCGTCGTCCAGCACCTGGAGCAGCATGTTGAACACGTCGGGATGGGCCTTCTCGATCTCGTCGAAGAGCACCACCGAGTAGGGGCGCCGGCGCACCTTCTCGGTGAGGAAGCCGCCCTCTTCGTAGCCCACGTAGCCGGGAGGGGCGCCCAGGAGCCGCGACACGGAGAATTTCTCCATGTACTCGGACATGTCCACCCGGATGAGCGCGTTCTCGTCGCCGAAGAGGTACTCGGCGAGCGCCCGCGCGAGCTCGGTCTTGCCCACTCCGGTGGGCCCGAGGAAGATGAACGATCCCACCGGCCGCTTGCTGTCCTTGAGGCCGGCCCGCGAGCGCCGGATGGCCCGCGACACCGCCGCCACCGCGTCGCGCTGGCCCACGATTCGCCCATGGAGCGCTTCCTCCATGCGCGCGAGCTTGGCGGACTCCTTCTCCTCGAGCTTGGAGAGCGGGATGCCCGTCCAGCGGGACACGATGTACTCGATGTCCTCCTCGCTGACGGTCTGCGGGCCCTTGCCCTTGCGCTTGTCCCACTCGCGCTTGAGCTCCTCGTCGCGCCCGCGGAGCAGCTTCTCCTTCTCCCGGAGCGAGGCGGCCTTCTCGAATTCCTGCGCCTCCAGGTACATGTCCTTCTCGCGGACGACCCGCTCCACTTCCTTGCCGAGCTCCTTGATCTCCGGCGGGGGCATGAGGGCCATGAGCCGGGTGCGCGAGGAGGCCTCGTCGATGACGTCGATGGCCTTGTCGGGAAGCTGGCGATCCGTGATGTACCGGTCGGCGAGCTTCACCGCGGCGTCGATGGCCTGATCGGTGATCTTCACCCGGTGGTGCGCCTCGTACTTGTGGCGCAGGCCCTTGATGATCTCCACCGACTCCGGAACGGAGGGGGCGCGCACGATCACGGGCTGGAAGCGCCGCTCGAGCGCGCCGTCCTTCTCGATGTACTTCCGGTACTCGTCGAGGGTGGTGGCGCCGATGGTCTGGATCTCGCCGCGCGACAGCGCCGGCTTGAGCATGTTGGAGGCGTCGATGGCGCCCTCGGCGGCTCCCGCCCCGATGAGGGTGTGGAGCTCATCGAGGAAGAGCACGACGTTCTCCGACTGCCGGATCTCCTTCATCACCGCCTTGAGCCGCTCCTCGAACTGGCCGCGATACTTGGTGCCCGCGACGAGGGCGCCCAGGTCCAGCTGGAGCAGCCGCTTCTGCGCGAGGACGTCCGGCACCTCATGGCCCACGATGCGCTGGGCGAGCCCCTCCACGATGGCGGTCTTGCCCACCCCCGGCTCGCCGATCAGGACCGGGTTGTTCTTGGTCCGGCGGGCCAGGATCTGGATCACGCGCTCGATCTCGGTCTCGCGCCCGATGACGGGATCGAGCTTGGACTCGCGGGCGAGCTGGGTGAGGTCGCGGGCGAACTCGTCCAGCACCGGGGTCTGCGAGCGCTTCTTGGGGCGGGGGTAGTACTGGTCACCGAGAAGGGACAGCGTCTCCTGCCGCACCTCGTCCAGGCGGGCGCCCAGCGACTCGAGGATCTTGGCGGCGATGGACTGGCCCTCTTTCATGAGGCCCAGCAGCAGGTGCTCGGTGCCGATGTAGTTGTGCCCGAGCTGGCGGGCCTCCTCGATGCTGAGCTCCAGCACCCGCTTCGCGTGGGGAGTGAACGGCACCTCCCCGAAGGTCAGGGTCTTGGGGAAGCCGGCCAGGGCCCGCTCCACCTCCGCCTTGACGGTCTCGAGCCGGAGCCCGAGGCGCTGCAGGACGGCGGTCGCGATTCCCTCGCCATCACGAATGAGGCCGAGGAGTATGTGCTCGGTTCCTACGAAGTCGTGGCGGAAGCGGCCCGCCTCTTCCCGTGCCAGGATGATGACCCGCCGCGCCCGCTCGGTGAACCGTTCGAACACTTGGTTACCTCACTCCCCTGGGGCTCCCCAGGGTCAGGTGATGGTCGCTCGGTGCTGCCTAAACCTGCTCAAAGTATAACGCCCTCGTCCAGCGCCGCCTAGCCTTTTCTTGCTTTCGGGCTCTATCTGCCTGGAACTCCGGCACTCCGGAGGAAAGGGTCCGCGGCGGGCCGTCCGGAGGGCTTCACGGCCAGGCCTGCGCCCGGCCTTCCACCAGCCGGTAGCCCCGGTCGGCGCGCCGCGCCAGCTCGTGATTGTGGGTGGCGATCACCACCGCGAGCCCGCGCTCCGCCTGCAGGCGCAGGAAGAGATCCCAGATCACCTCGCTGGTCTTGGGATCGAGATTGCCGGTCGGCTCGTCGGCCAGCAGCAGCCGCGGCGCGCCCACCAGCGCGCGCGCGATGGCCACGCGCTGCTGCTCGCCGCCCGAGAGCTCGCCGGGCCGGTGATTCATCCGGTCGGTCAAGCCCACCTCGCCCAGTGCCTCCGCCGCCCGGGCGCGCGCGAGGGCCGACGGGAGCCGCTGCAGGAGCGCGGGGACCATGGCGTTCTCGAGCGCGGTCATCTCGCCCAGGAGATTGCCGAACTGGAAGACGAAGCCGATCTCGGTGCGGCGGTAGCGCGCCAGCCCCGTCTCCGAGCGCACGAAGAGATCCTCGCCGTCGAAGCGCACGCGGCCGGCGCTGGGCCGGTCCAGCGCGCCCAGCAGGTGAAGCAAGGTGGACTTGCCGACGCCGGAGGCGCCGATGATGGCCACCGTCTCCGCGCGGTTGACGGTGAGGCTCGCCCCCCGGAGGACGCGCACCAGCTCCGGGCCCATCCGGTATTCCTTCTCCAGATCTTCCGCGACGACGAGGGGCTCGTCACTCATAGCGGAGCACATCCACCGGGGCGAGGGCCGCGGCACGGCGCGCGGGCGAGATGGTGGCGAGGAAGGAGATCACCAGGGTGGCGCCGATGACGAGGGCGAAGTCGCCGCCGGACAGCTTCATGGGAAGGTAGTCGATCTGGTAGACGTCGCCCGCGAGCCGGATGATCTTGTAGGTGTTCTGCAGCCAGATGATGGCGAGGCCGAAGGCGCTCCCGGCCACGGTGCCCACGAACCCGATCAGCATGCCGGCGGAGAGGAAGATGGCCCCGATGGAGCTCGAGGTGGCGCCCATCGCCTTGAGGATGCCGATCTCCTTCCGCTTCTCGGCCACGAGCAGGATGAGGTGGCCGATGATGGCGAACCCCGCCACCAGCACGATGATGGTGACGATGACGAACAGCGCCAGCTTCTCGAGCTGGAGGGCGGCGAAGAGATTCCGGTTCATGTCCATCCAGTCGCGGATCCAGTACGAGGCGCCGGCCGCCGCGGCGAGGCGGCGGCCCACCGTCTTGGCCTCGAAGGGATCGTCGAGCTTCACCTCCACCCCGGTCACGCGGTCGCCCAGCCCCGCGAACTCCTGGGCGGCGGCCAGGGTGGTGTAGGCCAGCGAGGCGTCGTGCTCGTACATGCCCACCTCGACGAACCCCGCCACCAGGAAGCGCCGCATCTTGGGCACCAGGCCCACCGCGGTCATCGCGCCCTGCGGCGAGATCACGGTCACGCGGTCGCCGGGAATCACGCCGAGCGTGCGGGCGAGCTCCCGGCCCAGCAGGAGCGCGGGCTCGGTGCCCTTCAGCAGCGGGTCGAGGCTCCCACCCTTGAGCTGCGCGGCGATGGAAGCGCGCACGGCGGGGGCGTCGAGGTCGGTCCCGCGCAGGAGCCCGCCGGTGGCGCCGCCGCCCTGCACCGTGAAGAGGGCCTGCTGGAGCACGAAGGGCGTGGCCGAGTGCACGCCGGGAACCGGCGTGAGGCGCGCCGCCACCGCGCCGGCGTCGGCCATGCCGCGCGCGCCGTTCTCCACCACGAGGATATGGGGCTGGGCGGCGATGATCTTGTCCTTGATGCCGTCCTGGAAGCCGGTCATGGTCGCCAGCACCACGATGAGCGCGCTCACGCCCAGGAAGACGCCCCCGATCCCGATCCAGACGAAGAGCGAGAGGTTGCTGCGCCGGCCCCGGGAGCGGACGTACTTGAGGCCGAGCACGAGCTCGAAAGGCAGCCCGCGGCCCCGCATCATGCCTCGTCCACCTCGTCGTCGCCTTCCTCCGCCCCCGGCGCGCGCTCGCCCGGCCCGCGCTCCCGGCGCAGGTGGGGAAAGAGGATCACGTCGCGGATGGAGGGCGAGTCGGTGAAGAGCATGACCAGCCGGTCGATGCCGATCCCCTCGCCCGCGGTGGGCGGCATGCCGTACTCCAGGGCGCGGACGTAGTCCTCGTCCAGCCACTGCGCCTCGTCGTCACCGCGCGCCCGCTGCGCTTCCTGCTCCTCGAAGCGGCGCCGCTGGTCGATGGGGTCGTTGAGCTCGGAGTAGGCGTTGGCGATCTCGCGCCGGCAGATGTACAGCTCGAAGCGGTCCACCAGGCGCGGCTCGGCGCGCTTGCGCTTCGACAGCGGCGAGAGCTCGATGGGGAAGTCGATGATGAAGGTCGGCGGCAGGAGTAGGGGCTGCACGAGGGCGTCGAAGACGAGACCCCACGCGTCCACCGCGCTCGCGCCCGCCGGCACCGTGACCCCGCGCGCGGCGGCGGCGCGCGCCACCTCGGCCACGGGCGTGTCCGGCGTCACCGGCGCGCCGAGCGCCTCGCCCAGCGCCTGGAAGAAGGGAAGCCGGCGCCACGGCGGCGCGAGATCGATCGCCTCTCCCTGATAGGTCAGCTCGAGTCGCCCCCGCAGGGTCTGGCCGAGATGGACGAACATCTCCTCGGTGAGCTGCATGAGGTCGTTGTAGTCGGCATACGCCTGGTAGAACTCCAGCATGGTGAACTCGGGGTTGTGCTGGGTCGACACCCCCTCGTTCCGGAAGCTGCGGTTGATCTCGTACACGCGCTCCAGCCCGCCCACCACCAGGCGCTTGAGGTAGAGCTCGGGCGCGATCCGCAGATAGAGCGGCATGTCCAGGGCATTGTGGTGGGTCTTGAAGGGACGCGCGGTGGCGCCGCCGGGAATGGGCTGCATCATCGGGGTCTCGACCTCGAGGAAGCCGCGGGCGTCGAGGAAGGCGCGCAGGGCCTGGATGAGCCGGCTCTTGAGCACGAAGGTCTCGCGCACGTGCGGGTTCATCACCAGGTCCACGTAGCGGCGGCGATAGCGCGTCTCGACGTCCTTGAGCCCGTGCCACTTGTCGGGCAAGGGCCGGAGCGCCTTGGCCAGGAACTCGAGCTCCTTCACCTGCACCGTCAGCTCGCCGGTGCGGGTGCGCATCAGCTCCCCGGTCACGCCCACGAAGTCGCCCACGTCGAGGTCGCGGAAGAGCCCGAAGCGGTCGCCCAGCCCGTCGGCGCGCGCGTAGAGCTGGATGGAGCCGGTACGGTCCCGGAGATGGGCGAAGCAGGTCTTGCCGTGGTCGCGGAACGACATCACGCGGCCGGCCAGGCTCACCTGCCCGAAGCTCTTGAGCTCGTCCTCGGCCGCCTCCTTGAGGCGCGCCACCAGCTCGCCCGCCCAGTGGGTCACGGGGAAGCGGCCGCCGAAGGGATCGAGCCCGCTGGCGCGGAGCGCGTCCAGCTTGGCGTGGCGGCGCCGGATGAGCTCGTTGGTGTCGGGCGCGGGTCCGGGAGGCGGAGCGGCGGGCTTGGTCATCCCTCACTCCACCTTCGCGGAGGCCCCGCCCGCGCGGACCCCGGAGAGGAAGGCGCGGATGAAGGGGTCGATGTCCCCGTCCATCACCGCCTCCACGTTGCCGACCTCCACCCCGGTGCGGTGGTCCTTGATGATCTGGTAGGGGTGGAAGGTGTAGGTACGGATCTGGCTCCCGAAGGCGATGTCCTTCTTCTCCCCGGTGAGCTCGGCCAGCTCCTCGCGCTGCTTCTTCTCGTACACCTGATAGAGCCGCGACCGCAGGATGCGCATGGCAGTGTCGCGGTTCCGGAGCTGCGAGCGCTCGTTCTGGCAGGCCACCACGATGCCGCTGGGGAGGTGTGTGATGCGCACGGCGGAGTCGGCGGTGTTGACGCCCTGGCCGCCCGGCCCCGAGGAGCGGTAGACGTCCACGCGCAGCTCGTCGTCGCGGATCACCACCTCCACGTCCTCCACCTCGGGGATCACCGCCACCGAGGCGAACGAGGTGTGGCGCCGCTTGGAGGCATCGAACGGCGAGATCCGGATGAGACGATGCACGCCGATCTCGCTCTTGAGATACCCGTAGGCGTACTCGCCGGTCATGGTGATGGTGGCCGACTTGATGCCCGCCTCCTCGCCGGGGAGGAGATCCACCACCTCGGCCTTGACACCCACGCGCTCCGCCCAGCGGAGATACATGCGCATCAGCATCTGCGCCCAGTCCTGCGACTCGGTGCCGCCCGCGCCGGGGTGAATGGAGAGGATGGCGTTCTTGGCGTCCTGAGGCCCGGAGAGGATGACCTTGATCTCGAACGCCTCCAGCTCCTCGCGGAGCCGGGCCAGGCTCGCCGCGATCTCGGGGCCGTGGCTCTCGTCGCCCGCCTCGGTGGCCATCTCCCAGAGCAGCCGCGCCTCCTCGGCCTGGGTGGCGAGCTCGCGGAAGCGGGTCACCGTCCGGTTCTGCTCCGCCCGCTCCTGCACGAGACCTTGCGCGCGCCGGGTATCGTCCCAGAAGTTCGTCCTGGACATCTCGGTGTCGATGGCCGCGAGCCGGGCCTCCCGCGCCGGGAGGTCAAAGATGACCTCGAAGGTCCTCGAGGCGCCGCTCCACGTCCGCCACGTCACGCTTCAGCTCGCTCAGCACCGCGACCTCCGGAAGAGGGTGAAGCCGGCCGCTCCCGCGACCAGCGCCAGTGACAGGTACACGAACCAGTTGCCCCACCGCGTGTAGAGCGTCTCTCGCCCGCGGAGCGGCACACGGTCCGCCAGCACGCCGCGCGCGCCGAGCGGGAGCCACTTGCGAATCCGCCCGCTCGGATCGACGAAGGCCGAGACGCCGGTATTCGCGGCCCGCCCGATGGCGACGCGGGTCTCCACCGCCCGCAGCGGCAGCGTGCCCAGGTGCTGCCAGGGCCCGCTCGTCTCACCGAACCACGCATCGTTGGTGATATTGGCCATGAAGGTTGCGCCCACCGCGACACCGTCCCGGAACAGCTCGGGGAAGATGACCTCGTAGCAGATCACCGTGCCGAAGCGCGCGCCCTCGACGTCCATGAGGGTCGGCCCATCACCGGACCCGAAATCGGAGATGAACTCCGCCCAGCTGCGCACGAACCCGATGAGCCAGCCGAGCGGCACATACTCGCCGAACGGCACGAGGTGAATCTTATCATACTTGGCTGTAATCCCTTGTCCGGTCAGGAGAAACGCGCTGTTGAGGTACTGCGGCCGGGGGGTCTCCCGCCGATCGATCGAGCCCACCAGGAGGGGAATTCGGAGCTCGCCGGCCAGGCGCTGGAGCCGGCTCAGCAGCGCGGGATCGCCGCGGAGGAAAATCGTGGTGGCGGTCTCGGGCCACAGAATGACGGCGGGGCGAGACGTCCGATCGGTCAGGTCGGCGAGCCGGGCGGCCTCGCGGGTGAGCGCCTCGTAGATGTCCAGGATCTCGGCGTGCCGGGCCGGATCCCACTTGAGCGTCTGCGCGATATTGGGCTGAATCACGGCTACCCGGAGGGGGGGCGCCGGGGCCGCGCCGCCGAGCGCGCTCCAGCCGAACGCGAGCGTGCCCAGCAGCAGGGCGCCGGCCCCCACCACTCCCGGCAGCGCCCGCGTCCAGCCCAGGGCGAGGAGACCGGCCAGCGCGCAGTTCACGGTGACGACGAGGAAGGACACGCCGTAGACGCCGGTCAGCTCGGCGATCTGGATCAGGGGCAGCGCGGTGTGCAGCGAATACCCCATGAGGCCCCACGGGAAGCCCCCCATGAGCCAGCCGCGCAGCCACTCGCCGGCGACCCAGAGCGGCGGCACCAGGGCGAGGGCCCAGCCTCGTCCCAGGGCGGTTCGCGCCCACGCGACCCAGAACGCCGCCGCGCCGAAGTAGAGGCCGCAGTACGCGGCGAGCGCGACGATGGGCAGCCACGTCAGGGGCCACGGGATGGCGCTGTAGTGGCGGAACGTGTGATCGAGCCAGCGGAGGAGCAGCACGAAGAACACGGTGCCCTGGAGCCATCCGTCCCGCAGCGCCAGGCGGGGCGGCAACGCGAGGGCGCCGAGCAGGAGCGGGAGCAGCGTCACCCAGGTCAGCGGCCACCAGTCCGTCGAGGGAAAGGCCAGGGCCCCCAGAATGCCGCCCGCGAGGAGCAGCGGCACCCGGATGCGCGAGGGCTGCAGCGCCGCGAGCCCGTCAGGACCCACTGGCCAGTCGGTCGGCGAGAATGCGGGGCAGACCCGCGGCCAGGATGCGGGTCGCGGCGGCGCGATGGTCGTAGACGACGCGGCGAATGCTCACCCGCCGCGCATCCAGATCCCAGATGGCGTAGGCGGCGCGCGGATCGCGGTCGCGCGGCTGCCCCACGCTGCCGACATTGATCACGTAGCGCCGTCCATCCAGCAGCGGCACCTCCACCGGCCACGCGGCGAAGCGCCCTTCGTGATCCGGGCCGCTCGATCCCAGCGACCAGACCGCGGGCCGGTGGGAGTGCCCCACGAAGCAGACGCGGGTGTCGAAGGCCCCGAAGACCTCGAACCCGTCCTCGGCGGAGAGGAGATAGTCCCACTCCTCCGGACGCTGCGGGCTCGCATGGACCAGGGTGGCGTCGTCCACCATCGCGGAGAGCGGGCGGCTGCCGAGCCACGCCAGCGTGGCGGGCGAGAGCTGCTGGCGCGTCCAGAGGGCCGCGGCGCGGGCGGCGGCGTTGAACCAGTCCAGGCTCATGAGGCCGGCGGCGCCGTGCTCGTGATTGCCGCCCACCATGGCCACCGCCCGCTCCGCGATCGTGTCCACGCAGGCGCCGGGTTCGGCGCCGTAGCCCACGAGGTCACCGAGGCAGAGCACCGCGCGGGCGCCCTCGATGGCCGCGTCCTCCAGGACGGCGCGCAGAGCCGGAAGGTTGGCGTGGATGTCGGACAGGACGGCGTAGCGGATGGGGCGGCCGTGGGAAGGGCGGCTACTCGGGCGGCCGCAGCTCTCGGTGAACGCGATCGAGAAGTCCGTTGATGAACCGGCTGGACTCCCGGGTGCTGAACTTCTTGGCGACCTCGAGGGCCTCGTTGATCGCGACCTTGGGCGGAATCTCCATCATCCACATCAGCTCGAACACGCCCTCGCGGAGGATATTGCGATCCACCACCGCCATGCGGTCGAGATCCCAGTTCTCGGCGAACTGCGCGATGACCTCGTCGATCTTCTGCTGATGCTGCTTGGTGCCCCGCACCAGCGACTCGACGAAGCCGCGCACCTCGCCGTCCACCGGGTGCCGGGTCCAGAACTCGTCCAGGTAGGGCTCGGCGCTGGACGCGTCCTGCAGGTCGAGCTGGTAGAGCAGCTGGAGCGCCAGCTCGCGCGACTTCCGGCGCTTGCCCATCAGCGCGTCCGAGCGGTGCCGCGCCGGGCGTGGAGCCAGCCCGCCATCTCGAGCACGGCGAGGGCGGCCTCCGCTCCGCGATTGCCCACCGAGCCCCCCGCGCGCTCCCAGGCCTGCTCCTCGGTATTGGCGGTGATCACGCCGAAGCCGATGGGCACCCCGGTGGCGAGCCCCGCCTGGCGAATGCCGGCCGCCGTCTCGCGCGAGACGTACTCGAAGTGCGGCGTCTCGCCCCGGATGACGACGCCCACGCAGGCGATGCCGGCATAGCGGCGGCTGCGGGCCAGGGTGAGGGCGGCCAGTGGCAGCTCGAAGGATCCGGGCACCCAGTGGACGTCCACGCGGGCGGCGGGAACGCCTTGACCTTCCAGGGCCGCCACCGCCCCGTCGGCCAGCTTCTTCGAGATCGCCTCGTTGAAGCGCGCCGCCACCACCGCGAAGCGCGCGGTGGTGGATCCGCCGGGTATTCCCGCGCGCGGTCGCGCCGCGGGGGCGCGGCCCGCCATGTCAGTCCGGGAAGGCGGAGAAGAGGTGCCCCATCTTCTCGCGCTTGGTGGCGAGGTAACGGCGGTTGGCCTCGGTGGGCGGGATCTCCAGCGGTACCCGCTCCACCACCCGCAGCCCGTAGCCCTCGATGCCGACGATCTTCTTCGGGTTGTTCGTGAGGTAACGGAGGTTCTTGATGCCGAGGTCGACCAGGATCTGGGCGCCGATGCCGTAGTGACGCAGGTCCGCGCCGAACCCCAGCGCGTGGTTGGCTTCCACGGTGTCCTTCCCCTGGTCTTGCAGCTCATAGGCGCGCAGCTTGTTGACGAGGCCGATCCCCCGCCCTTCCTGGCGCATGTAGAGGAGAACGCCGCGGCCCTCCCGGGCGATGATGGCCAGCGCGCGGTGGAGCTGGGAGCCGCAGTCGCAGCGCTCGGAGCCGAACACGTCGCCGGTGAGGCACTCGGAGTGCACGCGCATCAGCACCGGGGCCTCGGAGGTGATATCTCCCATGATGAGCGCCACCGGCACCCGGTCGTCCACCGTGGTCTCGTAGGCGATGCAGGTGAACTCGCCGAACTCGGTGGGGAGCCGCGTCTCCGCCGCCCGGCGCACGAGCTTCTCCTTCTGCATCCGGTACTCGATGAGGTCCTTGATGGTGATGACCTTGAGCCCGTGGGTGCGGGCGAGCTTGAAGAGCTCGGGCAGCCGTGCCATGCCGCCCTCCTCGTCCAGCACCTCGCAGATGACGCCCATCGGGGCCGAGCCGGCCAGCCGGGCGAGGTCCACCGCGGCCTCGGTATGGCCGGCGCGGCGAAGCACCCCGCCGGGCAGCGCGCGCAGCGGGAAGATGTGGCCGGGACGGTTCAGGTCTTCCGGGCGCGAGGCGGGATCGACGAGGGTGCGGATGGTGATGGCGCGATCGTAGGCCGAGATGCCGGTGGTGACGCCGCGGCGGGCGTCCACGGTGGTGGTGAAGGCGGTGCCGTGCGGCTCGGTGTTGTCCCGCACCATCAGGCCGATCTCGAGCTGGTCGAGGCGCTCGCCCAGCATGGGCACGCAGATGAGCCCGCGGCCGTAGCGGGCCATGAAGTTCACCGCCTCGGGGGTGATCCGGTCGGCGGCCATGAGGAGGTCGCCCTCGTTCTCGCGATCCTCGTCGTCCACCACCACCAGCATCCGGCCCGCCCGGATCTCCTCGATGGCTTCCTCGATGCTCGAGAACGCTCCGACGCTGCCGCCCGCGCGGTCGCTCGTCACGATGGGGTCCCCCCGACCGCTCCCGCCATTCCCGGCCCGAGAGCGCGGATCACGTACTTGCCGATCATGTCCGTTTCCAAGTTGACCCGGCGCCCTTGCCGGGCCGTTCCCAGCGTCGTCACCGCCAGCGTGTGCGGGATCACCATGATCTCGAACGCGCGGTCGTCCAGCGCCGCCACCGTGAGGCTCACCCCGTCCACCGCCACCGAGCCCTTCGGGATCAGGTACGGGGCCAGCCGCCGGTCCTGCCATTCTATCCTGATCCGGGCGGTGTCCGCCGCCCGCTCCGCCGAGGCTACCACCCCGATCCCGTCCACGTGTCCCTGCACCAGGTGGCCGCCCACGAAGTCGCCCAGCCGGAGCGGCCGCTCGAGGTTCACGCGGTCGCCGGGGGCGAGATCATCGAGGGCGCTCACCGCGAAGGTCTCCGGACCCACGTCGAAGGCGAGGCGCCCGTCCTCGCGCCCCACCACGGTGAGGCAGACTCCGTTGACGGCCACGCTCGAGCCGAGCACCGTTCCCTCCAGCGCCGCGCGCGCCTCGAGGACCAGCCGGCTCCCCGCCCGGCTCGCCACGCGGCCCATCTCCTCCACGATGCCGGTGAACATGCTCAGTCTTCTTCATCGGCGGCGGCCACGTCGGCTTCGACGAGCCAGTCGTCGCCGAGCAGGCGCACGGTGGGACGCGCGAGGCGCAGGGCCTGGCTGAGAGCTCGCGCCGGTCCGCCCACGGGCGTGGGCGCGCCCGCGCCGCCGAGAAGCTTGGGGGCCAGAAAGATGGCGACGCGGTCGACCAGCCCGGCCTCGAGAAAGCCGGCGTTCAGCTCCGCCCCGCCTTCCACCAGCACCGCCAGCACATCACGGGCGAAGAGGCGCGCGGCCAGATCGCCGAGGTCCACCCGTCCCTGGGCGCTCTTGCAGGCCATCACGGTGGCGCCCGCCGCCTCCAGCGCCGCCACGCGCTCGGGAGGTGCGGCATCGGTGACGGCGACGAGAGCGCGCTCCGCTCGCCCCGCCCCGATCAGGCGGGCGCGGGCGGGCAGCCGCGCCTGGCTGTCCACCACCACGCGCCACGGCTCCCGGGGCCACGGCATCTCGAGCCTCACGTCCAGCGCGGGATCGTCCGCGAGCGCAGTGCCGATCCCGATGACGACGGCGTCGCTCTGACTCCGGAGGCGGTGAGCCTCCGCGCGCGCCTCCACGCCCGTGATCCAACGCGAAGACCCGTCCTGCGCGGCGATCTTGCCGTCGAGCGTCATCGCCGACTTGAGCGTGATATGCGGCCGCCCCAGGCGCATGGCGGTGAAGAAGCCGCGGTTCTGGGCGCGCACCTCGGCGCCTCGCGCGCCGACCGCCACCTCGATGCCGCGCGCGCGCAAGGCCTCGGCGCCTCCGCCCGTCACGTGGGGATTGGGATCCATCGCGCCCGCCACTACCCGCGTCACTCCGGCGTTCCGGATGGCCCGTGTGCAGGGCGGCGTCCGGCCGTGGTGGTTGCACGGCTCGAGCGTGACGTAGAGGGTGGCGCCGCGCGCGCCCTCGCCCGCCGCCGCCAGCGCCACGATCTCGGCATGGGGGCCGCCCGCCTCGGCGTGAAAGCCCTCGCCCACGACCTCGCCGTCGCGGACCACCACCGCGCCCACCATCGGATTCGGCGAGGTCAGCCCGCGGCCCCGCTCCGCGAGCGCGAGCGCGCGCTCCATGAACGCCAGGTCCTTCAAGGAGTCGGCGGTCATGAGTCGGGGAGCAAGGCGGAAGCGAACGCCTTCGCGTCGAAGGGCTGGAGGTCCTCGATCTTCTCGCCCACGCCGACCAGCTTGATGGGTACCCCGAGCTCGCGCCAGATCCGCACCACGATGCCGCCCTTGGCGGTGCCGTCGAGCTTGGTGAGGACGAGTCCGGTCAGGCCCACCGCTTCGTGGAAGAGCTTGGCCTGCGCCATCCCGTTCTGGCCGGTGGGCGCCTCCATCACCATCAGGCTCTCCTGGGGCGCGCCCGGGAGCTGGCGCTCGATCACTCGCTTGAGCTTGACGAGCTCGTCCATGAGGTTGGTCTTGGTGTGCAGCCGCCCGGCGGTGTCCACCAAGAGCACGTCGGCGCCGCGCGCGGTGGCGGCCTTGACCGCGTCGAAGACCACCGCCGCCGGGTCGGCGCCGGCGGCCTGCCGGATCACCGGCGCCTGGGCCCGGCGGCCCCACTCCTCGAGCTGCTCGATGGCGGCGGCGCGAAACGTGTCGGCGGCGGCGAGGACCACGTCCTTGCCCTGCGCGCGGAGAGTGGCCGCCAGCTTGCCGGTGGTGGTGGTCTTGCCGGCCCCGTTCACGCCGAGCATGAGGATGACCGTGGGCCGGCCGGAGAGATTCAGCGGAGCCGCCGCGGGGGCCAGGGTTTCCTCGAAGAGCCGGCGCAGCAGGGCGCGCACGTCCTGGGCGGTGCTGACCCGGCCGCGCTTCGCCTCGCCGCGGATCCGCTCCACGAACTCCGCGGCGGTGGCGGCGCCGACATCGGCGGCGACGAGCATCTCTTCCAGCTCCTCCAGCAGCGCTTCGTCCACCACTCGGCCGACGGACAGGAGCGTATCGAGGCCGTCGTCGAGGAGCTGGCGTGATCGTCGCAGACCGTCCTTGAAGCGATCGGCGAGCGAGCCGAAGATGCTCACGGCAGAGCGAGCTCGCGAATCACCGCCCCCGGCGCGCCCAGCGGCGGCAACGTGCGCCCGTTGAGCTCGAGGGTGACGCCGGCGGCATTGCCCACCGTGAGAGTGAAGCGCTTCTCCGCGCTCCATTCCCGCGACGCGCCGGCCGGCAGCAGCTCCTCGACCGAGCGGTCCCCGTCCATCTGCACGCGCACCCAGGTGGGCTCGATCGCCTTCACGACGAGGCGCTGCGGGCCGCGCGCGGGCGCCGGAGCCGACGGGGCGGGCGGCGCCGCGGTGGTCGCGGCGGGCGGCGCGATCGCCACCGGGAGCGCCGCGGGGGGCGCGCTGGAAGGCGGGGGGCCCGTGGGCTCGACCTTGCCCGATGGGGCCGCTGGAGCGGCCGGCGCCGCCGGCGCAGGCTGGACGGGCGCCGGCTCCGAGGCGGGGGTCGCGGGGGGGAGGGCGGCCGGTGGTCCCGCTTGCGGGCGCGGGGCCCGGGGGCCCTCGCTGCGGAGCCCGGAGTTGAGCAGGAACAGCGCCGCCGCCAGCACCACGAGGAGAATTACGCTGACAAAGACCGGGCCGCGGCCGAGGCCGGCGGTCAGGGGCTCCGGCGCCGAGGGGGCGGTGCCGGACGGGCGCTCTCCGATGAGGGCCTGATAGCGGCCCAGCGCCTCGGCGGGATTCGCCTGGAGGAACTCGCAGTAAGCGCGGATGAAGCCCTTGACGAAGACCGGCGCGGGCAGCGCGCTGAGCTCTTCGACCTCGAGCGCCTCGAGGTGGGTCCGGCCCACGCGCGTGGCGCGAGAAACCTCCTCCAGGGACATGCCCTTGGTGGTGCGCAGCTCGCGGAGGTAGCTTCCCAGAGAGCCCATGGTCGTCGAGACCTACCGATACTCTATGCCCTGCGAGGCGGAACAGTCAACGAGGGAGCGAAGTTACGCGTTGGTGAGCTGGACGGAGACCAGCCGCGAGAGCCCCGGCTCTTCCATGGTCACGCCGTAGAGGACGTCGGCCGCTTCCATGGTCTTTCGGTTGTGGGTAATCACCACGAACTGCGTCTGTGACACCAGCTCGCGCAGGACGCGCAGGAACCGGTGGATATTGGCGTCGTCCAGCGGCGCGTCAACCTCGTCGAGCACGCAGAACGGGCTGGGCCGGAAGTAGAAGATCGCGAAGAGCAGCGCGAGGCCGGTCAAGGCCTTCTCCCCGCCCGACATCAGGCTCACCGCCTGAAGCCGCTTCCCGCGCGGCTGCGCCATGAGCTCGACGCCCAGCTCCAGCGGGTCGTCCTCGCCCTCCTCGGGCTCGACCATGCGGAGCTCGGCCCGGCCGCCCTCGAACAGGCGCGAGAAGATCTCGCCGAAGTGCCGGTTCACCTCCGCGAAGGCCTCCTGAAATCGCTCCTGCGCGGTGCGGGTCATGCCTCGGAGCGCCTTCTCGAGATCCTTGATGGAGCCGGTGAGGTCGTCGTACTGCGTGCGGAGGAAGCCCAGCCGCTCCTCCAGCTCGCGGTACTCCTCGTCGGCAACGAGATTGACGGCCCCCATGGCCTCGAGCTTCTGCGCGAGCTCCTCGTGCCGGGCGCGCACCTCGCTCCCCTCGCGCGCGGGGTCGTGGGCGGCCAGCAGGGCTTCCGCGCCGTCCACGCCGTGGCTGCGCCGCGCCTCGCCCAGCAGCTCCTCGCGCCGCACCCGGCCCTCGGTCTCCTGCAGCTCGAGATCGTGCACGCGCGCGATGAGCCGGTGCCGGTCGACTTCCGCCGCGCGCAGCTCGGTGCCGATGACCTGGCGCTCGGCAAGCTGGGACTGGTGGACCTCGGAGGTGCCGCGGACCTCACCCTCCAGCCGATCGCGATCGACCACCGCGTCGCGCGCCCGCGCGTCGGCCCGCCCCGCCTCACCGGAGAGCTCGCCGCGCCGCTCGGCGAGCTGCGCACGGCGGAGCGCCGACTGCTCGAGACGGAGGGTGGACTCGCGAGTCAGCTCCTCGAGCCGCTCGATGTCCCGCCCGAATCCCTCCACCCGCTCGGCCACCGCCGCCACTTGAACCCGGCAGTCGCCGATCTCCTCCGCCAGCCCCCCTTGGATCTGCTCGGCGGCATCGACGTCGGCGCGCATGGCGCCGAGCTCGAGCTCGAGACCCGCCTCGCGCTCGCGCACGCTCGCCAGGGCGATGCCCACCTCGTCCAGGCGGCGCGCCGTCTCCTCGTGCTCGGCCTGGATTTGCGCCTGCTCGACGTGAAGGGTGTCGAGGTGACGCGCCAGTCGTTCCGCCTCGCGCATGGCCGCCTCGAGGTCCTTGTCGCCGGTGAGGCGCACCGCCTCCTGGCTCTGCACCGAGGTGGTGAGGCCGCTCTCGCGGACGCGCAGGGCGCCGAGCTCCGTCTCCAGCGCCTCCAGGCCCGCGCGCGCGCGCTCGGCCTCGGCGCCGGTCGTCGTGACGTCTTCCCGCAGCTGGCGGATGGCGCGCTTGCGGCGAAGGATGGAGTGGTCCTGCGCCTCGCGGTCGCCATCGCGCCGGCCGCCGGTGAGCCGGCCGTTCGGATAGAGCACCTCGCCCGCGGGGGTGACATAGGTGGCGACCACCCCGTTCCGCCGCCAGAGCCGCTCGGCCTGGTCCAGATGGTCCACCACTCCGACATGGCCGAGGAGATAGCCCAGCAGACCCGGCCGGGGTCCGGCGATGAGCCGGGATGCCCAGCGCACGTCGGCGGAATCCTCCGGCGTGGAGCCATTGCCGGGAAGGGTCTCCAGGGGGAGGAAGGTCGCGGGACCCGCCCCTTCACGCTCGAGAAAGCCCAGCGCGGCCCGTGCATGCTCGAACCGCTCCACCACCACCCATTGCAGGCGCTCGCCGAGGACGCTTTCCACCGCCGCCTCGAGGCCGGAGGGCACCTCGAGCAGATCGGCCACCGTGCCCACCACACCCGGGATCCCGCTGCCGGCGGAGAAGACGGCGCGCACGCCGGCGCCATAGCCTTCCCGGTCGCGCTCGAGCTGCTCGAGGCCCTGGAGCTGGCTTTCCTTGGCGGCCAGCGCCAGCCGCAGCTCGGCGAGGGATTGCTGGGCGCCCTCACGCGCGGTCTCGCAGGCCTCGCGATGAGCCTGCACCTGGCGGCGCTCCGACTCGAGGAGCGAGAGCTGCTGGCCGGCCGCGCGCCGATGGTCCTCGAGCCGCTGGCGCCGGGCCGCGATGGCCTCGGCCTCGGCCTGTGCCCGCGCGGACTCGGCGCCGAGCCGCGCGAGCGCGTGCTCGCGGTTGAGGCCGCGCTCGCGAAGCTCGGCGTCCTCGCGCGTGAGCTCGGCCCGTCGCCCGCCCGCGCCCGCCTGCTCCAGCCGCAGGACGTCCAGCCGCCGGCGCCGCTCCTCGAGCTCGCGGCGGCCGGTGTCCACGCGCGTCTCGAGGGCAACCAGCCGCGTGAGCCACTCGGCGTGGCGCTCCCGGCTCTCGGCCAGCTCGCGGATCTTGTCTCCGCGCTCGGTCTCGAGCGCGCCCCGGCGCTCGGTGACGGCGGCCATCTCGGCGCCCAGCCGCGCGGTCTCCTCGTCGAGCTCGCGAATCTGGATGCTGAGCTGCTCGCGGCGCTCGATGAGGCGCTCCGCCTCGCCCTGCATCTTCTGGACGTACTGCCGCAGGTCGTTGAGGCGGAACTCGGTTTCCTGGATCAAGGCGTTCTGGGTGGCCTGTCGGGCCGACAGCGCCGCGATCTGGATCTCTCGATGCTCCGATTCGAGGCGGAGCGACTCCATCTCCCTGGCCAGCTGCTCATGCCGCGCGGCCAGAGTGGCGAAATCCGCCGCCATCATGGCGAGGCCGAGAGCCTGCTTCTCCTGGTGGAGCGCCTTGTACTGCTGGGCCTTCCGCGCCTGCCGCTCGAGCGAGCCGAGCTGGCGACGCACCTCGTCCATCACGTCGCGGACGCGCTGGAGATTCTGCCGGGTGGCGTCGAGCTTGCCCTGGGCCTCTCCGCGCTGCTGCTTGTAGCGCGCGATGCCGGCTGCCTCCTCGATGAAGACCCGGCGCTCCCAGGGCTTCGCGGTGAGGACGTGGTTGAGGCGCTCCTGGTCCATGAGGGCATAGGCCTTGGGATTGACGCCCGTGCCCGCGAAGAGATCCTGGATATCGCGGAGCCGGCACACCGACTTGTTGAGGAGGTATTCGCTGTCGCCCGTCCGGTACAGCCGGCGCGCCACCGCGACTTCGCTCCAGGGCACGCCCAGGGTCCCGTCATTGCCGAACTGCAGCGTGACCTCGGCGAGGCCGATGGATTTCCGGGAGGCGGCGCCGTGGAAGATGACGTCTTCCATCTTCTGGCCCCGCAGGGTCTTGGGGCTTTGCTCGCCCAGCGCCCACCGGATCGCGTCGGCCACATTCGACTTGCCGCAGCCATTGGGACCGACGATGCAGGTGATGCCGGGAAGGACGCGCACCTCCGTCCGATCGGCGAACGACTTGAATCCGTGGAGGACGATCTGTTCGAGTCGCATGGCCGCGCCCGCAGGCGCTACTTACTGTTATCACACGGCGCCGCACCCGGCCAAGAAAAAAACCCCACGCGTGGTGGGGGGGCCGGTCCGGGGCTACCAGATGTCGGCGGAGGGCCTCAGGCGCCGTTCAGGGCGTGGCACTTCTTGTACTTCTTGCCGGAGCCGCAGGGACACGGATCGTTGCGTCCGACCTTGGTGCCGGCGGGAACTCCCGACGGCAGGCGCGAATCCGCGGCGGCGGGGCGCCCGGGCGCCGTCTCGGTCCCGCCGTGGCGCTCCTGCCAGCGCGGCGGAGGCGCGGCGGCGACCCGGACCGGCGGCGCCTCTTCCCGGACCATGCGCACCTTGAAGAGTTGCTCCAGGACGATCTCCTTGAGGTGATCGACCATCTCCTGGAACATCTCGAAGGCTTCCTTCTTGTACTCGGTGAGCGGGTCGCGCTGCCCGTAGCCCCGGAGGCCGATGCCTTCCTTGAGATGGTCCATGCTGAGGAGATGGTCCTTCCAGAGCTGGTCGATCCCTCGAAACTCGCCGTCCTCCCACCTGAGCCCCAGCATGATCCAGCGCTCGAGGCGGTGGAACATCTCGGGTCCGAGCTGGCTCTCGCGCTCCCGGTAGGCCTTCTCGGCGAGCTCGGTGACCTCGGTCACCAGCGCCTCCTGCGAGCCCATCTCGGTGACGTCGAGATCGGCGGGGAGCCGGAAGTCGAACTGACGGAAGAGGCCCTCGTTCAGGGCCGCCACGTCCCAGGCTTCGGGATGGGCGTCCTCCGGGGCATAGCGACCCACCAGCGCCGCCGCCACCTCGCCCATCCACTCCAGCACCGTCTCTTCCTGGCTCTCGCCCTCGAGAATCTCGCGGCGCATCCCGTAGATGATCTCGCGCTGCTTGTTCATCACGTCGTCGTACTCGAGGAGGTGCTTCCGGATCTCGAAGTTGCGGGTCTCCACGCGCTTCTGCGCGGTGCCGATGGCGCGGGTCACCATGGCGTGCTCGATGGGCTCGCCTTCCTCCATGCCGAGCCGATCCATGATTCGCTGGATGCGCTCGGAGCCGAAGATGCGGAGGAGATCGTCCTCGAGGGAGAGATAGAAGCGCGAGGAGCCGGGGTCGCCCTGCCGGCCGGAGCGGCCGCGGAGCTGATTGTCGATGCGGCGCGACTCGTGGCGCTCCGTGCCCAGGATGTGCAGGCCGCCCAGGGCCACCACGCGCTCGTGCTCCGGCTCGGTGACCTTCCGGGCTTCCTTCCGGGCTGCCTCGCGAGCTTCCGGCGGCGCGGTGGCGGGATCGAGGCCCTTCTTCCGGATGAGCTCGTTGGTCAGGAAGTCCGGGTTGCCTCCGAGCAGGATGTCGGTGCCGCGGCCGGCCATGTTGGTGGCGATGGTAACGGCCTTCTCCCGGCCGGCCTGGGCCACGATCTCCGCTTCGCGCTCGTGGTACTTGGCGTTCAGCACCTGATGCGGGATGCCGCGCTTCTTCAGAAGCCGGGAAAGGTGCTCGGAGATGTCGATGGACACCGTGCCCACCAGCACCGGCTGGCCCTTCGCATGCAGCTCCGCGATCTCGTTGGACGCGGCCTCGAACTTCTCACGCGCCGTCTTGTACACCACGTCGGGGTGATTCACCCGGATGAGGGCGCGGTTGGTCGGCACCACGGTGACGTCCAGCTCGTAGATCTTCGCGAACTCCTCGGACTCCGTCGCCGCCGTGCCCGTCATGCCCGCGAGCTTGTCGTACATGCGGAAGTAATTCTGGAGGGTGATGGTCGCAAGCGTTTGATTTTCCGACTCGATCTTGACGGCTTCCTTGGCCTCGACCGCCTGGTGCAGCCCGTCCGACCACCGCCGTCCGGGCATCATGCGCCCGGTGAACTCGTCCACGATGACCACCTGCCCGTCCTTCACGACGTAGTCCACGTCCTTCTTGAAGAGCGCATGGGCCTTGAGCCCCTGATGGACGTGGTGGAGCACCTCCATCTGGGTGGGGTCGTAGAGGTTTTCCACCGAGAGGAGCTTCTCGCAGCGCGCGATCCCCTGTTCGGTGAGCGACACCGCCCGCGCCTTCTCGTCGACGATGTAGTCGCCGTCGGCGGTGGCCTCGATCTCGGAGAGCTTGCCCTCCACGATGGTGGCGGCACGCGTGAGCTTGGGGATGATACGGTCGATCTTGTAGTACTTGTCGGTGGAGCCCTCGGCGGGGCCGGAGATGATGAGTGGGGTGCGCGCCTCGTCGATGAGGATGGAGTCCACCTCGTCCACGATGGCGTAGTAATGCTCCCGCTGCACCATCTCCTCCAGCGAGAAGCGCATGTTGTCGCGGAGGTAGTCGAAGCCGAACTCGTTGTTGGTCCCGTAGGTGATGTCGGCCCGGTAGGCCTCCCGCCGCGAGCAGGGCCGGAGGGCGGCGAGCCGGATGTCCGGCTGGAGATAGTCCGGATCGTAGAGATAGGACATCTCGTGCTGGATGACGCCCACCGTGAGGCCCAGCGAGTGATAGATGGGCCCCATCCACTGGGCGTCGCGGCGGGCCAGATAGTCGTTCACGGTGACGATGTGGGTGCCCAGGCCGGGCAGCGCGTTGAGGTAGGCGGGCAGGGTGGCCACCAGCGTCTTGCCCTCGCCGGTGGCCATCTCGGCGATCTTGCCGGAGTGCAGCACCATGCCGCCCATGAGCTGGGTGTCGAAGTGACGCATGCCCACCGTGCGCCGCGCCGCCTCGCGGCAGACCGCGAAGGCCTCCACCAGGAGATCGTCCAGCGGCTCGTTGTCGGCCACGCGCTTGCGGAACTCGTCGGTCCGCGCCCGCAGCGCGCCGTCGGAGAGCTCCTTGAGCGAGGGCTCCAGCGCATTGATCTCGGCCACCACCGGGCGCATGCGCTTGGCGTCGCGCTCGTGCTTGGTGCCGAAGACGGTTCGGATTATCGCGCTCAGCATCTCCCCGTTATCTTACACCATCACCTCCGGGGCCCCTCACGCTGAGCGCTCCGGAAAAGCTCGCGCGCCGCGCGCCGGGTGGCGTCGGTGACCCGCTCGCCCCCGAGCATGCGCGCCAGCTCCTCGATGCGGTCCGCCGCGGCCAGCGGCGCCACCGTGGTGCGCGTGGTCCCCCGCCCCACCTTCTTCTCCACCCGCAGGTGCTGCGCCGCATAGACCGCGATGGGGGCGAGGTGGGTGACGCAGAGCACCTGCCGCCCGCGCGCGGTCTGAGCGAGCTTCTGGCCCACGACCTCCGCCACGCGTCCCCCGATGCCCGCGTCCACCTCGTCGAAGACCATGGTGGGCACATCGCCGGAGGCGGAGAGCACCGTGCGCACCGCCAGCATGGTGCGCGAGAGCTCGCCGCCCGAGACCACCTTGGCCAGCGGCCGCGGGTCTTCTCCGGGATTGGCCGAGAAGAGGAACTCCGCCGTGTCCACGCCGCGCCGGCCCACGCGCCAGCGTCCGGAGCCCGCCGCCAGCTCCCCCTCGCCGGCGGGCTCGCGGCGCAGGCCCACCCGGAATCGCGCATGCTCCATGCCGAGCCCGCGCAGCTCCGCCTGGATCAGGCGCTCGAGCCGGCGCGCGGCCGCGGCCCGGGTCTCGGCGAGGACGAGCGCCGACACTCCCGCCGACTCCCCCGTCCGGGCGACTCGCGCCTCCAGCTCCGCCACCACCTCGTCGTGCCGGTCGATCTGATCCAGCGTCGAGGCGATTCGCTCCCGAAAGCCGGCGATGGCCTCCACGGAGTCGCCGTACTTCCGCTTCAGCTTCCCGATGGCGTCGAGGCGGTCGTCGATCTCGCCGAGCCGCTCCGGATCGAAGGGCGCTCGGTCCCGCAGCGCCCGCGCCCGGCCAATGACGTCCTCCAGATAGGCCTCCGCCTCCCCCAGGGCCTCCGCCGGCGCGCCCAGCTCGGGGTCATAGCCCGCCAGCTCGCGGAGCACCGTCCCCGCCCGGTGGAGCCGCGCCGCTGCCGACTGGGCGTCGTCGTAGAGGAGCCCCGTGACCTCGGCCAGCCCCGACGCGATGCGCTCCGTATGCTGGAGCCGCCGCCGCTCGGCGCGGAGCTCGTCCTCCTCGCCGTCGCGGAGAGCGAGCGCGTCGATCTCGGAGAGCTGGAAGCGGTAGAGATCCTGCTGGCGCGCCCCCTCGCGCGCCTCGGCGCGCACCCGGGCCAGCTCGGCCCGCGCGGCTTCCCACTCCCGCACCTGCGCGCCCACGCGGGTCCGGGTCTCCTCGGCGTCCGCGAAGCGGTCGAGGAGATCGAGCTGCCGGCCCGGCTCCATGAGGCGCTGGTGCTCGTGCTGGCCGTGCAGCTCCACCAGGGACTCGCCCAGCCGCTCCAGCAGCGCCACCGTGGCCGGCGAGTCGTTCACGAAGACCCGATGGCGTCCGGCCCGGGAGATCTCGCGCTTGAGCACGAGGGCACCGTCGGGGGCGCTGTGACCGGCCGCCTCCAGGACCTCCGCGGCGGGATGGTCGGGGGGCAGCTCGAACAGCGCCTCGATGACGGCGCTGTCGGCGCCCGACCGGATGAGATCGGGCTGGGCGCGCGCGCCCATCACCAGCAGGATGGCGTCCACCACGATGGATTTGCCGGCGCCGGTCTCGCCGGTGACGGCATTGAGGCCGGGCCCGAAGGGCACCGTCACTTCCTCGATGACCGCGAGATTCCGGAGCCTGAGCTCGATCAGCATGGCGACCCCGCCCATGGTACGTCGCGTCCGGCCCCGCGGGCCAGCCGTATCCAGCCGGAGACGGTGGGGGACGGCGCTAGCGCTCGCCCCACTTGAGCTTGGTCCGCAAGACGGAGAAGAAGTGCTTCTGGGGAAAGCGGAGGAGGCGGATGCGCGCGGCCGCCCGGTGGATCTCCACGGTATCGCCCCGACGCAGCGCGAAGCCCACCTGACCGTCCAGGGTCAGCATCACATCCTGGTCCGAGAGCAAGGTGACGTCGATGCGCTCCCGGGCGGGAAGCACGATGGGCCGGTTGGTGAGCGTGTGCGAGCAGATCGGCGTGAGCACCACCGCGTCCATGGTGGGGAACACGATGGGCCCGCCCGCCGACAGGCAGTACGCGGTGGAGCCGGTGGGCGTGGAGACGATGAGCCCGTCGGCCCGGTACGCGGTGGCGAACTCGCCCGCCACCGAGACCTCGAGGTTGATGATGCGGCTCATCGCCGACTTGGTGATGACCACGTCGTTGAGCGCGACGTACTCGCTCAGGCGCTCTCCCTGCCGCGAGATCCGGGCCGCCAGCATGATCCGCTCCTCGACCAGGAGCTCGTCACGCAGCAGGGCCTCCAGCGCGGGGAAGAGCTCATCGGCGGTGAGCGCGGTGAGGAAGCCCAGGCCCCCGAGGTTCACGCCCAGAATGGGCACGTTGAGATCGCCCACCAGCCTCGCCATCGAGAGAAGCGTCCCGTCCCCGCCGAGGACGAGCAGCAGATCCACCTGGCCGGGCAGCTCGGGCTTGGTGGCGACGGCGGCGGTGCTGGTGGGGCAGAGCCCCGCGGTCTCTTTCTCGAGCACGGGTGTGAGGCCCCGCTGGCCGCACCAGTCGAGGATTTGCGGGAGCACCGTGCGCGCCTCGTCGCGGTCGGTCTTGGCCACGATGCCGATTCGCTTCATGGCTGCGTCTCCGGGCGGGAGACGACGCCGGCGATGCGAGCGGCGAGATCGTCGAGCCGTGACCCGGTGGCCAGCAGGAGGAAGAACTCGCGGTTGCCCTTGGGCCCCACCAGCGGCGAGGCGGTCACCCCCCGCGGAGGCCAGCCGGCATTGTCGCACCATGCGCTGACGCGCTCGAGCA
>DASRWT010000004.1:0-24208 GCA_035654455.1 Candidatus Nitrosocosmicus sp. | reverse complement strand
TCAATCCCGGCGCCCACCTGTGCTTCTACGGGCTCTATGCCACGCTCAATGCCGAGCATCTCCTCACCCGCGGCATCGACAGCGTGATCGGCGGCGAGATCGAGGAGCCGCTGGCCGCGCTCGTCGAGTCGCTCGAGGCCGACCGGACCGGCCCCATCCCCGGCGTGCGCCGCGCGGGCCAGCCCGCGGGCCCGCATATCGCGCGGCCCACGCTGCCGCGGCCCAGCCGGGCCGCCCTGCCCGCGCTCAAGACCTATGCGCGGCTCGAGCGCGACGGGCGGCAGCTGCCCGTGGGCTATGTCGAGGCCAGCCGCGGGTGCAAGCACCTCTGCCGCCATTGCCCGCTCCCGCCCATTTACGGCGGGCGCTTCTTCGTGGTGCCGGCGGACGTGGTCCTGGCCGACGTGGCGCAGCAGGTGGAGGCGGGCGCGGGACACATCACCTTCGGCGATCCCGACTTCCTCAACGGGCCCGGGCATGCCCTGGAGGTCGCGCGGCGGCTGCACCGCGACTTCCCCGCCATCACCTTCGACTTCACCGCCAAGATCGAGCATCTCCTCCGGCGCGCGGGCGACCTGCCGGAGCTGGGCGCGCTCGGCTGCCTCTTCGTGGTATCCGCGGTGGAGTCGCTCAGCGAGACCGTGCTCGGACATCTCGACAAGGGGCATACGCGCGCCGACGTCGAGGTCGCGCTGGCGGCCACCCGGGGGGCCGGCATCGCGCTGCGGCCCACCTGGGTGGCGTTCACCCCCTGGACCACGCTCGCCGACTTCGTGGAGATGCTCGACTGGGTGGCCGCGCACGACCTCGTGGACCACGTGGACCCGGTGCAGTACTCCCTGCGGCTCCTGGTGCCACCGGGCTCGCTGCTGGCGGAGCACGAGAGCATGCGCCCCTATCTGGGCGCGCTGGTGGCGGCGGATTTCTCCTACCCGTGGCGGCACCCGGACCCGCGAATGGAAGCGCTGCAGGCCGGCGTGGCGGCTCTCATCGCCGATTCCGCCCCGCGGGCCGAGGATCCGGCCGTCACGTTCGACCGCGTGCGCGCCCTCGCCGCGCGCGCGGCGGGCACCCCCGCCCCCGAGCCCCTGGCGCCTCGCCTGGCCCCCGACCGGCGTCGCCCGGCCCGGCTCACCGAGCCCTGGTTCTGCTGAGCGGAGCCCACCAAGGGCCAGTTGGCCCTTACCGGATATTCGAGTACAGTAGTGCTGTAGACGCGACGCGCCAGAGGAGGCTGCCTGATGAGCGAAGATCTCAAGACCAAGGTGCAAGAGCTGATCGACGCGATGATCAATCCCGCGGTGGCGGGCCACGGCGGCTTCGTGGATCTCATCGACGTCAAGGACAACAAGGTGTATCTCACCATGGGCGGGGGCTGCCAGGGCTGCGGGGCCGCCGACGTGACGCTCAAGTCCGGCATCGAGCGGCTGATCAAGGAAGAGATCCCGGAGATCGAGGAAGTGCTCGACACCACCGATCACGCCTCCGGCAGCAACCCCTACTACCAGCCCAGCAAGTAAGCCGTCCCGGAAAAGACCACGGGCGGAGCCGGCGATTCCTGCCGGCTCCGCCCGTTTGCGTTTCCGCTATCCCTTCACTTCCGCTATCCGTTACTTCCGGAAGGCGTCGAAGACGTCACCGAACAGCACCCAGCGCTCGCCGTCGAACTTGGCCAGCTGCTCCTGCTCCAGCGGGGCGTGATCGTCCGGTCCGGTATTCACCTTGATGCCGGGCAGCAGCAGCGGGAGCTCGACGTTCTTGAGGTTCTCCGCCTGCTTCATGATGTTCTCGCGCGACAGGTCACTGCCGCACTGCTTGAGGACCTGGGTCATGATCTGGGCCACGGTATAGCCGAACGCGTTGGACTGATCATCCAGCGCGCCCTCCGGATAGTACTTCTTCATGAAGGCCACCCAATCCGTATAGGCCTTGTCCTTGAACCACTGCGGATCGGTGATCTCCTTCATGTAGAGCGCGGTGATCAGGCCGCGGGAAGCCTCGAGCCCGGCGGGCTTGAGCACGCTGGCGAGCGAGCTCGACACGTTGTTCAGGAAGTGCGTGGGCTTCCAGCCGATGTCATGCGCCTTCTTGATGGCCTGCACGGCGAACTTCGGAATGGTCACGTTGAAGAAGACATTGGCCCCGGAGTTCTTGAGGTTGATGATCTGCGAGTCGACGGTGGGATCGGTCGTCTCGTAGCTCTGCTTCATGACGATGAGCTTGGCCCCCGCGGCGCCGAGCCCGTCCTCGAGACCCTTCACGTAGTCCTTGCCGTAGTCGTCGTTCTGGAACAGGATCCCGATCTTCGCGTCCGGATGGTTCTTCAGGATATAGGACGCGTAGACCCGGCCCTCCGTCTGGTAGTTCGGCTGCCACCCCATGGTCCAGGGGAAGTTCTTCGGGTCATTCCACTTGGTGGCGCCGGTGGCCACGAAGAGGTGCGGCACCTTCGCCTGGTTCACGTACTTGTGGATGGCGGTGTTGGTGGGTGTGCCCAGGGTCTGGAAGAGGGCCGCCACCTGATCCTGCTCCACGAGCTTCCGGACCATCTCCACCGCCTTGGGCGGCGTGTAGGCGTCGTCGTAGGTGATGAAGTTGATCTTGCGTCCGTTGACGCCGCCCTCGTCGTTGACCTTCTTGAAGTAGGCGGTGATGGTCTTGCCGATGGTTCCGTAGGCGGACGCGGGCCCGCTGTACGGGTTGGTATTCCCGATCTTGATCTCGGTGGCGGTCACCCCGACCACGGTCTGGGCCCCGGCCACTGACGCCAGCCCGGCGCCCAGCAGGGCACCCGCCAGCGCGAGGGCGGTCAATTTACGTCCACTCATGATGTTCTCCTTTGTTGTCCTGGTCAGCGAATTTGAGACTGCGCCTGCTTCGAGGGAGCCCTCTCACCTCCTTGTTTCTGAGAAACTCGGGATACCACCCGGGAGATCCACAGCTTCTTGAGCGCGCCGGCGATGCCGTAGGGCATCGCGTACATGAAGCTGATGAGGAAGACCCCGAAGATGGCCCAGGGGGCGGCCTTGGAGATGTCTTGGGCCCAGTTGGGCACGAACTGGATGAACAGCGCTCCTAGTACATTACCCCAGATCGACCCCAGGCCGCCGATCACAATGCCGATGAGGAAGGTGACGGACAGGAACACGTTGAAGGAGTCGGGCGCCACATAGGCGACCGCGATGGCGGACAGCGCCCCCGCCACGCCGGTATAGCCTGCGCTCACGCCGAAGGTGAGCGACTTGTACAGCGCGCTGTCCACGCCCATGGTCTCGGCCGCGATGTGGTTGTCGCGGATGGCCACCATGGCGCGTCCCACGCGGCTGCGCACGAGGTTGGCGGCGAGGATGAACATGACCACGGTGATGGCGAACGTCACCAGATAGAGCCACTGGTCCTCGGTGATCTTGAGCCCCCAGGGCGCCTTGGGCTTGGTGAGCACGATGCCCTGGGAGCCGCCCGTCCAGTGCTCGAAGTACTTGAGGATCTGCGGAACGGCGAGGGCGAGCGAGAAGGTGGCCAGGGCCAGGTAGAGGCCCTCGAGCCGGAGGGCGGGGCGCCCGAACACGAACCCGACGATCAGGCAGAGCAGCCCCGCCACCGGGATGGTCCAGGCGTAGTTGATGTTCCAGCGGTCCATCATGATGGCCGAGATATAGGCCCCCACCGCGTAGAAGGCGCCGTGGCCCAGCGAGAACTGGCCGTTGTAACCGGTGAGGAGGTTCAGCCCCATCAGGGCGATGGCGTAGATGCAGACCTGGGTGTACTGGAAGAGGCGGAACCCGCTCATGTAGAAGGGCAGCGAGAAGCCCAGCGCTATCACCGCGATTGCCAGGACCAGGCTGGCGCGACGGGTCAGGGACATGGCTAGACGCGGCGGGTGTGGGTGCGGCCGAAGAGCCCGCTCGGCTTGACCAGCAGCACGATGATGATCATGGCCAGCGCCACCGTGAGCTTGAGCTCGGTGCCGATGAAGGACACGTAGGTGCCGACCAGGTTTTCCACGATGCCCACCATGAAGCCGCCCACCACCGCCCCCACCGGGCTCGTGAAGCCGCCGAGCGTGGCGGCGGCGAACGCATAGATCTGGATGCCGCCCATCATGTTGGGATCCAGCGTGAGGATGGGCGCCACCATGAGCCCGGCCACCGCGCCGAATACCGCCGCCAGCCCCCAGCCCAGCGCCAGCATCCAGCTCACCCGGATGCCGGCGAGCCGGCTCGAGACCGGGTTCTGCGCGGCCGCGCGCATGGCGAGGCCCAGCGGGGTGAAGCGGAAGAAGGCGAAGAGCAAGGCGAGCATCACCAGCGTCACGCCGATCTCGCCGAGGTCGTGGGCGCCGAACACCACGTTGCCCACCCGGATGGGCTCGCGGGGGAACGGGCTCGGGAAGGGCTTCTGGAGATAGGTCCACACCCAGCCCGCGATGCTGTTGCAGATGACGAGCAGGCCCAGGGTCACGATCACGATGGTGAGGATGGGCTTGTTCTCCACCGGCCGGATGATCACGCGCTGGATGACCACGCCCCCGACGAAGGCGATGACGAGCGTGGCCAGGAAGGCGCCCCAGTAGGGCAGCCCCGCGTGCATCATGGACCACGCGATATAGGTCGCGAACATGGCCATCTCGCCCTGGGCGAAGTTCACCACGTCCGTCGCCTGGTAGATCATGACCAGCGCCAGCGCGAGGCTGGCGTAGATGCCCCCGGTGGCGAGCCCCGACATCACCTGCTGCACGAAGATGTCCATGCGCTCCTCAGTACCCCAGGTAGGACCGGCGAATGGCGTCGTCCTTCTTGAGGACGTCCGAGGTGCCCGACAGCACCACGCGGCCGGTCTCGAGCAGGAACACATGGTCGGCGAGGTCGAGGGCGAGCGAGGCGTTCTGCTCCACGAGCAGGATGCTCACCCCCGACTCCTTGTTGATGGCGCGCAGGATGCGGAAGATCTCGCGGACCACCAGGGGCGCCAGCCCCAGCGACGGCTCGTCGAGGAGCAGGAGGCGCGGGCCCAGCATCAACGCGCGCGCCACCGCGAGCATCTGCTGCTCGCCGCCGGAGAGAGTGCCCGCATGCTGCCGGCGCCGCTGGCGGAGGATGGGGAAGAGCTCGTACACGCGGTCCATGTCGCGCGCGGCATGGCGCTTGTCCCGCCGCGCGAACATTCCGATGCGGAGATTCTCCTCCACGGTGAGATCCACGAAGGTGCCGCGGCCCTCCGGCACATGCGCGATCCCCATGGCCACGATCTGCTCGGTGGCCTTGGCGTCGATGGGCTTGCCGCCGAAGCGGATGGCGCCCCTGGTCTTCACCATGGCCGAGATCGCGCGCAGCATGGTGGTCTTGCCGGCGCCGTTGGCGCCCAGCACGGTGGTGATCCCGCCCTCTTCCATGGCGAAGTTCACCCCGTGCAGCGCCTGGGTGCGCCCGTAAAAGGCTTCCAGCTTCTCCACCTCGAGGATGGCGGCCACGCTATTCCCCGAGATAGGCCTTGATGACTTCGGGGTTGCGCTGGACCTCGGCCGGGCTCCCCTCGGCGATCCGCTTGCCGAAGTCGAGCACCACCACCTTGTCCGAGACTTCCATCACCAGGCTCATGTGGTGCTCGACGAGGAGGATGGTGATGCCGAGCCGGTCACGGATGGTGCGGATGAGGGTCCCGAGCACCGCGACCTCCTCGTGGTTCAAGCCGCCGGCCGGCTCGTCCAGGAGAAGCAGCTTGGGCTTGGCGGCCAGCGCCCGGGCCGCCTCCACCCGCTTGAGGGTGGCGAAGGGCAGCCCCGCCGCCGGCAGATGCGCCACCGCCTCCAGTCCCATGAACCGGATGGCCTCCATGGCCGCCTCGCGCTGGGCCGCTTCCTCGCGCCCCACGCTGGGCACGCGGAGCGCGCAGGCCACGAAGCCGCTGCGCGTCTGGCTATGGGCCCCGACCATCACGTTGTCCAGCACCGTCATGGTCCCGAACAGGGCCAGGTTCTGGAAGGTGCGCCCGATTCCGAGCCGCGCGATGTCGTGGGGCTCGGCCTTGAGGAGGTCCTTGTCCTGGAAGTCGACGGAGCCGGCCGAGGGCTGATAGAGCCGGCTCACGCAATTGAAGAGGGTGGTCTTGCCGGCGCCGTTGGGACCGATGAGGCCCACGATCTGCTGGGACTCGATGTCGAAAGAGACGTCGTCGAGCGCCACGATGCCGCCGAACCGCACGCCCAGGTCACGGACCTTCAGAATCGGCAACGCCGCCGCCCCTCTCGGGATTCAGGATCGAGATCGCGCTATCAGCTCCCCGGGCCTGGGCCATGGGGATTGGTGGGTGAGTATATTCGAAGACTTGGCCCGCCGGAAGTCTACAAACGTGCGTCAATCCAGGGCACATAGCGTCACCCTCGGCACACGTTGAAAACTCGCGGGATGACGTCCGCGTTCTGACGAATCGCTCGCCCCGCTCAGGGCCGCGGGCGCCCGTAGCCCGGTATCTATTGGATAAATAAGACTTGCGGACGAGGGAACCTCGATGGCACCCGCGTTGCTCTTCCTGAGGACTTACGTAGCACCTGACGCGGCTTCCTGACGCAGCACCCGGGCAGTACCAACGGATCGACCCGAGAGGGATACGACGGCCGCGGCCAAGGGGCAACCCGGGGCCCGGCCTTGGATGACGCGAGGCGCCGGACGGCGCTCGCCTGTATGAGCAGCCATCTCGATCGGGGAGGTTCTTCGACATGAGCCGAGGCATCGCCGCAATGACCCGCGCCGTTCTCTTCGCCCCTCTCTTCACGCTGAATCGGCCCGCGAAGGTGGTGCTCGAGGTGCGGCGCAACCTTCCCACGGAGATGGTCCAGAAGGCCGTCGAGGAGCTCCTGGGAGACAAGGCCGTCGTGGCCCGCACCGCCGAGAATTTCTTCGACCTCCGCGAGATGGCCAAGAAGAGCCTGGGCCGGCACTGGGTGGCCCGGAGCCCTCAGGAGCGCGACGAGTTCGTGAGGCTCTTCAGGGGCATGCTCTCGCGGGTGTGGCTCCGCACGCTCAAGACGGGCAAGCGCATCACGTATACGGGGGAGACGGTGACCTCCACCCGCGCCACCGTGCGTACCACGGTGGCGCTGGAGCGGCAGGGCCAGGTGCATGTCGAGTATCACCTGCTCCCCTCGGGCAATAGCCGCTGGCGCGTTCACGACGTTCTGGTGGACCGCCGCAGCCTGGTCACCGGCTACCGCGAGTACTTCGACCGGGCCCTCGCCGATTCCTCCTACCAGGACCTCATCTGGAAGCTGCGGCTCAAGGAAGTCGAGATGAGCCCCGCCGCCGAGTCCGCCTGAGGCTTACCCAGCGGGAACTGCCCGCCGCTGCCCGGCCAGGCGGCGGCGGGCCCAATCCACCAGCCGGATCCCGAGGAGCAGGATGAGCACGGCCGCGTACCAGCGCGGTGACGTGTTCACCTTCTTCGCCAGCCAGAAGTAGTGGAGCGTCGCCAGCACGCCGATCACATACACGAGCGCGTGGAGTCGCCGCCAGTTGCGCCCGCCCAGGCGCTTGATCATGCCGGTGGTCGAGGTCGCCGCCAGCGGCACCAGCAGCACGAGCGCCGCCATCCCCACCGTGATATAGGGCCGCTTCACGATGTCCGCGGCCAGGGCCCCCCAGTCGAAGAAGTGGTCCAGCACCACCCACACCGAGAAGTGGAGCAGCGCGTAGACGAAGGCCCAGAGGCCCAGCAGGCGCCGGAGCGTGATGGGCCAGGACCAGCCGCTGAGGATGCGCAGCGGGGTGGCGGCCAGGCTCGCGAGCAGGATGCGGAAGGTCCAGTCGCCGAGGGTATTGGTGATGAAGCTGATCGGGTTGGGCGTGAGATCGCCCGTGTAGGCGCAGTAGCCCAGCCAGGCGAGCGGCGCCACGCATGCCGCCCACGCGGCGACCTTGAGCGCGATCCGCCCGCGCCGCGTCACGTGCCGCTTAGTAGAACTTCTTCAGATCCAGCCCCGTGTAGAGCGAGGCGACCTGGTCCCCGTAGCCGTTGAACGGCAGCGTCTTCCGCCGGCGGAACTCGCCGATGCGCCGCTCGGTGGCCTGGCTCCAGCGCGGGTGATCCACGGTGGGATTCACGTTGGAGTAGAAGCCGTACTCGCTGGGCGCCGCCTTCTCCCACGCCGTCTTCGGCTGCTCGCTGGTGAGCCGGATGCGCACGATGCTCTTGCCGCTCTTGAACCCGTACTTCCAGGGAATGATCACGCGCACCGGCGCGCCGTTCTGGTTGGGCAGCACCTGGCCGTACATGCCCAGGGTCAAGAGGGTGAGCGGGTGCATGGCCTCGTCCATTCGCAGCCCCTCGATATAGGGCCAGTCGAGCCCGCCCCAGCCGAAGACGCCCTTCTTCTGGCCGGGGAACTGCTCGGCGTCGTGGAGGGTCGCGAACTCGACGAACTTGGCGGCGCTGGTGGGCTCCACCTTCTTGAGGAGGGCCGAGAGCGAGTAGCCGATCCACGGGATCACCATGGACCAGGCTTCCACACAGCGGAGCGAGTACACGCGCTCCTCGAGCGGGGCCAGCTTCAGGAGCTCCTCGATGTCAAAGCTCCGCGGCTTCGCGCAGAGCCCCTCCACCTTCACCGACCAGGGCCGCGTCTTGAGCGATCCCCCCAGCCGCGCCGGGTCCTCCTTGTCGGTGCCGAACTCGTAGAAGTTGTTGTAGGTGGTGGCGCTCTCGAAGGGCGTGGGCGGCTCACCGAGGCTGAGGGGGACGTTCCTCTGCGCGGCGAGCGGCTGGCCCTTGGGAGTGGCCGCGCGTGCGCCCTTCGGGGTGAGGGCCAGGGCGGCCGCGCCCGCGATCAGGCCCCCTCGGATGAACGACCGGCGGTCCAGGTAGGTGGGGTATGGCGTGATCTCCGAGTACGTGAATCGCTCCGCGCGCCTGATCAACATTCCCGAGCCTCCCTGGTCGCTGGCAACCGACGGACCCAGTCTACCAGGGTGCCCACCCCCGGAATGTCACCGGATTGTCGATCCTCGGGAATGGTCAGCGCACCCGGACGACGCGCGTCCCCGAGAACAGATCAGCCAGATCGCGCCCTTCGCGGTTGAAGAGGGCGACCAGCCCCGCCAGGCCGAGCGTCAGCGCGGTGAGCAGGTTGCCCAGGGAGCGAAGGAGGGCGCGGCGATAGCCGGGCGGACCGCCGTCGGCGCGCACCACCGCGATGCCCAGCGCCATGCGGCCCACCGTCTGGCCGCAGCCGCCGAGGAGCACCACATGGTAGATGAGGTGCAGGCCCACGCCGAGCCCGAGCACCCCCGCGTAGAGCAGAAGCAGGGTCGGGGTGTCGCGCGGCAGCCCGCGCAGCGCCCAGATGCCAAGCACGAGCCACATGGCGGAGAGGACGAAGAGGACGAGGCCCAGCAGGGTGTCCAGCAGCCCGGCGGCGAGGCGCCGGAAGAAGCCGGCGCGGACCAGGCTCACCTGGCGGCGCTCGCGTAGAGGCGGCGGTACTCCTCGTAGCCCACCGACACCCGCCGGACGAAGCTGCGCGTCTCGTTGTAGGGAATCTGCTCCACCCAGACCTCGAGGTCGTCCGACTTGCGCGCCGCCCACCACTCCTTCACGCGGTTGGGCCCGGCATTGTAGGCGGCCACCGCCAGCCGGGCCTCGCCGAACTCGCGCACCAGCCAGCCCAGATAGGCCGCGCCCAGCTCCACGTTGGCGGCGGGATCGTCGAGGATGTCGCCGTCGCGGAAATCCATGCCCCGCGCGCGGGCCAGCGGCCGCGCGGTATCGGGCATGAGCTGCATGAGGCCGCGGGCCCCCACGCGCGAGCGCACCAGCGGATTGTAGGACGACTCCTCGCGCACCACCGCCGAGACGAGGAACGGATCCACCGCGCCCCGCTGCGCCGCGCCGGCGATCTCCGCACGCCAGCCCAGCGGGTAGAACATGTCCCAGAAAAGACGCGGCAGCCAGGGATAGCCCGCTCGCGCCAGGGGAAGGAACTCGCGGCGGAGGATGCGGAGCGAGAGGTGATAGCGCGCGTCCTGGGCGAAGAGGGTGGACACCGCGTACAGCCGCGCCGTCTCGCCCGCCGAGCGGCGCGCCAGCTCGTCCAGCTCGCCGTCCGCCCAGATGCCGAGCCCGGCGGCGCGCAGCGCGGTGGCTTTCGCGTAGCGCGGCTCGTCGCGGAGGGACTCCAGCGCATCCGCGGGCAGCGTGATCGGCGTCCGCGGCTCGCGCGCGATCGGCACCGCGGCGCCGTGGCGCTGCAGCCTCGCCGTGGCCAGGATGCCGAAGTACCCGCGCGGCTCGCGCCCCACGCTCTCCGTCCACTGGCGCGTGGCCAGGCTCAGCTCGCCGCGCTCCTCGTGCGCCCGGCCGATCCAGTAGATCGCGTTCTCCCGAAAGGTCTGGCCGCCGGGCAAGCTCATGAGCCGGTTCCACTTGCCGATGGCGCCCTCGTAGTCGCGCCGGAACCACGCCATCCAGCCCAGCCGCCAGAGCGCGCGCCCCGCGTCGTCGTCGTCGCCATAGTCCACCGCCAGCCGCGCGTAGGTGGCTTCCGCCTCCATGGGCTGGGACTGCGACTCCAGGATCTGGCCGCGGAGGAGGAGCGCGTCGCTGGCCTCGCTGCTCTTCGGATGCTCGCGCACCAGCCGGTCGAGCGTGACGAGGGCCGATTGCGGGCTCCGGGCCTGCAGCAGCCGCGCGCGCTCGAGCAGCCAGGTGGCGCGGCGCTCCCCGGGCGCCACCGCGATGGCGCGGTCCACCGCGCGGAGCGCCTCCTCCGGCTTGCCGAGCCGGCGCGAGGCCTCGGCGGTCACGCGGAAGGCGCGCAGCAGCGGATCGCCGGTGATCCCGTCGGCGATGAGCGCCTCCGCCTCGGCCCGCGCCTGGGTGGCCTGGCCGCCGAGGAGCAGCCGCTCCGCCCGGTCCACACGCTCACGGGGCGTCAGCGGCGGGGCCGGCACGCCGCGCTCGGTCAGGGCGCGCTCGCGCTCGCGCGCCACCGGGGCCGCGGGGAAGAGCGGGGCGGTGATCCAGATGCCGCGGAAGAGCCGCAGCGCCTCCTCCCCCTGCCCGGTGGCCTCGAGCGCGGCGGCCAGGCCGTAGCGCGCGGCCGGGCTATCTCCGTGCTCGGGAAAGCGGTCGAGGAAGCGGCGGTAGAGCACCATGGCGCCGGCCAGATCGCCCACGCGCGCGGACTCGCGCGCGGCCAGGAGCAGCGCGGCGGGGAGGAGCGGGCCCGCGCCGGCCTGCTCCACCGCCTGGACGGCCACTCGGGCCGCCTCGGGGTCTCCCAGCCGCGCCAGCGCCTCGGCCTGGAGCTGCCGCGCGTACTCGGAAATGGGGCCGGCCATGGCGGCGGCTTCGCCGAAAAGCCGCGCGGCAGCAGGCAAATCGCCGGCGCGCTGGGTTGCCAGCGCCAGGGCCACACCATCGATCTGGGCGCGCCCGGGCGGGCTCCCCGGGGAGAGGATGGGCGCGGCGCCCTGGGAAGCCAGGGCCACCGAAGCCACCGTGAGCACGACGAGCGCCAGGACCCCGCGACGCCACATGTTACGAGTCTACCGGAGTGCCCCCGTCCGCTCCACGCTTCGCGCAACCCGGCGTGTGTAGAAGATGCGCTGGAGCGCGGTCAGGTGGGTGAGGAGCGCCAGCACCGCCATGGCCGGGGTCATGAGATTGAAGGTGGCGCCGGCGATGAGGACGATGAGCCGCTCGGGCCTTTCCATGAGCCCGATCTCGCAGGCGATCCCGATGGACTGGGCGCGGGCCTTGGTATACGACACCATCACGGTGCCCACCAAAGTGGCCATGGTGAAGAGGCAGAGGTTCCACTCACCGATACGCTGGCAGGAGACGATGAGCCCCAGCAGCACCACCAGGTCCGAATAGCGGTCCACCACGGAGTCGAGAAAGGCGCCGAAGTCGGACTCCTGCCCGGAAAGGCGCGCCAGCGAGCCGTCGAAAAGATCGAAGAGCCCGGCCACGGTGAGCAGCACCGCGCCGGTCCGCAGCCGCCCATCCGCGAAGGCCCAGGCGGCGAGGCAGGACACGCCCAGCCCCGCCACCGTGAGGTGATTGGGCCGCACCCGGGCGCGGAGCAGGAGCCGCGCGATGGGATCGGCCGCGCGCTGGACCGGACCCTTAAAGCGGCTTGAGGAGAGCATCTTCGAGCGCGTCGCGGAGGCGGTCCATCTGGACCGGGTCCTCGACGCGGCGGCCCTGCCGGTCCGTCACGTAGAAGGTGTCGTAGGCCTGCTCGATCTCGGTAGCGATGCGCGCGCTGCCGATATTGAGGCCCAGCGACTGGAAGGTGCGCGTGATGAGGTAGAGGAGGCCCACGCGGTCGGGGCACTTCACCTCCACCACGGTGTAGGTGTCGGAGAGCTGGTTGTCCACCGCGATCTTGGGCGGCCCCGCCACCGTCTCCGGCCCCGGGCGGCTGCTGCGGCGCGCGGCCAGGAGCTCCTCCACCGTGTGCTCTTTCCGGAGCACGCGGCGCAATGCGGTCAGGGTCCGCCGCCAGCGCGCATCCTCGGTCACCGCCTCGCCGAAGGGATCGTTGACCTGGAAGGTGTCGAGCGCGATGCCGTCGGCGCGGGTGTGAATCTGGGCGGAGAGGACATTGATGCCCTCGGCGGCCAGCGTGCCCGCGATGAGGGAGAAGAGGCCCGGCACGTCCCTGGTCACGATCACCACCTCGGCGGTCCCGAGGTCGGGATAGTGGAAGAGCTCGGTCGCCACCGCCTCCTCCTCCAGCCGCTCGACCAGGCGGAGGTGGGCGGCGATTCGCTGGGCGGAGGTGGTGGCGAGATAGCGATCGGACATCATGGCGAGGTGGGCCACCGCGGCGCCGCGCGACCCGCGCGCCTCCTCCGCCACCCGCTCGGCCACCGTCTCCCGGCTCGGGCGCTCGAGCCTGCCGCCGGTGAGCGAGACCAGGGTGCGCGTGTACACCTCCCAGAGGATGCGCGCCATCCAGCCCGTCATCACGCCCGGGCCCACCGCGCGCATGTCGGCGAAGGTGAGGAGATAGAGCATGCGCAGCCGCTCGGGAGTGCCCACCACCTCCGCGAGGGAGGCCACCGTCTTCGGATCGTCAATGTCGCGCCGCTGGGCGATATGCGACAGCGTGAGGTGATGCGCCACCAGGAGGATCACCGCCTCGGCATCCTCGAGCGTCAGCCCGATGCGCGCGGTCAGCTCGTGGATGAGGGGGATGCCCTTGGCCACATGGCCGTGGCCCTTCCCCTTGCCGATGTCGTGCAACAGCATGCCCAGCATCAGGAGGTCCGGGCTCGCCACCTCGTTGAGCACCTCCGCGATGCCCTCCGCCTCCGCCGACTGGCCCGGCGCCAGCGCCTCGAGGTTCTCCACCGCGAGCAGCGAGTGCTGGTCGGCGGTAAACCGGTGGTAGACGTCGTACTGCACCAGGCAGGTGAGCGCGCCCCACTCCGGCAGATAGCGGCCCAGCACGCCCAGCTCGTGCATTTCCCGCAGCGTCAGCGCGGTGCGGCCCCAGTTGCGGCAGATGGCGAGGAAGAGATCGCGCACCTCGGGTGAGCGCTGGAAGCGATCGTCGATCAGGTCCAGCGACGCCTCGATGCCCCGCTCCACGTCGATGCCGAGATCGAAGCCGAGCTGATGCGAGTGCCAGAACACCTTCATGAGGCGGGTGGGGTTCTCCCGGAAGGCGCGGCCGTCGGCGTGCACCAGGTGCAGCGAGCCGTCCAGCACGAAGAGCCCGTCGGCGAGCGCCTCCTGGCGGAGGCGGCGCTGCACCGGCTTCGGGCGGGAGAGCGTCTCGCGGCAGCGGGCGATGAGGCGCTTGGACACGCGGTGGATCACGCGCGCGTGCAGATAGTAGTCGCGCATGAACTTCTCGACGGCGAGGGACATGTCGTCGCCCACGTAGCCGAAATTCTTCGCGATCTGCGGCTGGATGTCCCGCGAGAGCACGTCGTTCTTGTGGCCGGAGAGGAAATGCAGCTCGTTGCGCACGCGCCAGAGGAAGGTCAGCGCGGCATCCGTCGACTCCCGCTCGCGGTCGGTGATGAGCCGCTTGTCGGTCAGCTCGCGCAGCGTGCGCGTGCCGAACTTGGTGGAGGCCAGCCACATGGCGGTGTGAATGTCGCGGAGCCCGCCCGCCGACTCCTTCACGTTGGGCTCGCCGATATAGGGCGAGCCGCCGAACTTCCGGTAGCGCTGGTCCCGCTCGGCGAGGGTGGTCTCGAGGAACTGGGCGAAGTCTTTTCGATAGATGTTGTCGGCCAGGATCTTCCGGAAGCGGTTGAAGAGCCGGCGGTCGCCGATGAGGTAGCGCGCCTGCTGCATGGACGTGCGGCTGGGAAAATCCGTGCGCGCCATGGCCACGCAATCCGGCAGGCTCCGCACCGCGTGGCCCACCTGCAGCCCCAGGTCCCAGAGCGTGTAGAGGAGCCCCTGCGTGACCCGCTGGACATACGGCCCCATCTCCCCGTCGAAGATGACCAAGAGGTCGAGATCGGACAGGGGATGCAGCTCGCCGCGGCCATAGCCGCCCAGCGCGACCAGGACCATGGGCGCCGGGGTCAGGCCTTCCTTCCGCGCGTCGTCCGACGCCAACCGATAGAGCGTGCCGAGGAAGCCGTCCATGAAGGCGGCATAGGCCTGGACGGACTGCTGGCCGGACGCGCCCCCCAGATGGGCGGCGCGGAGAAAATCCACGTTGGAGGTGAGGTGCTGGCGGAGCAGCTCGAGGCGAAGCCGGCGCCGGCGCTCCGCGCGTTCGGCCGGCTGGCCCTCGATCCCTTTCTCGGCCTGGGCTTCGACGCGGCGGAGCTGCTTGAACAGCTCGGCTGACATGTCGAGACGTTACATGGCCAGAGCCGATCCTGTCAAATCTGACGCGGACTTGCCCGCGCGCGTATACAATGATCGGGCGATGCGAAAGATCTGGCGCGACGCCCTCGACAAGGTCACCCCCTACGAGGCCGGGCCCCCACTCGAGCAGGTGGAGAAGGAGCTCGGCCTCCCCTCCGTGATCCGGCTGTCGGCGAATGAGAGCCCCCTGGGTCCATCTCCCAAGGTCGCGGAAAGTCTGCGCCGCGAGGCGGAGCGCGTGCACCTCTACCCGGACGGCCGATCCCAGCGGGTGCGGGCGGCGCTGGGCGAGTGGGTCGGGGTGGAGCCGGCCTGGCTCGTGGTCGGCAACGGCGCCGACGAGCTGATCGGCTTCCTGGCCCGCGCCGCCTTCGGGCCCGGCGACGAGGTGGTGGTGCCGCATCCCTCATTCGAGCCCTACAGCACCGAGGCGCTGCTGGCGGGCGCGGACGTGGTGAAGAGCCCCCTGCGGAACTATGAGACCGACCTGGACGACATGCGCGCGCGGGTGACGGCGCGGACCAAGGCGGTGTTCATCTGCACGCCGCACAATCCCGCCTCCACCATCGTGAGGAACGGCCCCCTGCGCCGCTTCATCGAGTCGCTGGGAGCGGACGCGCCCCTGGTGGTGGTGGACGAGGCGTATCGCGACTTCTGCGACGATCCGGAAAGCCCCGACGGCGTGGCGCTCGCCCGCGACTTTCCCTTCGTGATCGCGCTCCGCACGTTCTCGAAGATCGCCGGCCTTGCGGGGCTGCGCATCGGCTACGCCGTCGCCCAGCCGGAGATCATCGACCGGCTCAACCGCGTGCGCGCTCCCTACAACGTCAACCGCCTCGCCCAGGTGGCGGCGGTGGCCGCGCTGGACGATCGGCCCCATCTCGACCGCACGCGGGCCCACATTCTCGCCGAGCGGCCGAAGCTGGCGGAGGCGCTCCGGCAGCGCGGCTCCGTCGTGCCGCCGTCGCAGGCGAACTTCCTGCTCGTCAAGGTGGACGCCCGGGCGGGTGTGCTGCGCCAGGCGCTCCTGAAGACGGGCATCCTCGTGCGCGACGGGGCCGGCATCGGCTTCCCGGGCCATCTCCGCGTCTCCATCGGCACCACCGCCGCCAACGCGCGGCTCCTCGAGGTGTGGGACCGGACGCTCGGGGCCTGACGAACGCCCCCCCGCGCCGCCGGCGCGGGGCTAGTGATGTCCGCCGGGCGGCGCCGCCGCGCCCGGGGTGGCGCCCATCTCGCGCAGATCACGCACGAGCGTGTGGCGTCCGATCAGGAGCACCAGCCCCGCCAGCGAGAGCAGGCACCCCGTGACCAGCACCGGGATCTTGAGCCCCACGGAATCCGAGGCCACGCCGATGAGCCAGGGCGAGACCGCGTCGCCGAGCAGATGCATCAGCATGGTGGTGAGGGCGAAGCCGCGCGCGCGCAGCGCGGCGGGCAGCACGTTCGCCATCGCCGCATTGAGCGGCCCGATATTCACGAAGAGCAGGAAGAGCATCACGAACATGGCGGGCCAGAACACGAAGGGGTTCGGCGAGAGGATGGCGAACAGGGTGAAGACGATGGACGCGGTGAGCGTCCAGCCCGACAGCACGAAGTCCGCGCCGGGCGAGCGGCGCGCCAGCCGCTGGGCCAGCCGGCCGCCGATCAGGGTGCCGAGGAAGCCCGCCACCACGAGGAGGCCGCCGAAGGTGGAGGTGGCCACCGCGAGCGGGATGCCTCGCTCGCGCACGAAGTAGGCGGGCGCCCAGGTGGCGAGCCCGCCCATGGCAAAGGTGTAGATGACCTGCGCGATCGTGTTCACGACATAGCTCTTCCGGCGGGCGAGCGAGCGCAGGGACGCATCGGGCGCGGGCCCGGCCACGGGGGCGGCGTCCTGCGTGCCGCGCGCGGGCTCGGCCAGCAGCAGGAGGAGAAAGGCCAGCGCCACGCCGGGCGCACCGGCCACGAAGAATGCCGCGCGCCAGCCATATGCCTCGCCCACCACGCCGCCCACGATATAGCCGAGCGCGCTGCCCACCGGGATGGCCGCGTAGAAGATGCCGAGCGCGGCGGCTCGCCTGGCCGGCGGATAGCAGTCCGACAGGAGCGCCGGCGTCACCACGCCGTAACCCGCCTCGCCGATGCCCGTCACCGCCCGCGCGAGGAGGAGCAGCGCGTATGAGGTCGCGAGGCCCGAGCCCACGGTGGCGAGGCTCCAGATGAAGATGCCCGCCGCCGCGAGCCGCATGCGGCTTCCCCGGTCGCCCAGCCAGCCCGCCACCGGGCACGCCAGCGCATAGGTGACGATGAACATGGACTGCAGGAGGCCGCCCTGCGAGTCCGAGATCTTGAGCTCGGCGAGGATGAGGGTGAGGGTGGCGGCGGCCACATACCGGTCGAGGTAGTTGAGGCCGTTGAGCGCGGTGAGCGCGCCCAGGATGAGGCCGGGCTTGCGGCGCCAGTCGCTAGCGGCCATGCGCGCCGCCCCTCTCCCCGCTCGTCGCGCCCGCTATCGGGTGCTGGTGGACTTGCCGCTCTTGGAGGGGGCCTTCGCGGGCGTCTTCGGCACCATCCGCTCGGTGGCCCGGGTATTGGCCTCGTCCCGCTCGGTGCGGATGCCCTGCACCTGCTTCTCGAGAATGGTCACACGCTGTTGCGCCTGGGCGGCCAGGGTGCGCAGCGCCTCCGCCTCGGAGTACACCACCTTGAGCTCGGAGCGGAGTCGCTCGACTTCCCCGCGGCTCTCGCTCCACTTGGCCCAGAGCACGGCGGCCAGCACCACCAGGAGCAGGGCGGCGCCGATGAGCGCCCAGGGGCGCTGGGGACGGACCAGGTCCGGCCCGCGCAGGTCCATCTCCGCCTCGTCCATGCGGTCGCCGCCTCGCAAAACCATGGCGCGGAGTCTAGCACTGCCGGGAACGGGGGGCCAGGGGGTCTGCTAGACTCGGAGACGTGGAGCCCGGATTGCTCCCCCGCTTCTTCGCGCGCGTGACGCGAAGCGCATTTGGCGATCTGACGCTGGACGACGCGCGCGCCGAGGACTACATCACCGATCTCCTCACGCGCTTCGCGCGCACCGAGGCGCTGGCCGCCATCGACGCCCTGCCCGGCCGGCGGCTGCCCACCGTGGTGGACGCCCTCCTGGAGATCCAGCGGGTCTGGGAGTGGGAGGGCCCGCGCTTCGACCCCGGCAAGGAGCGCGCGGTGCGCCGCCATATCGGCGACTACACGCTGTTCATGACCGGGCTCTTCCGCGAGCACGTCGAGCGCCTGGCGGTGGTGGACTACTACGAGACCGAGGGCCGCCGCGCTTTTCGCTTTCTCTCCGAGCTCGCCCGCGCCGAGAGCGAGCCCGATGCCCCGCTGTTCGCCCGGCTGGCCGCCGGGTTCGAGCGCTACGCCGGCGCGTTGACCTACATGCGAAAAGTCTACTTCCGCGACACGCCGCTGCCGTGGCGCGGACTCGCCACGCCGTGACTGAGGCCACCCTCGAGACCGCGCTCGCCGGCGGTCCCCTGCCCGATCTCAGCGCCGTGCCCCTCGATGTCCTCGAGGCGGAGCTGCGCGCGCTGTGCCGGCAGCACGGCGCCGGGGCCGCGCCGCTCCTCCGGCGCCTGGCCGACGGCGCGGCGGACAAGGGCGTGGCCGCCGACAAGAGCGTGCGCAAGAGCGCCCGGCGCGCGCTCTACCGCCTGACCCAGGCGGGGATGGCTCCGGCCGCCACCGAGCCGGGCCCGCGCACGGGCCCGCTCATCCGGCGCGAGCCGGAGCGCGCCACCGCCGCCTGGCTGTCCGGCATCGACGGCTCCGGCTCGCGGGCGGGCTGGATCGTCTTCGAGGGCGGAGTGGGCGGCGGCCTCCGGCTGTGCTCCCTCATTCTCAATGACGAGGCGGGCATCCTCGAGACCGCGGGCGGGCCGGTCACCCGCAAGCGGCTCGAGACCGAGCAGCGCGCGCTGCGCGAGTCGCAGAAGCTGCCATGGGTTGCGAGCGCGCCCGAGCGCGCCCAGGCCCTGGTGGCGGAGGCGCTGGCGCTGCACGCGGCCGCGCGCACCGCGCCCCCGCCCGAGTTCGCGCGCTGGCGCGCGCTGTTCCCGCCGCGCCCCACGCCCGATCCGCTGCTCGCCGACGCCGCGCCGGGGGCCACCGCCGATCCCGCGCTGCTCGAGCAGGGCGCCGCGCTGCTCGAATTGCCGGAGCTGGGCGGCTGGTTCGTGGATCCCGCCGCGCTGCGCGAGGACGCGGTCGCGCTGCTGGAGGCCCGCGACAGCCGGCTCGTGGTCTCGGAGCAGATCAAGGCCGAGCGCGAGGCGGCCATCGTGGATGCCGCCGTCGCGAAGACGTTCACGCCGGAGGCGCGCCGGCGCTGGGCCCGGCGGCTGGGCGAGATGGCGCTCGTCTTCGACGCCACCGATCGTCAGCAGCCGGCGGCCTCCGCCCGCGCCGCCGCCGCCGCGCTGGCCGACGGCGAGCGCCGCGCCGAGGCCATCCCCTTCGCGCGCGCGCTGGTGGGACGCGGGCTCGAGGTGGCGGGCGAGGTCACCCTCGGCCGCGCGCGCCTGGAAGACGTGAGCCGCGCGCCCGCGCGACGGCGCGCATGATCCGGGGCGTGCGTCCGTGATTCCGGGCGTGCGCGTCGGCCACGCCACCGATCCGGTGGCGCTCACCGGCTGCACCGTCATCCTTCCCGACCGGCCCGCGGTGGGCGGCGTGGAGATTCGAGGCTGGGCGGCGGGCGTGCACGGGCTCGAGTTCCTCGACCCGCGCCACCTCGTCCCCCACGTGGACGCGGTGGTGCTGGCGGGCGGCAGCGCTTATGGGCTCGAGGCCATCTGGGGCGTCATGCAATACCTCGAGGAGCGCGGCGTGGGCTTTCCGGTGACGCGCACCGTGGTGCCCCACGTGGCGGGCGCCATCCTCTTCGATCTCGGCGTCGGCGATCACCGCGTGCGACCCGATCGCGCCATGGGCTATGCGGCGGCGCAGGCCGCGCGCCCGGGGGCCTGCGAGGAGGGCAACGTCGGCGCGGGCACGGGCGCTACCGTGGGCAAGCTCCACAAGCTCGAGCGCGCCATGCGCGGCGGCCTCGGGTGCGCGGTGGTGGAGGGCGCGGGCTTCGTCACCGCCGCCATCATGGCGGTGAACGCGGTGGGCGACGTGCGCGACGCCGAGTCCGGGCGGCTGGTGGCGGGGGCGCGCGACGCCGCCGGCGAGCGCCTGCTGGACACGGCGGCGGCGCTGGCCGCGGGCGCGCCCCCGCCCGTCTTCCGCCCGCAGAACACCACCATCGGCTGCGTGATCACCGACGCGCGCCTGGGCAAGGCGGAGGCCTCGCGCGTGGCGGCGCTGGCCATGGGAGGCTATGCGCGGGCGCTGTCGCCGCCGCATCTCACCACCGACGGCGACACGCTCTTCTGTCTCTCGATCGGCGACCGCGCCGCGGACCCTCTCGAGGTCGGGACCCTGGGGGCGCGGGCAGTGGCGCAGGCGATACTGCGCGGCGTGCGCGCGGCGACGGGGCTGCCGGGACTGCCGGCCGCGCGCGACCTCTCCGCGGGAGGCGCAACGCACCCCTCATCCACGGGAGAATCCCCTTGAGCCAGTACGGTGCCACCATTCTCCGACTCTTCCTCGGCGTGACCTTCGTGATGCACGCGTATCTCGCCCTCGTCATCTACACGCCGGCGGGCGCCGCCGCCTTCAATGCCAAGATGGGCATCCCGCTGCCCGAGGTGGCCGCCTGGTTCACCATCCTCGCGCATGGCCTCGGCGGCCTCATGATGATCCTCGGGCTCTGGACGCGATGGGCGGCCCTCGCCAACCTGCCGGTGATGCTGGGCGCCCTCGTCTTCGTGCACCTGAGCCAGGGCTACTTCCTGAAGGGCGTGCTGGTGGGCAGCGCGCCCCAGGCGGCCGGTTACGAGTACGTGCTCCTGATCGTGGGGGCGACGCTCGCCCAGGTCCTGCTGGGCGGCGGCGCGCTGGCCATCACCCGGCGGAGCTGAGCGATCGCGCGCGGCGCCTCAGCGCGTCCAGTCAGTTCCGGATCTCTTCCTGCCACAGGCCGAGGGAGCGGAGCGCCGGCTCGTCGTTGAGGTGGAAGAGCGCGGCGGGCGCGGCGCCGGAGCCGTTGCGGTGCTCGATCCAGTGCCAGGGAGGGACGGCGAAGCAGTCTCCGGGCTCCCAGGTGAGGACGGCGTCGCCGACGCGGGTCTCCCCGCGCCCCTCGATGACGTGGAAGACGCCGCTGCCCGTGCGCCGCTCCGCCCGCGTGGCCTCACCGGGGCGCAGCCACAGCGCCTCCGCGCCCATGGTGGCCAGGGGCGAGGCGCCGGTGCGCGGATTCACGTAGCGGAGAGTCACCGCCTGCTCGCGCGGCGCGGTGGCGGCCAGGCGCGCGAGCGCCTCCCGCACCTCGCGCCAGGGCCAGCGCACCTGCGGGTAGCCCGTTTCCGGATAGCGCGAGCCGCGCGGCACCAGACCCGCCGCGGTGAACTCGTCCTGCGAGGAGTCGGTGGCCGTCTCGGGCGCCTGCGCCGGACGCATCTTGGACGCCCACGAGGCCTCGAAGGCCCGCACCAGCGGGATGTCGAGGCCATCCAGCCAGATCACCGGCTCGGCTCCCTCGTGGCCGTGATCGTGCCAGCGCATGGGAGGCGTGATGATGAGGTCGCCCGGCTCCATCTCGCAGCGCACGCCCTCCACCGTGGTGAAGGCGCCGCGCCCCTCGACCACCAGACGCAGGGCGGCGGGGGTATGGTGATGGCTGGGGGCCGCCTCGCCGGGCATGATGATCTGAAGCCCGGCGTACAGCGTGGCGGTGGCGGACAGCGCGCCGGGAAGTCCGGGATTGCAGAGCACGAGCACGCGACGCTCCGCCTGCTCCATCGGCACCAGCCGGCCGGCGTCGAGGAGCTGCGGCCGCAGCTCCGCCCAGCGCCAGCGATGCGGCACCACGCGGGAGACCCGCTCCTGGGGCAGAAGCTGGTGGAGGGCGGCCCAGAGCGGCGCGAGGGAGAGACGCTCCAGCCCCGCCGAGTAGGCGGCGGGGAGGTTCTCGTCACGGGTCGAGAGCGCGTTTGAGTCCATGGTGACCCCCGGCAGGTCCCCAAGAATAGGGCCCGGGGGCGGCCGGGTCAAGGCGCGGCGCCGCGCGATCGCGCCTCGGCTAGACTACCGGCATGGACGAGTGCTGCGAGGTTCGCCCCGTTCACGCCCGGCAGCGGCGGGTGCTCCGCCTCGTCCTGTGGATCAACCTCGTCATGTTCGCGGCCGAGGTCCTGGCGGGGCTCCTCGCCCACTCGACCGCGCTCCTGGCCGATGCCATGGACATGCTCGGCGACGCCATCGTGTATGGATTCAGCCTGTACGTCATCGCCCGCGCTCCCATCTGGCAGACGCGGGCGGCGCTGCTCAAGGGCCTCATCATGGCCGGCTTCGCGATGGGGATCGCGGTGGAGGTCCTCGTCAAGCTCGCCCGCGGCCTGACGCCGGACGCGGAGATCATGGCGGGCGTGGCCCTCGCCGCGCTCGGCGCGAATGCCGCCGTGCTCGCGCTGCTCTGGCGCCATCGGGCCGACGACATCAACATGCGGTCGGCCTGGCTCTGCTCCCGCAATGACGTGATCGCCAACGGCGGGGTCCTGCTCGCCGCGCTCGCCGTCGGCCGGTCGGGCTCGGCGTGGCCGGACATCCTCATCGGCCTCACCATCGCCACGCTCTTCGCGACCTCCGCGGTGGGGGTGACCCGGGAAGCGCTCGGCTACTCGCCGCGCGCCGGCGGCCGCGCCGCCGCCCAGAAGCACGCGGCGCCCATCACGCAGAAGCCGGAGGCGAGCAGGAAAGCGGTGCGGTAGCTGCCCGTCACGTCGAAGATGGCGCCGCCCAGCCACGGCCCGAGCGCCCCGCCGATCCCGTTGCCCAGGCTCAGCGCGCCGTAGATGCGCCCGAACTGGCGCCCCGGGAAGAGCTCGGACGCCATGGCGGTGATGATGGGCCCGCGCGCCCCGAAGCCGGCGCCGAAGAGCAGCGCGTAGACGTAGAGCGACGCCGCGTGGTGCCAGCGCTCCAGCGAGAGCAGCGCCAGCGTGCCGAGCGCGGTGCAGGCATAGGAGAGGCTGGCGGACTGCGCGCGGCCGATTCGGTCGGCGGCGAAGCCGAAGACGATGCGGCCCACCACCGACATGAAGCCGGTGAGGCCGAAGATGCCCGCCACGAACTGGCGGGGCCATCCCTGGTCCACCGCGAACGCCACCTGGTGGGTGACCACGGGAAACACCGCCAGCGGCGTGAAGAGATAGGCGAGGAAGAGCGCCCAGAAGGCGCGCGTGGCCAGCGCGCCGCGGAGGTCGATCCCGCGGGACCCGGCGGGGGCGCTCAGGGGGACGGCCGCGCGCTCGGATCCGGCGGACGGCGCCACCGGCGTGGGCGGTCGATCGCGGATGCCGAACCAGGCCAGCGGCAGCAGGGCGGCAATGGTTCCCGCGCCGATGAGGAAATACGCCTGGCGCCAGCCGTGATTGGTGATGAGCCACTGGGCCAGCGGCCCCAGGACGAGGATGCCCACGCCCATCCCGGAGAACGCCAGCCCCATCACGCTGCCCTGGCGCCGCGCGAACCAGCGCGACAGCAGCGCCGCGCACGGCACCCAGCCCACCGCGCAGGCGCCGGCGGCGGCCAGCACCCCCGTCACGAGGTAGAGGTGCCAGAGTGTGGTGATCCAGCTCCCCAGGAGATAGGACACCCCGAGGAGCACGCCGCCGCCCAGCATCACGCGGCGCGGGCCCACGCGATCCACCAGGGCGCCCACCAGGGGCGAGAGCAGCCCCTGCACGATGGCGGAGAGCGAGAACGCGCCCGCGGCCAGGCCGCGAGACCAGCCGAACTCCTCCAGCAGCGCGACGTAAAAAACGGGGAAGGAGAAATAGAGACCGAAGGCCACGCCCAGCGTGAGCCAGATGGAGAGGATGAGCCGCCAGGACTGCGCGGGGGTCACGGCCGCCCCGGGGCTAGACGACCGCGGGCGGGCATGCGGGATGATAGCACGCGAAATCTGCTACCCTCCGCGCATGGCTCCTCGGCGACGCGGCGTGCAGCTCACGCCCATGGAGACGCGGCGCGACGTCATCGTGCGCGCGGCCATGCTGGCCGACTCGCTGGGCTACGAAAGCTTCTCGCTCCCCGAGGGCTGGGGGTTCGACTCCACGCTCGTGCTCACCGAGATCGCGCTGCGCACCCAGCGCATCACGCTCGTCTCCGGCATCCTCTCCGTCTGGGGGCGCACGCCGGGCACGCTGGCCATGAGCGCGGCCACCTTGCACCAGATCTCGGGCGGCCGCTACGTGCTGGGGCTGGGGCCGAGCACGCGCGCGCTGGTGGAGGGTTTCCA
>DASRWT010000003.1:0-39621 GCA_035654455.1 Candidatus Nitrosocosmicus sp. | reverse complement strand
CCCGCGCCGACCACGGTGCCGATCACGGCCCCGGCGGCGGTGCTCTGGTTCGCGGCGGTGGCGGCGTCGCCGCTTTGCTGCTGCGCCCACTGCCGGCAGGCGCCGTCGTCAAACTGGAATTGCTCGAACGATTTGCCGGGCCCGGGCATGACCATGACACTGGGGCCCGACGGGACCGTGACGCAGCCCGAGACGAGCAGCACCACCAGAGCTCCCCCGATCCACCGAGATGGCTTCATGGCTACCTGCCCGCGGGCCGCTCGAAGAGGTGATGCATCTCGCCCTGGAGCTGCTTCATACGCGCCTTGACCTGACCGGCCTTGGCCAGCTGCTCGGGCGTGAGAACGCCGCGCACCTCGAGGGCGATCTGGGCGCTGTCCTGCAGGAGCTGCTCGCGCAGCTGGCCGATCTGCTGGAGCAGGGGCTGGAGGTCGGTGTTCTGGATGGGGCCTGCGGCGAGGAGCTTGTCGGCCAGCTCGTCCTGGGCGCGCCGGAGCTGCTCGAGCGCGCTGCGCGTCGCGGTCCGGTGCGTGGACAGGATGGCGCGAATCCTGGTCTCCTGGTCCGGCGTGAGGTTCGCGGAGCGGATCAGGAAGGGCAGGGCCATGCCGCCGTCGCGACCCCACCGTCCTCCGTGTCCCATCTCCGGGCTCATGCCCTGACCCCAGGCGGGCCCGGCCAGTCCGGCCGCGCCGGCCAGCATCACGACCATCGTCATGGCGACCATCCGTCCTCGGATCATCGGAGCTCCTCGTCCGCGGAGACGATCCCCGCGTGGGCTAGCCGGGCCGGCGTGCAGCTGGTGGTGACGAGCCAGTCGGCGCCGTCGCAGACATTCGTGTCCTCTTCGGCCGCGTCCTCCGCGGCCGCGACCGAGTAACCATTCAGGGAAAAGAGCGCGAGCGACACCTCGGTGAGCATGGCGCTCGCTTCCTCGGGGCGCATCGAGGGCGGGACATAGGTGACGGCGCGCCACACCGCCACCTCGACCCAGAGCAGCGCGGCCAGGGCGAGCGCGCCGGTGCCGGCGACGGCGGGAGCCCAGCGACGGAAGCTCGGCTGGGGGCGTGGGTGGGGCATGGGGCCGCGGGCCAGCACGCCGGTGAGGACGTCCAGATCGCGCGTGAGCGCCTCGAACCTTCCCGCGCAGGCGGGGCAGCCGTCCACATGCGCCTGCTCGCCCGGATCGCCCAGTCCCGCCTGGAGATGGACCAGGCGGCGCTCGGTCAGGCACCGGCTCATCACGCGTCTCCCAGGATTGCCCGCATCCGATGCACGGCGCGGAACAGATGGCGCTTGACCGTCCCCGCGCTCAGGCCCAGCGCGGCGGCAATCTCCGGACCCGACCAGTCCTCGACGTGACGGAGCACGAACACTTCCCGCTGCCGGTCCGGCAGCGCCCGGAACGCTTGCCAGATCCGCTGGCGCTCCTCGCCGCCGATCGCCGCGTCCTCGGGCGTCAGGCCCCGATCGGTGAGCGGCACCAGCTCGATCTGGTCGGTCCATTGCCGGAAGCGCTGCCACCAGCCCGCGCGCCGGCGGTCCCGGCACGTGTTGACCGCGATGCGGGTGAGCCACGGGCCCCAGTCCGCAGGCGGCCCCTGACGCCGCTCGGATTCCAATGCCTTGACGAACACTTCTTGGACGACCTCCTCCGCTTCCTGGCTGTCGCCGAGAAGCAGCCCGCAAAGACGCCGCAACCGCGCGGTATGACAGGAGACAGCGTCCTCGTAGTCCTGGGCCGACTTCACGCTCATTGGACGCGAGAATCGACCGTCTCGCTTACATTGACGAATGACGGGGGGTGGCGGTTGACCGGAAGGAGGAGAAAAATCAGGCGAGGCGAGCGGTTACTGCATCCAGCCGGATACACCCAGATAGATCGCGACCAGTCCCAGGTACTCATGGAGGATACGCTCGGCCATCCGGCGCTCTCGCCACCAGCCGTCTCCAGGGGCGCGGCCGTATGGACTGACCCGGACCATGGCTTCGAGCCCATCGCCTCCACGCCGGTGCCAGATCGTTTTTACCCGGCGTGAGTGCTCGGGCGAGGTCACGAGGATGATTCTGCGCCAGCCGCGCGTGCGCGCCTCCTGGCGCACCTGGGCGAGCTCGTCCTCGGTGATCCGCACGGTCTGCTCGAGCGTCACGATGGCCGACGCGGGGATGCCGAACCGGAGAAGGGCGGCATGCGACTCGCCCTGTATGTCCAGGGGCCGCACGCCCATCTCCAGCAGCGCCGCCACCGAGGGAGGATTCACCGGGCGGGACACGACGATGCGGGGGGCCCACCCCTGCTTGAAGAGATCCGACGCCGCTTGTTCCCGGAAGGGGGAGTCGCCGGCCACCACGACGAGCGCGTCGGCGTCGGCCAAGGCGTCCTCCACGACGAGCGCATGCGCCACCGCGCGGAGGACGGGCGCGTGAAGCGCCCAGACCGCGACGGCCAGCAGCAGGACGACCGCGACACCCCCCAGCAGGCGGCGGCGTCTCACCGCTCGAGCTCGATCAGATACTCCTTGACCCGCCGCGCGTCGGGGGCGTCCGGATTGAGCGCCAGATATCGCTCGAAGGCCTCGCGGGCCCGGGGATTGTCCCGGGTCTGATAGTAGAGAAAACCGAGCTGGCGGAACGGGTCGGGAAAGGCGGGGTCGAGGGCGATCGCCCGGGCATAGGCCTCTCGCGCCTGCTCGACCAGCGGCGCCCGATCCTCCGGCCGGCTGGTCCGCTGGGCCGCGAGCCGATGGAGGTCACCGTAGTAGAGATACGCCACCGGGTCTCCGGGTGTCAGCGCCAGCACGCGGTCGAGCTGACTCCGTCCGAGGCCGTAGCGGCCGGCCCGGATCTCGAGCCCGGCATTCTCCCGCACCGCCAGGCGGGTCCGGAGCGCGTAGTCCTCGCTGCCCCTGGTGAGCGCCTCGAACGACGTGTCGGAGCCGTTCGCCTGGAGCCACTTGCGCGCGCCCGCGAGCCGCTCGTCGAGCCGGGCGGGATTGCTCAGGTAGTACCTCTCCGAGGGGCTCGGGCGGCCCGGCTCCCCGCGGAGCCACTCGAAGGCGAGCAGGGCCTCGCGCGGGTCGTAGCCTGCCAGCGCCACGCGCGTCAGGCCGGCCGCATCCGCCTCGCGCTCGAGGTCGCGGCCATAGCCGGTGACGGCGGCGGTGTAGGTGAGAGGCAGCCCCTGGGCCGGGATCGGGCTCGACACCGCCGGGCCGGAGGTGTCCGGCGCGTTGCGATCGGCGCGAAGCGCGTGGCGCTCGGTCAGATGCACCGTTTCCCGCCCGAGGATGGCGGCGAGCTGGGCTTCATTGTGCAGCCGCGCCAGGAGACCGGTATGAACGAAGAGCCGGGCATTGGGCAGCATGAACGCGCTCGGCGCGACGTCACGGAGCACGGTGACGCGGATGGGCGGGGCGTCGGAGAGTGGACTCCCCGCCATGAGGCGGCTCACCATGGCGGCCAGATAGGAGTCCAGCGCGGGCTCGTCGTGGATCCTGGCCGTCCTGGAAAGTTGCTCCGCTTCCCGGTCGGCCTCTTCTCGGAGCGTCCGATCGCTCGGCTCGGAGGCGATGACGGGGGATCCCACGCCGGCAAGAAGAAAAATCGCGAGCGGTAACGTCAAAAGCTTGGTCGTCGGCCCCCACCGCCTGTACGATGACCGAGAGGAGGTGCTACCCATGCGTCGTGCGCTCATTGTTTCGGTGATCATGCTGACCCTCACGGCCTGCGCGTCGTCTCCGCCACGCCCCCAGCGAAGCGAGTTCGAGGACATCCCGGTTCCCAAGGGCCTGACGGTGGACATGGACAAGTCCACCATCATCGAGTCGCCCTCGGTCAAGGCGGCCCGGCTCTTCTACAAGGGGCGCCTGGAGCCGGAGAGTCTCGGCGCCGCGTTCCGGACCACTCTGGAGGCCAATGGGTGGCGGCATCTGTCGTCGACCACCGCGTCCAGCAAGGGTACCACGCAGATTTACGAGAAGATGGGCAACTCGCTCCAGATCCTGATCTACGAGGGCGTCTACTACACGTGGGTGGAGCTCTCGGCGACCAAGGTCGTGAGCGGGTCCGCTCAGGTCACGCCGCCGCTCGGCGCCACGCCCGTTCCCGCGACGCGCTAGCCCGACTCGCCTCCTCTTGCCCTCCCTTTCCCCGTTGCGGGGAGAGGGCAGGGTGAGGCGCCGGCCGGCCAAGAGCCTAGGGGCGTCTCCAGGCGCGGCCCTCGCGCTCGATCATGGTGTCGGCCTCGGCGGGGCCCCAGGTGCCGGCCTCGTGGTTAGGGAACTTTCGCGGGTCGCCCTTGCTCCACGCCTGCAGCACCGGCTCCAGCAGCTCCCAGGACAGGTCCACCCAGTCGCCGCGGGCGAAGAGCGTGGTGTCGCCCTTCATCGCATCGACCAGGAGGCGCTCGTAGGCCTCGGGCGGCTCCGCTCCGAAGGCCTTGTGATAGTCGAAGTCCATGTCCACCAGCTTGATGCGCGGCTCGGTGCCCGGTAGCTTGGCCCCGAACTGCAGCGAGATCCCCTCGTCCGGCTGGATGCGCAGGATGAGCCGGTTCGGCTCCGCGGGCGCCTCCGGATTGCGCCGGAACACCAGGTGGGGCGTGCGCCGGAACTGCACCGCGATCTCGCTGGTCCGCTTGGGCAGTCGCTTGCCGGTGCGGAGATAGAACGGCACTCCCGCCCAGCGCCAGTTGTCCACGCCCAGCTTCAGCGCAGCATAGGTCTCGGTGATGGACTCCGCGGAGACGCCCTTCTCCTCCCGATAACCCGGGACGCGCTGGCCGCCGACGAAGCCGGGGCCGTACTGCCCGCGCACCGCCACCGAGTCCACCTCGCCGGGCGGGATCGGCCGCAGCGCGCGCATCACCTTGGTCTTCTCGTCGCGCACGGGATCGGCGTCGAAGGTCACCGGCGGCTCCATGGCCACCAGGCAGAGGAGCTGCAGGATGTGGTTCTGGATCATGTCGCGCAGCGCGCCCGACTCCTCGTAGTACGCGCCGCGGCCCTCCACCCCCAGCGTCTCGCCCACCGTGATCTGCACGTGGTCCACGTGGTTGCGGTTCCACAGCGGCTCGAAGATGCCGTTGGCGAAGCGGAAGACGAGGATGTTCTGGACCGTCTCCTTGCCGAGATAGTGATCGATCCGGTAGACCTGATCCTCGCTGAAGACCCCGTTCACCACGTGGTTGAGCGCGCGCGACGACGCGAGATCGCGCCCGAAGGGCTTCTCGATGACGATGCGCACCCAGGCGTCGGCGCTCTCCCCGCGCTGGAATCCCGCCTCCCCGAGCCGGTTCACGATATGCGGGTAGAGGGAGGGCGGAGTGGAGAGGTAGAAGAGCCGGTTCCCGCTCGTTCCCCGCTCCCGCTCCACCTGCTTGATGAAGTCCCCCAGCCCGGGATAGATGCCCGCATCGGCGGGATCGGCGGTGTAGTAGAAGAGGGTCTGGGCGAAGCGATCCCAGACCCGCGGCGAAGGGGGCTGGACCCGCGCGAAGTCGGAGATCGCCTCGCGCATGTGGGTGCGGAAGACCTCGTTGCTCATCTCCGTCCGCGAGACGCCGATCACCGCGAAGGGCTCGGGCAGGACCCGGCTCTGGAACAAGGACCAGAGCGCGGGGACGAGCTTCCGCTTGGTGAGATCGCCCGAAGCCCCGAAGATCACCATCACGCAAGATTCGTCGGCCAGGGTCATACCTTCCGCGTCACCGCGCGCACCGCCTCGACGAGCTTGTCGAGCGCCGCCGCCTGCGTGCCCTTGAGGTGCACTCGCGCCACGCGCCGGCCCGCCTCCGACAGAGCCTGGAGATCGCCCAGGGCCTGCGCGGTCTTCAGGGTCCCGAATCCGTACCCGGCGTCCGGGATGACGATTTCTTGCGGGTCGTCCCCGGTGATCTGGAGAAAGATGCCGTTCGGCTTCCCGCCCTTGTGGAGCTGGCCGGTGGAGTGCAGGTAGCGCGGGCCGTACGCCACCGTGGTGGCCGCCCGCAGCCGGTCGCGCAGGAGGACGCGGATCTCCTTCAAGCGCTCCCCCGCGTCCCGGGTGGGCGTGAGAAAGGCCTGGATGGCGAGATAGTCCCCGGGCTGCGTCTGATTGAAATGCGCGCGCAGCCCCTCCGCGAAGGAGTCGGGCTTGTCCTCGCGGCCCGTCATGAGCGCCATTCCGTTTTCCTCGGCCACCGCCTTCCACTCGGGCAGGCGGTGCGTCTTGCGCCAGCGCGCGAGGAGCTCGGCGGTCTTCTCCTTGGCCGAGGCGACATTGGGCTCGTCGAAGGGATTGACCTCGAAGAGCGCGGCGGCGGCGGCGGTGGCGATCTCCCAGCGAACGAACTCGCCGCCGAGCTCGAGCACGTCGTTGAGCTCGAGGCGGATCACCGGGTGCCCCTCCGCGGCGAGCTGGTTCAGCGCCGTGTCGTGCGCGCTGTCGCCCTTGAGGAGAACGGACACGAAGAGCCGGTCATCGCCATACACGGCGGGCGCCCCCAGCGGCTCCGCGTCCACCGGCACCACTCCCTTGCCGTCCTTGCCCAGCGACTCGGCGAGCAGCTGCTCGATCCAGGACCCCAGCGAGCGGAGCTTGTCCGAGAACACGAGGGTGATCTTGTCGCGGCCGGCTTCCGCGAAGGCGGAGAGCGCCGCCCCGAGCCGGAGGCCCGGGTTCTCGGAGGGGGCCACCTCGGGCCCGCAGGCGTCCAGCATGTTCCCCGCGCGCTCCACGACGCTCTTCACGTCCACCCCGATGAGCGCCGCCGGCACCAGCCCGAAGTAGGACAGCGCGGAGTACCGCCCCCCGATGGTGGCGGGATTGAGGAAGGTCCGCCGGAAGCCGTCCTCCGCCGCGAGCTTGTCCAGCGGCGTCCCCGGATCGGTGATGGCCACGAACTGCATGCCGGGCTTCGGAGGCCGCGAGCTTTCGACCTGGGCGCGGAAATAGTGGTAAAGCGAGGTCGTCTCCAGCGTGGTGCCGGACTTGGTGGCGACGACGAACAGCGTCTTGGGAAGATTGACTCGATCGAGCACGCGCTTCACCGCGCCGGGATCGGTGGAGTCGAGCATGAGGAGATCGGGGAAGCCCATCTTGGACGCGAAGGTGAGGTTGAAGACCTCGGGCGCGAGGGAGGAGCCGCCCATGCCCAGCAGCACGATATGCGTGTGCTGGAGCCGGCGGATCTCGTCCGCGAAGTTCCGGATGTCCTCGGCCGCCTCGCGCATGATGGTCGGCACCGAGAGCCAGCCGAGACGATTGCGGATCTCGTCCCCGTCGCCCGGCCAGAGGGTCGCGTCCTTGGTCCAGAACCGGCCCGCGAAATCCTGCCGCTCCAGCGACTCGAGCGCGGCGCTCACCGCCGGATGGCGGAGGGCATTCGGCGGAATCGGGACCGGGGGTGGAGCGGGGGGGACGGAAGGCGCCGGCTCTGGGCTCTTCGCCGCGCGAGGGGGCTCGGCGGGCTCGGCGCTCTTGCCCTTTCCCGCGCTCGCCACCGCCGGCTCCTTTCCCTTGCCGCCGCCCGCGGCCCGTGCCGGCGGCTCGGCCGCGTGCGTCCGCGCCTTCGTCGTCGGCACCGGCTGGAGCGCATCGTCGTCGAGCGAGATCACGCCCTCGCGGCGGGCGGGCTCATCATCGTCGTCGCCCTTGCCGGCGGTCGCCTGGCGGATCAGCTCCGCGGCGGCGGTGGCCAGCGGGTCGGCCGGGCGCGGTCCACGCTCTTCCGGGCGGGGCCGCGGCGGCAGGGGCGGAAGGGCGGGCCGCGGCGGCGGTGCGGGGCGCGGCGGCGCTGCGGGCGCGGCCGCAGTCACCGGGACGGGTGCCGGCGGGCGCGGCGGCGCCGGCGCGCCCGCGCGCGGGGCGGGCGCGGCGACCGGGCGGGGCGGCATGCTCATTCCCTTGTCGGGAGCCGGCAAGCCGCCCTCGAGCTGGACGATCTTGGCCACACGCCGGGCATGACGCTCCTCGCCCGAGAATCGCGCCTCGAGCCAGCCGCGCGTCACTTCCACCGCGGTGGTCTCATCCAGCACCCGCGAGCCGAGACACAGCACATTGGCGTCGTCGTCCTCGCGGCTCTGCCGGGCGGTGAAGAGATCGTGGCAGAGCGCGGCGCGGATGCCGCGGATCTTGTTGGCCGCGATGGAGGCGCCCACCCCGCTGCCGCAGACGAGGACTCCCGCGTCCACGAAGCCCCGAAGCACCGCCTGGCCGACCGCGCGCGCGAAGTCCGGATAGTCCACCGGGTCGGTGGAGAAGGTGCCCAGGTCGAGGATGTCGTGCCCGTCCGCTTCGAGAGCCGCCGTGATGGGGCCCTTGAGGGCGAAACCGGCGTGGTCGCAGCCGAGCGCTATACGCATGGATTCACCATATCTCTGGTGGGGCCCATTCTCTCAAGAGTGGGGAGGCCCCACAACGTTGTCGTAGAGGCGCCGCTGGCGCTCCCGGGCCGCCCGGAGGGCGGCGTGGCGGGCGGGATCCGGCGCCACCACGCGCCCGCTCGCCGCCGGCGGCGGCAGCGGCGCCCCCAACGCGTCCAGAGTCCGGAGGGCGGCGCCCCGGCTGGAAGCCTCGGCCTCCGGCGACAAGGTCAAGGGCCGGCCGAACGCATCGGCGAGCATGCGCGTCCAGGCGGGCGAGCGCAGCAGCGCGCCGCCGGAGGCGATCACCTCGTGTCCGGCGTCGGCGAGCGGGGCCAGGCGCTCGTAGACCAGGGACAGGCGCAGGGCCACCGCCTCCAGCAAGGCGGCCGCCACGTCGATGGCATCGGTGGCCAGCGAAAGGCCGGTGATGGCCGCGCGCGCATCGTCGCGCCAGCCCGGGCTCCGCTCACCGGCCAGGAAGGGCAGCGCGGTGAGCCCGTGCGAATCGGGCGCGCGCTCCGCCAGCGCCTCCTCGAATGCCGCCTCCGCGGGCAGGGCCAGCCATTCCCGGCACCAGGCGAGCACGTTGCCGCCTTCCGACGTGGCCCCGCCCACCAGCGAGCGCGCGGCGTCGATCCTGTAGCGCCAGAGGCCGTCCGGCATCGCCGTCACCTGCGTCGTGACGAGGCGGAGCGCGGCGGAGGTGCCCACGTTCAGCGCGATGCGCCGGGGATTCGCGCAGTCGGAGCCCAGATTCGAGCAGCCTCCGTCGCCCCAGCCGGGCAGCCAGGGCACCCGGGCCAGCGCGGGCCAGCGCCCGGCCCACGGCGGCAAGAGGCCGCGTGCGGGCGCATCCGAGATCGCGGGCAGGCGATCGCCTCCGATCGCGGACTCGGCCATGAGCGGCGCGTCCCACGTCATCGTGGCCTGGTCGAGGAGCCCGGTGCCCGACGCCATCGAGACGCTGACCGCGAGCGAGCCGGTCAGCCGCGCGAGGAGATACTCGGCGAAGCCGCACCAGGTGGCCGCCCGCGCGAAGACGTCGGGCCGGCTCGCGCGCAGCCACGCCAGCCGCGCGGGATAGAACGCCGCGTGCAGCGGCGCGCCGGTGCGCGCGTGGACGGCGCGCGCATCCAGCCGCCCGCGCAGGGCGGCCGCGGCGGCGGCGCTCCGCGTGTCGGCCCAGGTCAGCAGCGGCGTGAGGGGGCGGCCCGCGGCGTCCAGCGCGAGCAGGCTGTGCCAGAACACGGAGGCGCCCACGCCCGCGATCTCGGCGGCCCGCGCGCCCGCGCCGGCCAGGCAGCCGTCCACCGCGGCCGCCACCGCGTCCACGAGGGCGTCGGCGTCGAACTCCACCGCGCCGTCGGGCGCGGCGCGCGGCGCGAACGACACCCGGCCCTCGGCGCCGGGCAGGGGGCGCGCGTCGGCGTCGAAGCAGGCCGCGCGCGCCGAGCTGGTGCCGACGTCCAGCGCCATCACGAGCATCGTTGGGGTATATTTGCACAAACGACAACGGGGAGATCTCCATGACCATGATCCGGGTACTGAGTCCGCAGGGCGAGCCGCGCGCGGCCACGCAGGCGGTGCCGCCGCTGCCGCCGTCCTTCCGCGGCCTCACGGTGGGCTTTCTCGACAACAAGAAGCACAACTTCGACCGCCTCGTGCTCGAGATGGGCGAGATCATGGTCGCGCGCTGGGGTGTCGCCCGCGTGGTGCACCGGCAGAAGGCCAACGCCGCTACCCCCGCCGCGCCCGACATCATCGAGGCGCTGGCGAAGGAGTGCGACGTGGTCTTCGCCGGCTCCGCGGACTGAGGGTCCTGCACGTCGTGGAGTCTCCACGACACGCTGGAAGTGGCGAAGGCGGGCACGCCCGCCGGTCTCATCTCGACCACGGTGTTCCAGAAGCTCGCGCTGTCGGAGATGGCGGCGCTGGGCGCCACCGCGCTGCCGCTGCTCGTGATCCAGCATCCCCTCGGCGGTGAGAAGCCGGAAGGCGTGAGCCGGCGCGCCGCGCAGGCGTTCGAGCAGCTCGCCAGCCTCGTGGGCCGGCCGTGAGCGCGCCCGCGGCCGGCCTGCGCGAGCTGGAGCTCCCCGAGGAAGAGGTCTACGGGGAGTTCGTCAAGCGGGGCTGGTGCGATGGCCTGCCCATCGTGCCGCCCACGCCGGAGCGGGTGGCCGCGATGCTGGCCGCCGCCAAGGCGGATTCCGCCCGCTCGCTGGGGCTCATGCCGCCCCTGTGGCGCGAGTGCACGATCGAGAAGCTTGCCGTCAATGCGGTGATGGCGGGCTGCGAGCCCGCCTACTTTCCCGTCATCGTCGCCGCCGCGCAGGCGCTCCTCGATCCCGCCTTCAATCTCTACGGCGTGCAGGCGACCACGCACCCGGTGGCGCCGCTCCTCATCGCGAGCGGCCCCCTCGCGCGCGCCATCGGCATGCACTCCGGCTCCGGTCTGTTCGGCCCCGGCTTCCGCGCGAATGCGACCATCGGCCGCGCCATCCGTCTCGTCCTCATGAACGTGGGCGGCGGCTGGCCGGGGCGGCACGACATGGCCACCCAGGGGAGCCCGGCGAAGTATTCCTACGCCATCGGGGAGATCGAGGAGGGCAGCCCCTGGGAGCCGCTCCACGTGGCGCTCGGCTTCAAGGCGGAGCAGAGCGTGGTCACCATGTACGGAGGCGAGCCGCCCCACAACGTCAACGATCACGTGGGGACCACCGCCGCCGGCATCCTCAACAACGTGGCGTCCGTGGCCACCTCCCTCGGCTCGAATGTCGGCTGGTACATGTCGCAGGCGCAGCTCCTGGTGGTGCTGGGCCCCGAGCACGCCGCCACCATCGCCGCCGACGGGTTCACGCGCGCCGACGTCCAGCGCTTCGTCTTCGAGCACGCCCGCCTGCCGCTCGGCCGGCTCAAGCAGGGCGGCATGTACGGGATCCACGACTGGCCCCTCTGGATGCAGAAGGTCACCGACGAATCGGTCCTCCTCCCCCGCGTTCCCTCCGCCGATGACGTGCTGGTCATGGTGGGCGGCGGGCCGGGCAAGCACTCCGCGGTGGTGCCCAACTGCACCTTCAGCCGCGCGGTGTCGCGCGTGGTGGACCGCGCCGCCTGAGCCGGCGGCACCAAGGAACACCGTCCTGCGCGAGCGCATCGTCTGCTGGACCCTCATCGGGCTGGCGCTCGCCGTGAGCGTGGTGGCCACCCTGGACGCGCGCGGCCGGGTGGGGACCACCTATCCCGGCTTCGCCGTGATGGAGCAGCTCCTCGTGGCTCCCGGAGGCGTGGAGAAGGGCGGGCTCCTCCCGTTCGACCTCGTGCGCGCCATCAACGGCCAGCTCGTCACGTCCGGCCGCGAGGTCCACGACGAGGTTCGCCGGCATCCGGTGGGCACGCGCTTTCAGTACCTGCTGAGCCGGCGGGGCGCGCTGCACGAGGCGGAGATCGCCAGCCGCGTCATCACGGCGGGAGACCTCCGCCGCTATGTCATCGACGGGCTCTTTCCCTCCCTCCTCTACCTGGGCCTCGCCGCGGTGGTGCTCGCGCTGAGACCGGGCGTGCCGGAGACGCGCGTCTTCCTGTTCTTCGCGCTCACGTGGTTCTGCACCGCCGGGCTCTTCCCCGACTCGTGGACGACGTATCGCTTCAGCGCGCTCTTCCTCACCGCATGGGCCTTCGCGCCCGCCGCCTATCTCCACATCGCGCTGCGCTTCCCGCGCCCGCGACCGGTCCTCTTCCGCCACCCCTGGCTGCTCCGGCTCGCGTACCTCGCCTCGGCGGTGATCGCGCTGGCCATCCAGCTGCCGATGACGCGGATGCCGGCGGCCTGGCCCTTTCTGGTGCCGGCGGTGGCGGCCACCTACTGGGCCCTGGCCTTCATCGTGCTGGTGGGGAGCCTCGTGCATTCGGCGCTGCGAAGCCCCTCGCCCTTGATGAGGCAGCGCGCCAAGGTGCTCACCGCGGGCTTCGTGGCCGGTCCGCTTCTCCCGGTGCTCGGCACCACGCTGGAAGCGCTGACCGGGATGGTGGTGCCGAATCTCGAGCTGATCTGGCGGCTCAACGTCCTCTTCCCGGCCGCCGTCGCCTACGGCATGGTGCGCTACGACCTCTTCGACGTGCGCGCGGTGATCCGGACCGGCACCGTGTACGCCGCCGTCACCGGCTTCGTGGTGGTGGCCTATGCGGGCGCCATCGCGGGGGTGAACGTGGCCTTCGCGCGGCTGGGCATGAGCGAGTCCCTGGTCGTCCCCGCGGTGGTGGTGGCGCTGGCGGTGGTGCTGTTCCTCAATCCCGTGTACCGGCGCACCCAGGGCCTGGTGGACCGCCTCTTCTTCCGGGAGCGCCTGGACAACGGGCGGACCATGGAGCAGGTCGCGGATACGATGACCACCCTGCTCGACCTCAACCGCATCGTGCTCCTGATCACGGAGACGGTGGACGGGCTGCTGCATCCGAACGGCCACGCGCTGCTGCTGCTCGACGCGGACCGGAAGGTCTACCGGCCCATGGGCGGGGACAGCGCCTCCTACCTGGCGGTTCCCGCCGACGGACCGCTCGCGCGATTGCTGGGGCGCCGCCCGGCGCCCCTCACGCGCGAGCGGCTCGCCGCGGATCCGGAGCTGGCGGGGCTGAGCGAGCCCGCGCTCGCCACCCTGGACGGGCTGGGCGCCACCCTGGTGGTGCCGGTGGTGTTCCGGGGAGATGTCCGGGGCATGCTCGCGCTGGGACCCAAGCGCGCGGGGACAGCCTATACCACGGAGGACCTCAGGCTGGCGCGCCACCTCGTGAATCAGAGCGCGGTGGCGCTCGAGAACGCGCGCGCCTACACCGAGCTCCAGGTCGCGCACGTGGAGCTCCAGTCCGCGCTCCGCCGCGTCCAGATCCTCGAGACCATCCGGACCAACCTGGCCAAGTTCGTCCCGCAAACCGTTCAGGACCTCATCGAGGAGGCGCCGGATGCCCCCGCGTTCGAGAAGCGCGAGGTGGACGTCACCGTGCTCTTCGTGGACATCGCGGGCTATACCCGGCTCAGCGAGCGCTTCGACGTGGCCCGCGTCAATCAGCTCGTCGAGCGCTACTTCGGCGCCTTCCTCGACGAGATCCTCGGGCGGGGGGGCGATGTCAACGAGACGGCGGGCGACGGGCTCATGGTGATCTTCCGCGGGCCCGATCCGCGCGAGCACGCGCGCGCGGCGGTGCTCGCCGCGCAGGGCGTGCTGCGGCGGGCGCACGCGATCAATGCCGAGATCACCGAGCTCAGCGAGCCCATTCGCCTCCACGTGGGGGTGAACTCGGGCCTGGCGGGGGTGGGCGCCACCAAGATCGAGGGCCGGGCGGGGACGCGATGGACCTATACCGCCTCCGGCGCGGTGACCAATCTCGCCGCGCGGCTGGCCGCGCTCAGCGAGGGTGACGCGGTGGTGGTGGGCAGCGAGACCGCGGGGCGGCTCGGCGCGGAGCTGGCCCTGGAGGACTGGGGCGAGCGCCGGCTCCGCAACGTGGAAGAGCCGGTGCGCGTGTTCCGTCTCTCGGTGCCGACGGGGCCGCTGAGTTCCCCCGCGTGAGGGCTACACGGCGCGCGCGATGAGGAGCAGGGCCGCGAGCAGGAGCGCCGCGCCGGCCATGCCGAGCGCCCCCAGCGATTCGCCGAACACCATCACCCCCAGCGTGGTGGCGGTGAGCGGCTCGAGCAGGGAGACCACCCCCGCGGTGGTGGCGGGCACGCGCCGGAGCCCCACCGTGAAGAAGATGTACGCGAGCGCGGTGGGGATGACGCCGAGATAGACGAGCAACGGCCACGCCTCCGCGAGGGGTCGGCGCACCGCCGGCTCGATCAGCAGCACCGGCGTGATCAGGAGCGCGGCGAGGGTGAAGGTGGCGGCGGCCAGCGGCAGCGGCGCCGCGCGGGCGAGGAGCCGCTTGGTGCCCACCGCATAGACGGCGTAAGATAGCCCGGCGCCGAGGGCGAGCAGCGCGCCGAGCCCGGAGCGGCCCGCGATCTCGCCCGGGCCCCGCGGACCGATCACCAGCAGCGCGGTGCCCACCACCGCCATGCCGAGCGAGATGCGCACGGTGGGGGTGAGCCGCTCGCCGAGGACGAGGGCGGCGAGCAGGGCGATCATGAGGGGCGCGGAGCAGATGGCGAGCAGGGCGGCGACGGCGACTCCGGTGAGGGTCACCGCGGTGAAGTAGCAGACCTGATAAGCGGCCATCGCGGTGCCCGCGGCGACGAGCGCGAGCGTGTCGCCGCGGGCGGTGGTGACGAGGGAACGCGCGCGGAAGAGCGCGGCGGCGGCGAGCAGGCACGGCGCCGCCACCGCGAGCCGCGCCCAGCCGACGAGCAGCGGGCCCGCGCCCGCGTCGCCGGCGGCGAGCGTCATGGTGGCGCCGGTGGTGCCCCACGAGATCGCGGCCAGCGCGACGAGGAGAATGCCGATGAGCATCGAGGCGACAGTATACGGGAGTGGCGCGGGCGATCCGGTGGGCTTCATCGGGCTCGGCAACATGGGCGCCCCCATGGCGGGCCGGCTGATGGATGCCGGGTATCCCCTGGTGGTCCACGACGCCGCGCCGGCGGCCGCGGAGCCGCTGCTCACCCGGGGCGCGAAGTGGGCGCCCACGCCGGCGGCGCTGGCGGCGCAGGTCCGCACCATCGTGACCATCTTGCCATCGTCGCTCGAGGTCAGGGCCGTCGTCAGCGGGTCGGACGGTCTCCTGGAGGCGTTGCAAGCGCGGAGCCTGCTCGTCGAGATGACCTCGGCGGATCCGTCGGAGACGCGCGCCATCGCGGCCCTGGTCGAGGCGCGCGGCGCCGCCCTCATCGACGCGCCGGTCTCGGGCGGGGTGCGCGGCGCGAAGGCCGGCACCCTCGCCATCATGGTGGGCGGACAGGCCGCGCTGCTGGAGCGGGTGCGCCCCATGCTGGCCGCCATGGGCGACAAGATCTTTCACGCGGGCCCGGTGGGCGCCGGGCACGCCATCAAGCTGGTGAACAACACCTGCTCCGCGGTGGCGCTGGTGATGACGGCGGAGGCGGTGGCGGTGGCGGCCAAGGCGGGCGTGGATCCCGCGCGCGCGGTGGAGATCATCCAGGCCTCCTCCGGCAAGTCGAACGCCACCGAGACCAAGTTTCCCCGCTTCATTCTCAATGGCGCCTTCGACGCCGGCTTTGCGATCCGGCTCATGGCCAAGGACCTGGGCGGCTTCGAGCGCCTCGCCCGCGAGACGGGCGCGGAGTCGAAGCTGGCCACCATCGCCGCCGAGCTCTACCGGACGGCGATCGAGCGCGGCCTGGGCGAGGAGGATCACACCGCGGTGGTGCGGCTCATCGAGGAATGGACGCAGACCCGGCTGCGCGCCGGAACGGGAGGAGCGTGATGACTCGGATCGGCTTCATCGGCGTGGGCACCATGGGGTTGCCCATGGCCGCCAATCTCGTGAAGAAGGGCTTCGCCGTCACCGCGTTCGACATGAATCCGGCCGCGGTGAAGGCGGCCACCGCGGTGGGCGCGGCGGCGGCGGCCTCCGCGGCGGAAGCGGTGGCGGGCGCCGATCTCGTCATCACCATGCTGCCCTCCTCGCCGCACGTGGAGTCGGCCTTCACCGGGGACGGCGGCGTGCTGATGGCGGCGCGGAAGGGCACGCTCCTCGTGGACATGTCCACCATCGATCCCGCCGTCACCCGGCGTCTCGCGGCGGCGGCGGCGGAGCGCGGCCTGCGCTTCGTGGACGCGCCGGTGTCGGGAGGCGTGCCCCGCGCCACCGACGGCACCCTGGCCATCATGGTGGGCGGCGCGCCGGCCGACTTCGAGGCGGCGCGCCCCGCGCTGGCCGCGATGGGCGCCAATGTCATTCATGTGGGAGAGGTGGGCAGCGGCGAGGTGGCGAAGCTCTGCAACAACCTCATCGCCGGCGTGGCGGCGGTGGCGGTGAGCGAGGCGTTCCGGATCGCGGAGGGCTTCGGGGTGGACCCCAAGGTCATCACCGAGGTGATCTCGAAGTCGTCCGGCAACACCTGGGTGATGGAGCACATGCATCCCGTGCCCGGATTGGTGGCGCGCTCGGCCTCGACCAACGAGTACCGGCCCGGCTTCATGACCGATCTGATGTGCAAGGACGTGGGCCTCGCGGTGGACGCCGCCCGCGGCCTGCGCATCCCGCTCTTCGTGGCGCCGGCCGCGCAGCAGGTGTACCGGCTCGCCTCCTCGCACGGACTGGGCCGCAAGGACTTCACCAGCGTGTACACCTTTCTCAAGCCGTCGGCGGAGAACGCGCCCGTCTAGCGGGCGGGACTCCCCGTGCGCCGTCCGGCCTGCCCACCGGCGAGGTCCGAGTGGTAGGATAGGCCCCGGGAGCTCCCTGTGATTCGCCGCCGCCCGATCCTCCTCGCTGCCGCCATCCTCGTCGTCGCGATGGTGAGCGCGGGGCTATGGTATCTGCCCGAGTTCGCGCGCCGGATGGCGGTGGAGCAGGTCATCGCCATCACCGGGCGGCAGGCCACCATCGAGGACGTCGATCTCAATCTCTTCACCGGCTACGTGGCGGTGAAGGGGTTCCGCCTGGCGGAGCGAGAGGGGCAGGGGCCCGAGCCCTTCATGCGCTTCGAGCGCCTGGAGGCGCAGATCTTCCTGCCCGCGCTGGTGCTCTTCGACGTACGCCTCCGCCATGTGGGTCTGACCGGCCTCGAGGCGAAGGTGATCCGTACCGGCGAGTCCGAGTTCAACTTCTCGGACATCCTCGCCCATATCCCCCGGGCGGCCCCGTCGGAGCCCAAGCCGAGCCGCTTCAGCGTCACCTTCGACCGCGTCGCGCTGACCCGCACCCGGGTGCGGATCGAGGATCAAACCGTCACGCCGCCGGCGGACTGGTCGCTGCAAAGCCTCGACGCCGAGGCGCTGTCGGTCACCACGCGCGAGGGCAGCCCCGGCCGCGGCATGCTGCGCCTCCGCTCCGGCGAGGCGAGCATCGAGTTCGACAAGGCGGTGTTCCAGCTGTCGCCCCTGGCGGTGGCGCTCACCGTGAAGCTGACCGGCATGGATCTCACCCGGGTGGTTCCGTACATTCGCAATCCCGACCTCACGCTCGAGGGCGGCGTGCTGGGCGCCACGCTCGAGGTCTCCTTCAAGCGGGTGGGCGGCAAGGTGGAGGAGCTCCGGGTGGGCGGCGAGGTCGGGCTCGAGCGCTTCGCGATCAGCCACAGCGAGACGCCGGGGCGGTCCATCGCCATCGCCCGTCTCGGCGCCGGGATCCGCCGCGCCGACCTCCTCGACCGCTCGCTCGCCCTCACCAGCGTCGCCATCGAAGGGGCCGATATCGGCCTGGTGCGGCGAGCGTCGGGCCAGTTCGACCTCCTCCAGGCCATCGGCCGGTTCGTCGAGCGGCGCGCCGAGGCGGAGCGCGAGCGCGCCGCCCGAGATCGAAAGGCGGCGGCGCCCGCCCCCTCGCCGACTGCGCCGGCGGAGGCGCCGGCGGCCTCCGAGAGCCCGCCCGCCCCTGCGGCCTCCGAGCGGCCGTGGCTCGTGAAGGTGGCGCAGATCACGATCGGCGGCAGCCGGGTGCAGCTGCTCGACGAGGCCGCCTCGCCGGCCATTCAGTGGCGCGTGGAGGAGCTGGCCGTGAATCTCACCGGCCTCTCCAACTCGGCCGAGGACGCGCCCGCCACCGGTGTCCTCAAGGGACGGCTGGGCGGTCCGGGCCCCGCCGCGCTGGCCACCCTTTCGGTGGACGTGGCGCGCCTGCGCTGGGCGTCGCCGCTGGCCGCGCTCGCGCGGGTCTCGCTCACGGACTTCGACCTCGCCGCGCTCAACGCCTATGCGCCGTCCAACCTGGCCGGCCTCACCATGGCCGGCCTCTTCACCACCGAGCTCGAGCTGGACGTGGCCCGCAAGGAGGGAACCACCGACCTCGCGGTGGCGACGGCGACGGGGTCGGTGCGCTTCGCCGACATCGTGCTGGCCCGGCGCGGCGTGCCCGAGCGCATGCTCGGGCTCCCCAAGCTGACCCTCGGCATCAAGAAGGTCGACGCGGTGGCCCGCCAGGTGGAGCTGGGGACGCTCGAGATCGGTGAGCTCGACGCGCGGATTGTCCGTGAAGCGGATGGCACCCTGGACGTGATGCGCGTGCTCGACGCGGCGAAGGCGCGCACCGGCCCCGCCGCCGCCCCGGCCTCCGCGCCCGCCCGGCCTGTTCGCGTCGCCGCGCCGGCGCCGGCGGCCGCCGCCGCGCCGGCTCCCGCGACGGCGGCGCCCGCGTGGACCCTGGCGCTGGATCGGCTCGCGCTCAAGCGAGGTACCGCGACCTTCGACGATCAGGCGGTCACGCCGCGGACCACCCTCACCGTGAGCGACCTCAGCGTGACCGCGCGGCGGCTGCTCTGGCCGACCGTCCGGGGGGCCGCGCCGGGGACGCTGCGGATCACCGCTGGAATGCCGGGCGGGGGAGTGTTCCTGGTGGAGGGGCGGGCATCGCTGGACCCCCTCGACCTGACGTTCCAGATCTCCACCCTGGACGCGCCGATCGAGCCCTACCAGGCGTACTTCCCGTTCCCGGCGCAGTTCAAGGGCCTCTTCAGCGGCGACAGCGTCAATACCGTGAAGATCGAGAACGGCACGCTGCGCGCCGCCTCGCAGGGCAATGCCTATGCCAAGCAAATCCAGGTGGTCGAGCCCGGCGCCGAGCATCCCGCGCTCACCCTCGAGCGGATGGAGATTCGCGAGATCGACTTCTCCTGGCCCAACTACGCGTTCGTGAGCGTGGTGAGCTTCTTGCGTCCCGAGATTCGCGTCGAGCGCGCGGAGGACGGCTCCCTCAATCTCCGGCGCATGTTCTTGCCCTCGCCGAAAGCCTCGGAGGAGGCCGGCACGGACAAGGAGAAGGAAGAGAAGACGAAGAAGAAGGAAGAGGAGGCGAAAGCCGCCGACGGGGCTCCCAAGAAGCCCGGCCTCATGGAGACCATGGTGCTGGACTTCGACCGGATCGTCGTGGAGGAGGGCTACATGCGCTTCCTCGACAACACCACCAAGCCGGTCTTCTCGCAGGACATCGGGCACCTCGCCCTCACCGTCCGTAATCTCTCCAATACGCGGGACGGGCGCCGGTCCACCCTGGCCATGCAGGGCATCGTGGGGGGCGACTCCGCCCTGGACTTGCGGGGAGAGCTCTCCCGACTGGGCGAGGACTTCTTCGCCGACCTGGTGGGCGAGCTCCGTGACTTCAGCGTGGCCAGCGCCAATCCCTACGCGGAGAGCATGCTCGCGTGGTTCGTCAAGCAGGGCAAGCTGGGCCTGCGCGTGCACTATCGCATCGAGCACGACCGCCTCACCGGCGACAACGAGATCGTGGTGAAGAATCTCCAGGTGGCCAAGGGGCCCGAATCCGACGCGGTGCAGAAGCGCATCGGCCTGCCGCTGGGCCTCATCGTGGCCGTGCTCAAGGACTCGCATGGCGACATCTCCTTCCAGATCCCGATCGCGGGCACGCTGTCCGACCGGCAGCTGGACTGGGGCGAGACCATCTGGGCGGCGGTGAAGCAGGTGATCGTCAAGGCGCTCGCCTCGCCCTTCAACGCCATCGGCCGGCTCTTCACCGGCGGCGGCGACGACAAGGACGCGAAGGTGGAGGAGGTCAAGGTCGATCCGGTGACCTTCCCCGCCGGATCGAGCGTCATCGGGCCCGCCATGGAGGGGCATCTCGACCGGGTGGGCGAGTTCCTCCGCAAGACGCCGTTCGTGAATCTCACCCTGGTGCCGGTGGCCACCGCCAGGGACGTCGAGAGCCTCAAGGCCCAGGAGCTCACCGCGAAGATCCAGCGCATCCAGCGAGAGCGCGGGGTTCCCAACTACGCGCGCGCGGTGGGCATCTATTACCGCGATCAGGGCATCGAGGGGCCGGTGCCCGCCACCGCCGAGGAGCAGCTGGTGGTCCTCCAGGCGCGCGAGGTGGTGTCGGAGGTGCGCGTGAAGGAGATGCTCGATCGGCGCGCCGGCGCCACGCGGGACCTGCTCATGAAGGCGGAGGGCGTTCCCGCCGAGCGGCTGCGCCCGGGCGAGGCCAGGATGCTTCCTGCCGAGCCCGGCGACGGGCGCGTGGAGTTCGCCGTCACCGCCGAGTAGCCCCGTCCGCGGCCCTCGCGGCGCCGTGCTATGATGCGGCCGGTCGAGGAGGAGGAATCGCGGTGCCCCACTACGTCATGCTGAGCACGCTGAGCGAATCCGGCCGTCGGGTCCTGCGCGAGCGGCCGGGCTGGATCCGCAAGGTGAATCGCGAACTCGAGTCGAAGGGCGCGCGGGTGCGCGCGCAGTTCGCCCTCCTCGGCCCCTACGACTTCGTGACCATCCTCGAGGCGCCCGACAACGAGACCGTCTCCGCCCTGTCCATCGAGATGGGGGCGCGCGGCTCCGTGCAGATGATGACCATGCCGGCCATTCCGCTGGACACCTTCATCAACAGGCTGGGGGGACGGAAGACGTCCAGATCCGGCCGGAGGGCCCGCCGCTGAACGTTCTCGCGCTCCACCCCGACAAGTGCACCGGCTGTCTCCGCTGCGAGCTGGCGTGCTCCTACATGCAGACCGGCACCTTCCAGCCCGCCAAGTCCGTGATCCGCGTCTCTCCCTTCGAGGGCTACACCTCCTACGCGCCGTACACCTGCACCCAGTGCGCGGAGGGCTGGTGCATGACCGCCTGCCCGGTGGGCGCCATCCAGATCAATGCCGCCGGCGCCAAGGACGTGCTCGACGACAAGTGCGTCGGCTGCAAGCTCTGCACCATCGCGTGCCCCTACGGGACCATGTTCTTCGACTCCGACAGCTACAAGGCGTACAAGTGCAACCTCTGCGGCGGCGCGCCCGCCTGCGCGGAGGCCTGCCCGACCCAGGCCATCACCTTCGAGGAGGGGCCCACCCGCGACTGGCTCGGCGACTTCGCCGCCCAGCGCACGGTGCACGTCCTCGCGCGGGAGATCGCGTGATGGCCCGCCACCTCATCATCGGCGGCGGCACCGCGGGGCTCAATGCCATCCGGACTATCAGGGAAGAAGATGGAGGAGGCTCGGAGATCACCCTGGTCTCCATGGAGCGCCCCTACTCGCGGATGGTCCTGCCGTACTACCTCGGCGAGACCATCTCCGAGTCTCATGTCTTCACCGCCACGCCGGCCTCGCTGGCGGCGTGGAAGGTCAAGACCCTGATCGGCCGCAAGGCGACCGCGCTGAACGTCAAGGCCAATACGCTGACGCTCGACGACGGGAGCGCGGTGGAGTACGACGACTGCCTCATCGCGACCGGATCGCGGGCGGCGAAGCCGCCCATCCCGGGCGCGGACGGGCCCGGCGTGCATTCTTTCTGGACGCTCGACGAGGCGCGGAAGGTGATCGCCGACGTCACTCCGGGCAGCAGGGTCGTCATGGTGGGGGCGGGCTTCATCTCCTTCACCATCCTCAACGCCATCCTCGCGCGGGGCGCCAAGCTCACCATCGTGGAAGTGGCGCCGCGCATCCTGCCGCGGATGGTGGACGACGCGTGCGCGGCCATCGTGGACCGCTGGCTGCGCCGGCACGGGGTGGAGATCCGGGCCGGAGCCACCCTCACCAAGGTGGAAGAGGTCAAGGGCAAGCGGAAGCTCTCGTTCAAGTCGGGCGCCCCCATCGTCGCCGACGCGGTGATCATGGCCACCGGCATCCGGACCAATCTCGAGTGGCTGAAGGACTCGGGCCTCGAGATGGCGCAGGACGGGCAGGGGGGCATCGTGGTGGACGATCACCTACGCTCGAGCGTGAAGAGCGTCTATGCCGCCGGCGACGTGGCGCGGGGCAAGAACCTGGTCACCGGCGCCGCCGAGGTGCATGCCATCGAGCCCACCGCGCAGGAGCACGGGCGCGTGGTGGGGGCCAACATGGCCGGCCGCGACCTGGCCTATCGCGGCAGCTTGCTCATGAACATCGTGGAAGTCTGCCACCTGGACGTGGCGTCGTTCGGCGGGTGGGACGACAAGGGCGCCGAGGTCTTCACCGGGGTACGCCCGGAGCGCTCCCAGTACCGCAAGCTCCTCTTCCGCGGTGGCCGGCTCACCGGGGCCATGATCTGCGGCCCGGCGGAGGACATCTGGACCACCAATGACGTGGGCATCCTCAAGGGCCTGGTGCAGACCGGCTCGGATCTGTCCGCGTGGAAGGCGCATCTCGCGCGCGATCCCTTCGACGTCAAGCCGGCCTTCATGGCCACCCGGACCACGGCGGCGCTCCTGCCGCAGACCATTCTCGGCCGGCCCTCCCATTCACCCTCGCTTCCCCAATCGGTGGCCACACGATGAGCCCTATCGCGACGAGTACGCGTCCCGCCAAGACCACCGCGCCCGCGCCGGTGCTGCCCGGCGGCTATGCCGGGAAGCTGCTGCGCGTGAACCTCAGCACCGGCAAGATCTGGACTCAGCCCTGGACGCCCGACGAGATGCGCGACCGCCTCGGCGGCATCGGGCTCGGCGCCCGCATCCTCTGGGAGGAAGTGCCGGCCAAGGTGGGCTGGGATCATCCGGAGAACCGGCTCGTCCTCGCCACCGGGCCCCTGGCGGGGTTGCCGGTGTGGGGAACGGGCGGTCTCACCGTGGTCACGCGCGGCGCCATGACGAACGGCGCCACCTCCACCAATGCCAACGGCTTCTTCGGCGCCTCGCTGAAGTTCTCCGGCTACGACGCCATCGTCATCCAGGGGCAGGCCAAGAAGCTCTCGTATCTCTACATCAACGACGGCGTGGTGGAGATCCGCGACGCCGCCCACCTCAAGGGCAAGGACACCTGGGAGACGCAGCAGGCGCTGGAGACCGAGCACGGCCTCAGCGGGCACCGCATGAGCGTGTACGGGCCCGGGGTGGCGGGGGAGAACGTCGTCCGCTTCGCCGCCATCCACGGCGACTACGGCCACGTGGCCTCCAAGAACGGCTGCGGCGCCGTGATGGGCAAGAAGAAGCTCAAGGCGGTGTGCATCGTGCGCGGCACCGGCGCGCTCAGCGCGCACGATCCGCGCGGGCTGGTCCAGGCCGCCGACGACATCGCGCACGACCTCAAGACCGATCCCGCCACCCAGACGCTCTACAACTGGGGGACGCTGCCGGGCGTCTCCAACCTCTACAAGCTCGGCGTGCTCCCGATCAAGAACTACACCACCAACCTCACCACGGTGGACATGACGGAGTGGGAGCCGGCCAAGCTCCGCGGCGGCTTCGACCACCGTGGGCATCAGTGCAATGCCTGCGGCATGCACCACTGCCATATCCAGGTCGTCCGCAATGGGAAGCATGCCGGCGAGCGGGTGGACGAGCCGGAGTACGAGGGCTGGTCGGGCGCGGGCTGGCAGATCGGATGCACCGACAAGGACGCCATCACCTGGCTCAATACGCGGCTGGACCGCGCCTGCGTGGACGTCAACGAGTTCGGCTGGGTCTGCGGCTGGGTGATGGAGTGCATGGAGAAGGGCTACCTCACCGAGAAGCAGGTCGGCTTCCGCCTCAAGTGGGGCGATGCCGAGGGGGCCAATCGGCTGCTGCAGATGATCGTCAACCGCGAGGGCTTCGGCGACATCCTGGCCGAGGGCGTCAAGCGCGCCTCCGAGAAGATCGGCGGCGAGGCGGCCAAGTGCGCGATCTACACCAAGAAGGGCGCGGCGCCGCGCGGGCACGACCATCGCGGCCGCTGGGACGAGATGCTCGACACCTGCACGTCGTCCAACGGGACCATGGAGAGCGCCAACCCCACCTTTCCCACCGAGATCGGGCTTCCCGGGCGCATCACGCCCTTCGACGGCGAGCAGGTGGCGCGGCTCACCGGCGGCATCCTGGGACGCCGGCACTTCGAGGATTCGCTGGGCGGCTGCTCGTTCACCTTCCGGACCCGCATCGAGCTCCTGGCGCGGGCTCTGTCGGCGGCGACGGGCTGGAACTACACGCTGGCGGAGGCGATGCGGTTCGGGCGGCGCACCGCGGCCATCCTGCGTGCCTTCAACCTCCGCTGCGGCATCGGCACCTCGGTGGAGTATCCGTCGGAGCGTTACGGCTCCCAGCCGGTGGACGGCCCCGCCAAGGAGCACAATGTGATGGCGCAGTGGGAGCGGATGCTCGACGTCTGGTACGAGACCGTGGGCTACGACCGCAAGACCGGCAAGCCGAAGAAAGAGACGCTGGACAAGCTCGGGCTGCAGTGGCTCTCGAAGGAGCTGTGGAAGAAATGATTGGCGAGCCGCAGCCGCAGGCGAGGCGAGCGGATACATAATGGGTTCCCGAGCGGAGCGAGGGCAGTCCAAGTCCGATAGGACTCTCGACCTCACGATCGAGGTCACCACCTGGGTCACCAAGCAGGTGGGAGGCGACGGCTCCGGCACGCGCATGTTCGAGGAACCCGTCCTCGCCGGCGACACCGTGCGCACCGCGCTCCGCCGCTTCTCGCGTCGCTTCCCGGAGCTGGACGCGGCGCTGTGGAATCCGGATCACACCGATCTCGGCGAGCCCATCGAGGTGGTCGTCAACGACGCCGTGCTCGGCGTGCACCACACCCTGGACACGCCGCTGGAGGGCGGCGAGCACATCACCTTGCTGGGCCAGTTCATGGGCGGCGGCGACCCGCCGCTGCCCGAGTACCGTCTCCGGGCGCGGAACACCTCCAGGGAGAGTGAGAACGCCATCCACCACGATGACGTGGCCAGGAAGTACGGCTTCGGCGGCGGGCTGGTTCCCGGCGTGACCGTGTATGCGTACATGACCCATCCGCTGGTGGCGGCGTGGGGGCCCGAGTGGCTGGAGCGGGGGACGGCGACAGTGCGCTTCGTCAAGCCCGTGCTGGACGAGGACGAGACGCTGGTGACGGGCACCGCGAGTCGGCCCGCGGGCGGACCGCTCAGCGCGACGGTCACGGTGTCGACGGGATCGGGCGGTCTATGCTCGACCGGAACCGCGACCCTGCCCGACTCGCTTTCCTCCGGCCCGGACGCGTCCCGCTACGAGACGGCGCCGCTGCCCTCCACGCGTCCGCCCGCGCTGGGAACCTATCTGGCCGCCCAGAAGACCCTCGGTACCCCGGTGAACCGGTATGACGAGGCGGCCGCGGCCGCGTGGCTGGCCAAGGTCTCCGACGCGCTGCCGCTCTATCGCGGGCGCGAGGGCTTCATCCATCCGGCCTTCTACCTCGACCAGGCGAACAAGGCGCTCACGCTCAACGTGAAGCTCGGTCCCTGGATCCACGCGGGCAGCGTGATCCAGCATCTGGGCGCCGCCCGGCTCGGTCAGACTCTCAGCACGCGCGGCGGCGTCCGGTCGGTCTTCGAGAAAAAGGGAAGGGAATTCGTGGAGCTGGATCTCCTGATCCTCGCCGACGGGCGACCCGTGGCCCACGTGCTCCATACCGCCATCTTCCGGCTCCCGCTCGCGTCCTGATCGTCCGCCGGCCCGACTGCCCAGTGGACAGGGCAGCCATGAAGATCTTGAAATCCTTGCTAAATATGACGAATTTCGAGCTTTCCCTTGACTCACCCTGATTGCCTCTGATAAGTTGCGCCCTTAGGGCCCCGAGCCGTTCCTTCCCATTCTGGTGCCCCCGAGGTCATGATGGCGCAAACCGTTGGATTTATTGGTCTAGGAATCATGGGCCGGCCCATGGCCAAGAATCTCCTCAAGGCCGGCCACTCCGTGGTGGTGCACAGCCGGAGTCAGGGGCCCGTGCAGGAGGTGGTGGGCGCCGGCGCCAAATCAACTGCGTCGCCCCGGGAAGTGGCCGGTCAGGTGGACGTGCTCATCACCATGCTGCCGAACTCGCCCGAGGTGGAGCTGGTGGCGCTGGGCAAGGACGGCATCATCGAAGGCGCGCGCTCGGGCCTTCTCTTCCTCGACATGTCCACCATCTCGCCGCTCGTCTCGCAGAAGGTCGGCAAGGCGCTGGCGGCCAAGGGCGTGCGGATGCTCGACGCGCCGGTGTCGGGCGGCGAGAAGGGCGCCATCGACGCCGCGCTCTCCATCATGGTGGGGGGCGAGAAGGCGGACTTCGACGCCGCGCTGCCCCTGTTCCAGGCCATGGGCAAGACCATCACCCATCTCGGCCCCCTCGGCGCCGGCGGCTTCACCAAGCTCGCCAACCAGATCATCGTCGCGGTGAACCTCACCGCGCTCGGCGAGGCGCTCACGCTGGCGCGCAAGGCGGGACTCGATCGCGAGCTCACGCTGAAGGCGCTGGGCGGCGGGCTGGCCGGCTCGAAGTGCCTCGAGCAGAAGACCGCGAACTACGTCTCCGGGACCTACAAGCCGGGCTTCAAGATCGACCTCCACTTCAAGGACCTCGGGCTCATCATGGAGTCGTCGCGGGCCCTGGGAGTGCCGCTGCCCGCCACCGCGGTGGTGCAGGAGCTCTTCAACGCCATGCGCGTGAAGGGCCGGGGTGGGCTCGATCACTCGGGCGTGATCACCTTGCTCGAGGAGCTGGCGGGGCTTCCGGAGAAGGCATGAGGGCCACGGTCGACCGGCCGGGACTCGACTCGCAGGGCCGATCCCCACTCATCAAGATCCGACGGGTCCGGAAGGGGGATCTCTCCAAGGTCCGCGACGTGATCGAGCAGTCCTTCTCCGACTTCTTCGAGCGCCAGATGGGGACGCGCCCGCGCCAGGTCTTCGGCGGCGCCCAGTACGTTCACCATCGATGGCTCATGGAGCCGTGGGGCTGCTTCGTCGCCGAGGAAGGCGACGGCAAGATCGTGGGCGCGGCGGTGGCGGTGATGTGGGGCACCCTCGGCCTCATCGGGCCGGTGGCGGTGCTGCCCAACTACCAGAATCAGGACATCGGGCAGCAGCTCATCGCCGCCTGCCAGGGCTTCTTCGACGAGAACAAGGCGGTGATGCACGGGCTCGTCACCTACCCGCACAGCGCCAAGCACCTGACCTTCTACGGCAAGTTCGGTTATCGCCCGCGCGGCCTGGTGGCCATCACCTTCAAGGCGCTGGATCGCCGGGAGATCGTGCAGGCCACCCGCGCGACCAAGCCGGGACTGGCGGTGCGGCGCTACTCCTCGCTGGAGGAGGCCAAGAAGAAGGCCGCCATTCTCAAGGTGCATCGCATCACCAATGCGCTGTACCGGGGGATGGACGTGGGGAAGGAAGTCGAGATCGTGGACGGCCTCGCCCTCGGCGACACCCTGCTCCTCGAGAAGGGGCGGGAGGTGATCGGCTTCGCCATCTTCCACACGCCGGGAGTGAGCGAGGCGCCGCAGGGCGCGCTCTACGTGAAATATCTCGCCATCGATCCCCGGCACCGGAAGCCCGAGCACCTGCACTTCCTCCTCGGCGCGCTCGAGGACATCGCCCATGAGGCGCAGTTCCAGCGGGTGGTGGCGCCGGTGTACACGTACTACTGGAGCGCGCATCAGGCGCTGGTCGAGCGGGGCTATCACATCGACTTCACCATGGTCCGGATGAAGCGGGGCAAGCAGATCGAGGACGAAGATCCCGGCGACCTGGTGCTCGACGACTGGCGCTGAGGTCGTGACGCGCTCCCGCTTCCGCGCGGGGCGGCGCCGCGGCACGGTGGCCGGCCTCACCGCTCTCCTCCTTTCGGGTCTCCTCGCCGGCTCCGCCGGGCCCGCGCGGGCCCACGCCATCGTACTCGAGGCCTCTCCTTCGCACGACGCCGTCCTGACCGCGCCCCCGGCGCGGGTGATCCTGAGATTCAACAGCAAGATCGAGCACGCGCTCAGCCGGGTCACCCTCGAGACCGCGGCCGGCCGGCCGGTCGCGCTGCCGGTGGCCCGGGCCGGCGGCGAGGACGCCGCCCGCCTGATAGTGCCCCTGAGCCCGCTGGCGCCGGGCGTCTACATCGTCCGCTACCGCGTCCTCGCCGCCGACGGCCACGTGACGGAGGGCGCGCTGCGCTTCACCATCCAGGCTGCGCCCTGACTCCATGACGCTGCTGGCGGGCTTCCTCGATGTCCTCCTGCGCGGGCTCGGGCTCATCGCGCTGTCCGCGGCGGTGGGCGGCGTGGCCTATGCGGTGGTGGTACTGCGCGCGCTGTCCCCGCGGCGGGCGGCCGCCCCCGAGACGCTCGGCCGCGCGAGCGGTCTCGTCGCGCTGGGCGCGCTGCTGCTGGCGGGCTCCCGCGCGGTGGTGCTGTTCGTGCTCCATCCGTGGGTGCTCGCCGACGCGAACGGCCAGTGGCCGGTGCTGGACTTCGTCGTCACCGCGTTCGGGCGCGCGAGCCTCGTCGGCATCGCGCTGGCGCTGGCCCTGGCGGCGGTGGCGGCGCGGTTGCGCCGCGCGCCCGCCGCGCGAGCCGGCTGGATGGCCGCGGGCGCCATCGCGCTCCTGCTCCTCACCAACTCCGCCTGGCTGGCCCATGCGGTGAGCCGCCTCGAGGGCCGCGGTCCGCTCATGCTCGCCACCGTCTTCCACCAGGCGGGCGCGGTGATCTGGATGGGCGGCCTGATGCACCTCGCGCGCTCCTGGCGCGCTCCGCTGCCGCCGGAGGCCGTGGCGCGCTTCTCCTTCCTCGGCATGGCGGCGGTGGCGCTGGTGGTGGGCCCCGGTCTCGGGCTGAGCTGGGGGTATGTCGGCAGCCTCACCGCGCTGGTCGGAACCGGCTATGGCGTGATGGTGCTCACCAAGATCGCGCTGATGGCGGCGGTGCTGCTGCTGGGCGGCCTCAACTTCCTGCTCATCCGGCGCTGGACTCGGAGCGCGGACGCCCCGTCGCCGGCGCCCCGGCTGCGCCCGTTCATCGAGGCCGAGGTCGGGATCGGGATCACCATCCTTCTCGCCGCCGCCTCGCTCACGTCGCTGCCGCCCGCGGTGGACGTGGTCGCGGACCGCGCCACCCCCGCGGAGGTGGCCGCGCGCTTCGTGCCCAAGCTCCCGCGACTGGCGTCCCCGCCGGTGGAGCAGCTCCTCGCCGCCGCGGCGCCCATCGACGACACGCTCTCCACGCGGCAGCCCGAGGAATACGCGTGGTCGGAGTACAACCACCACATCGCGGGGCTCTTCGTCCTCGGCATGGGCGTGCTCGCGCTCCTCGAGCGAACGGGTCGCGCGCGCTGGGCGCGGCACTGGCCGCTGCTCCTGCTGGGGCTGGCCGCCTTCATGTTCGTCCGGAACGATCCGCGGGCGTGGCCGCTGGGCCCGGCGGGGTTCTGGGAGAGCATGGCGCTGCCCGACGTCCTCCAGCACCGGCTGGTGGTGCTGATCGTGGTGGCGTTCGGGCTCTTCGAGTGGCTGGTGCGCATCGGCACGCTCGCGCGGCCGGGCTGGCGACTCGTCTTCCCCGTTCTCTGCGCGGTGGGCGGCGCCATGCTGCTCACGCACTCGCACGCCATGTTCAACCTCAAGAGCGAGTTCCTCGCCGAGGTGTCGCACGCCCCCATGGGTGTGCTTGCCGTGCTCATGGGCTGGGGCCGGTGGCTGGAGCTGCGGCTGCCGCGAGAGGATCGCGGGGCGCCGGGCTGGATCTGGTCCACCGCCTTCTGCCTCATCGGCGCCATCCTCCTCGTATACCGGGAGACCTGAGGGAGAAATCGGCTTGTATTCCTCGGGGCGGTCGGGCTACGGTGGGGAGCGTGACCAACGGCCGCGACCGCACTTCGCGACGCTTCCCGGAGCCATGACATGATCAGCAAGATCCATCACGTCGGCATCGTGGTCGAGAAGCTGGACCATGCCTACGCGTTCTGGCGCGACACGCTGGGGCTTCCGCTCGTGCGCGAGGCCGAGATCCCGGACCAGGGCGTGCGCGCCGCGCTGCTGGCCGCCGGCGACAGCGAGGTGGAGCTGCTCGAGCCCACCCGGTCGGACAGCGGGGTGGCGCGCTTTCTCGCCAAGCGGGGCGAGGGCCTCCATCACCTCTGCTTCGAAACCCCCGACGTGACCGCCGAGCTCAGCGCGCTTCGCGGCCGCGACGTGGCGCTGCTCGACGCGGCGCCGCGCGATGGCCTGGCCGGCCGCGTCGGCTTTCTGCATCCCAGCGCCAGTCACGGTGTGCTGGTGGAGCTCGCCACCCCGGCGCACTCGGCGCCGCTGCCGGAGTCCCCCGTTCGCCTCAAGCGCCTCGTGATCGGCTGCGCGGAGCCGCAGGCGGCGGCGCGAACGTATCAGCAGCTCTTCGGCCTCCCCGAGGTCGAGATCAATGGCGGCCCCCGCGGCATGCTGGGCTGGACGGGCGGCGGCACCTTGCTCATGGTCCCCGCCGCCGAGGTGGGAGGGATGCAGGGGATGGTCGCACTCTCCATGGTCGCGCCGGAGCTCCGGGCGCTGGTGGCGCGGCTGGAGGACGCCGACACCAAGATGCTCGTGGGCGCGGCGGAGCTCACCGTCGAGCCCGAATCCTCGCACGGCGTCCACCTGCACATCAGCCGCTACCACTTCCCCTGATCGGATTCCGGTGACGGGCGGGCGGGGTGGCGACACCGGCTGGCTCGTCGCGCTCTGCGTCGCCCGGGCCGGGGCGTCGGTGATGTCCATGGCGTTTCCCACCGTGCTCGCCGCGGTGCAGACGGAGTGGGGGCTCAGCAACCGCGCCGCCGGCTCCATCAGCTCCGCCTCCCAGGCCGGCACCGCGCTCTCGCTGGTGGTGCTCTCCGCCATGGCCGACTACTGGGGGCCCCGCGCGGTGTTCCTCGTCTCGTCCGCGGTGGCGGCCGTCGTCGCCCTCGTCCTGCCGCTCCTCGCCCAGGGCCAGGCGTCCGCCATCCCGCTCTTCTTCGTGATGGCGGTGGTGGTGGCGGGTAGCTATACGCCGGGCTTGATGCTCATCGCGGGCCGCTTCGCGCCGGGGCGTCGGGGCGGCGCGGTGGGCTGGTTCCTCGCGTCGTCCTCGCTGGGCTATGTGCTCGCCCTCGCGGTGGGCGGCTGGGTGGTGGCCACCGCCGGATGGCGCGCCGCCCTCTGGGCGCTGGCGCTGGGTCCGCTCCTCTGCCTCGTCGTCTCGATCGCGCTCTTTCGCGGGGGGCGGCCGCGCGATGTCTCCGCCGCCGCGCCGCGCTTCAGCCTGGACACCGGACTCGGCGGCAACCGCGCGGGACAGTTCGTCGTGGCCGGCTACGTCTTCCACTCCTGGGAGCTCCTGGGCATGTGGGCATGGACGCCCGCCTTCATGGCCGCGGTCCTCGTCGCCCACGGCCACACGCCGGAGCGCTCGGCGGGGCTGGGCGCGGGGCTCTCCGCGCTGTTCCACGTGATGGGCATCGTGGCCGGCAGCACGGGCGGCTGGCTCTCCGATCGCTGGGGCCGCACCGCGGTGATCGCCTGGATGATGGCGGTGAGCACGCTGTGCTCGTTCACCTTCGGCTGGACGCTCGAGTCGCCGCTGTTCGTGGTGGCGCTGCTGGGCTGCCTCTACGGTTATGCCGCGCTCGGGGATTCTTCGGTGTACTCGACCGCCATCACCGAGACGGTGCCGCCGTCCCGGCTGGGCTCGGCGCTGGCCATCCGCTCCCTGCTGGGCTTCGGCGCGGGGGCGATCTCCCCGTGGGTATTCGGCTGGATGCTCGATCTGCTCGGGGGGCGGGATTCCACGCCGGCGTGGGGGTGGGCGTTTTCCATGCTGGGAGTGGGCGGCGCGCTCGGACTCGTCACCATTCTCTGGCTGCGGCGGCTGCCCGAGGCGCGGCGCCTGGCGGGAGGACGGCGGTGAGTCCGGGGCCGGGACGCATCCGCGGCACCGGGGCCGGGCGCAAGACGCGGCGCAGCCTGCAGCGCGGCGGCACCGGCGCCGCCGGCGAGCTCAACGCCCAGCTGGGGAAGTGGCCGCGCGTGCGCATCACGCCGATGTTCGGGCGCTGGGGCTATTTCGTCGGGGACCAGCTCTTCGCCTGCTTCCCCCTCCGCACCAAGGACACCGACCTCTGGATCCGCCTCACCCCGGAGGATCAGCGGCGGGCGCTCCTCGTGCCCGGCTTCAGCCCGCACCGGCGCTTCGCCGCGCGCGGCTGGGTGGAGTGCGTGGTGGAAACCTCGCGCGACGTGGGCCGCGCCATCCGCTGGCTGCGGCGAAGCTACGACACCGTCATGCAGGCGGTGGAGCGGGAGGAGCGCCGGTCGCGGTGAGCCCCGCCGAGGCGACGGTGGGCGCGTCGGCGGCCTCGCGCGCCTGCGCCTCGATCCGGTCCACATCGAGGAGGGGGACCAGCACCCACGCCAGCGCGGTCATGCCGGCGGAGATCCATACCAGCGGCGTGTAGCCGTAGGTCTCGTAGAGGCGCGCGCCCACGTTCTGCGAGAGCTGGGTCCCCGTGTTGTAGACCGACATGAGCAGCGCGAAGAAGGTCGCCTCCACCCGGCGCGGGCAGGCCTTGGCCGCGAGGTCGAGGAAGGCGAGCTGCATGATCATCCCCACGCCGCCGAAGAAGGTGTCGATGGCGACCGCGGACACCCGCCCGCGGTAGACGAGATAGCAGAGGGTGCCGGCCACTCCCACCCCGATGGACCAGTTGAGGAGCCGCCGGAGCGGCATCCGTCTCGACAGGGGCGCGTAGATGACGGCCCCCACCACCGACGCGGCTGAGTTCAGCGAGGCGAGCAGGCCGATGAATTTCTGGCTGAAGCCAAGCTCGTCGGTCTGGTAGTAGAGGAAGGCGGGACCGAAGGACGGGCTGAACGTGTAGAAGAAGAGGAAGCCCGCCACCATCCACACGTCCCGGTGTGAGAGGGCCTCGCGGATGGCGCGGGCGGTGGCGCGGAAGGCGGCCGCGTCGCGCGGGGAGGGAGTCTCGTGGACGAAGAAGAGCGCCATCACGAAGGACACCAATGGAAAGCAGGCCGCGATGGAGAAGGCCAGGTGGAGCTCGCGCGTCTCCGCCAGATGCCCGCCCACCACGCCGATCAGCACCGCGGCGGCGGTGATGCACGCCCACTGCACGGCCTGGAAGGCGCCGGTGAGCCCGAGGGGCCGGCCCGACTCCACCATGAGCGCGTCGGTGAGCACGTCGGTGAAGGCGAGCCCGAAGCCCATGATGGAGAAGAGGGCGGCCATCCACCAGAAAGTGTGCACGGGCAAGAGGGCGAGGCCGATCCCGGAGACGGTGGCGAGGAGGCAGGTGAGGAGGAAGTAGCTCTTGCGCCGCCGGCCGAAGAGCGGCACGAAGTCGGAGATGAGGCCGTAGACGGGCTTGATGAACCAAGGAATGGTGCTGATGAGGAAGAAGGTCGCGACCTGGCTGGGCGTGAGGCCCTGATCCTTGAAGAAGACGGTGATGACCTGATTGGGGAGATACCACATTCCCTGGGAGAAGTAGACCACGCCGAAGAGGAGGGCGAGCCGCTGGGCTTCTCGCGTCCGGAACGGGAGGAGCCGCTTCACGCGCTGGCGCATCACCGGGGATTACAACCCGTGTTACCCTTGATCGTCAATGATTACTCCCGCGCCGTCCGTGCGTCCGCACGATCCTCTTTCGCGATGTGGGCGATGGTGACCCGCCGTGTCGCCTGACGCTCCTCCCCGCGCGCCCGCGGTGCCGCTGTCCGTGCCCGACGCCATCGCGGCCGCGGTGCGAGCGCTGGACGAGAGCCGTCTCCAGCGCGAGTACTGGGATCAGGACGAGTTCCTCTTCGTGCCGGAGTTCCTCCCGCCCGCGGTGGTGGAGCGGCTCCTCGAGGACGTGCGCCGGCTCGAGCCGGGGCTGAACCGGAACTATATCCCGCGCCACAAGAAGGGCGGGAGCGTCAGCCACTTCGCCATCGCGGAGGAGGGGCCCGCGCTCCTCGCGTTCTACCGCTCCGACGCCTTCCGGCAGTTCCTCTCCCGGCTGGTTCGCGCCGACCTCAAGCTGTGCCCCGACGAGGATCCCCACGCCTGCGCCCTGTACTTCTACACCGAGGCGGGCGATCACATGGGGCATCACTACGACACCTCCTACTACAAGGGCGCCCGCTACACCGTCCTCGTGGGCCTGGTCCAGGACTCGTCCAGCCGGCTGCTGTGCCGCCTGCACACGCGCCAGCCCGGCCGCGCCCCGCGCGATCTCGCGGTGGCCACCACTCCCGGCGCCATGGTGATCTTCAACGGCGACAAGGTCTATCACGGGGTGAGCCCTTCCCAGGCGGGGGACCGGCGGGTGGTGCTGACGCTGGAATACGTCACCAGCCAGGAGATGGGGCGGCTGAAGCGCGCGTTCTCGAATCTCAAGGACGCCTTCGCCTACTTCGGCATCAAGAGCCTGTTCCAGGGTCGCGGGCGTCGCGCCCGGTAACCGCCCAACCCGTTCGGCAAGGAGACCCCGATGTCCGCATCCGCCGCCCCGTCACGCCCGGCCGCCGGGCGCGCCCGCTGGACCGCCGTGGAGGGCGCCGATACGCTCTTCACCCCAGACTTCGTGGAATACGTGGTCCGGCTCCACGACGAGTTCACCCCGCGGGTGCGCGCGCTCATGGCCAAGCGCGCCGAGGTGCTCGCGCGCGCGCTCCAGCAGGGGGTACCGCCGGGGCCCTTGCCGGCCAGCGAGGCGACCACGGGCGCGTGGAAGGTGCCGCCAGTGCCGGCCGAGCTGCGCAAGCCCGGCATCGAGATCTCGGGGCCCTGCTCCATCACCAGCATGTTCATCAATGCCTTGAATCCGGGTCCCGAGGGCGAGCGGGCGGAGGGTGACCTCGACGACGACGAGGACTCCGCCGGACACCGGCTGGTGGACACCGTGCGCGCCGCGCACAATCGGCTTGCCGCCGTGAACCGCGAGCTGGCCTTCAGCGATCGCGAGCGCGGGCGCGAGTACCGGATCGCCGCCGGCGAGCTGCCGTTCTTCATGCATCGGGAGCGAGGGCTCCAGCTCGACGAGCCCGACTTCACGGTGGACGGCGCGCCCATCCCCGCCGCCATCCTCGGCACCGCGCTGACCTTCTTCTATGCGGGACGCGCGCAGGCGGGGCGGGGGCAAGGGATCTTCTTCTACCTGCCGAAGCTGGAGTCCGCCCAGGAGTGCGTGTGGTACCGCGACCTCTTCGACCGGAGCCGGACCCTGCTGCCCTTCCTCAAGGACGCGGTGATCAGCGCAGTGCCGCTGGTGGAGTCGCTCCCGGCGGTATACCAGATGGAAGAGATGCTGTGGGCGCTCGGCCCCTATGCGGGCGGGCTCAATGCCGCGCGCTGGGATCTCAAGGCGAGCATCTTCGAGTTCATCATGGCCGATCCCAAGCAGGTGTGGCCGGACCGCTTCGGGGTGGACGTGAAGTCCACGCCCTTCATCGCCAATATCTTCCGCCGGCTGGTGGCCATCTGTCTCAAGCGGGGCGCGGTGCCCATCGGCGGGATGGCCACCGCGCTGCCGAGCCAGGATCCCGAGGTGAACAAGGCGGCGGCGGCGGCGATCCGGGCCGACAAGGAGTGGGAAGCGCAGCAGGGCTTCATCCGCGCCTGGGTGGCCCACATCTTCCACATGCAGGCGGCCGGCGAGCCCTTCAAGCGGCTCATCGCCTCGGGCTGGAAGCCGACGGCCGAGATGGCCGATCCCGACCGCTACCCGGTGCGCATCGAGGTGCCGGCGGGGCCGATCACGGTGGAGGGCACGCGCCGGAATGCCAGGATGGTGGTCGAATACCTCGAGGGCTGGCTCAACGGCCGCGGCGCCAAGGGCATCGACAGCCTGGCCGGGAAGCCCGGCATTCACCCCGCCCTCATGGAGGACCTCGCCACCGGCCGCATGTCGGTGGCTCAGATCGCCCAGCGGATCCGCCATGCCGCGCGGGACAGCCAGGACGGCAAGACCGTGCACGACTTCGCGCTCGTGAGCCGCCTGCTCCGCGAGGAGACCGACGACATTCTCGCGCTGCTCTCCGCCACCGCGAAGGACGATCGCGGCCGCGCCGGCTTCGCCGCCGCGGAGACCCGCTATCGCAAGGCGGAGAAGATCGCCAAGCGATGGATCCGGAACTACACCGACCTCGATTTTCGCAGCCTGGGGAGCTACACGCGCGCCGACCTGGAGGCGATCGCCGCCGCTCCCGACGCGTTCTAGGCGGCGCCGCCCCCGGCTAGGCTGCGGACGTCCGCTCGGCGGGCCTGGGCGCGGGCGCGCGCACGGGGGCCGGCTTCGATATCAGCCGCAGCACCACCGGCAGCACCAGCAGCGAGGCCACCAGCGCGCACGCGGTCCCGATGGTCAGGAGCAGCCCCAGCCCGAGGATGCCCTGGTGGCGCGACACCATCATGCTGCCGAATCCCACGATGGTGGTGAAGGCATTGAGGGACACGCCCATCACCGCGCTCCGCTGCACGAGGGGACCGCCATGCTCGCGTCCCTCCAGGTGGCTCATGACGACGTTGAGGCCGAACTCCGCCGCGGTGCCGATGATGAGCGGCAGGCCCCAGACATTGGCGAGGGTGAACTTGAGGCCGAACACCCACATGAGGCCGAAGGTCCACAGGAGCCCGATCACGAGGGGCAGGAGCGCGAGGCCGGTCTCGCGGAAGCGGCGGAGCATGAGGAAGATCAGGAGGGACACGAGGACGAAGGCGTAGGCGGTGCCCTGGAGGTAGGCGCGCTCCATGAGGCGGATGGCCTCGTAGGTGATGACGGGGGCGCCGGTGACGTCGGGGACCACCGTGCGCAGGTCCCGCACGAAGCGCTCCGCGCCCTCCCGCTCCCAGATGTCGACCTTGGGGTGGATCTGCAGCAGGAAGTGCCCGCTGGCGCCGATGAACTTGCGGCGAAGCTCGTCGGGGACGTCCGACAGCGTGATGGGCTTCGGCTGGAGGTTCCGCTGGAGCGAGTAGAACTTGTCCACGAAGTCCCGGTAGAGCTGCGCCTGCAGGTGAGTGAGGGCCGGCTCGGCCACCTCGCGGTCGATCTTCTCCAGGCGCGCGATGAGGGCCCCGCTCATGTCCCGGAGCTTCCGGATCTCGGGCGGCAGCTTGGCGCCGCCCTCCGCCGCCGCCACGTCGAAGCGGCGCTTGAGGTCGCGCACCACCCGGGTGAGGTGCTCGAGGTCCACCGGACTCGAGCGTCCGATCTTGACCGGCGCCACCAGCGGCGCGAAGCTCCGGATGATGGCCACCTTCTCCGGCTGCTCCTCGGGGATCAGCCGCAGCACCGAATCCACCTCGGACACGGTGGGGAGCTTCTCGAGCTCCGTCTGCAGCCGGCGCAGCTCCTCGAGGCTGGCGGCGGAGGCGAGGCCGTTGAAGCCGGAGCGGCCGGTGGTGGCGAGGATGCGCTTTTCCCACGTCACCGACTCCGTGCCCTTGGCCTGGAGGTTCAGCAGGTTGTAGTCAAAGGCGACCGACGGGACCGCCCACAGGGAGGCGGCGGTGACGACGCCGGCGACGGTGAGCACCGCCACCGGATAGCGCGTGACGCTTTCCAGGAGCGGAACCCGGATCCGCTCCAGCTCGTGGGCGCGCGGCTTGTGGTCTCGCGGCCGATGGGCGTGGCGCCGGTCCACCAGCACCAGCACCGCGGGGAACACCGTCATCATGGCGAGCCACGCGAGCATGATGGACAGTCCCGCGATGTATCCCAGCTCCTTGATGCCGCGAAACTCCGTGAGCATGAGCACGAAGAAGGTGCCGCCCGCGGTGAGCGCGCCCAGCAGCATGCCGGGGCCGGTGCGGGCGGCGGTGATCTCGATGGCCTCGCGAAGGCGGCGGCCGAGGAAGAGCTCCTCCTCGTAGCGAAAGAGGAAGTAGATCCCGTAGTCGATGCCGATGCCGACCACGATGGAGATGAACATCACCGAGAAGATGGTGAGGTGCCCCAGGGTGAGGGTGATGACCCCCAGCGACCACGCGATGCTCACCGCGAGCACGATGAGCATGAGGACGGGCTTGCCCAGCCGCCAGTAGGCCAGCCACATGATGGCCAGGGTGAGGACGAACGAGAGCACGGTGGCCACCTGACTGTCCTGGAACGCGGCCGACATCTCGTCGTTGGAGAGCACCGGCGCCCCGGTGACGCCGGCCTGGACGCTGGGGAACACCGCGCGCAGGTGGGTCACCGCCTCCCGGATGACCTCGATCGCCTTCGCGTCGCCGGCGAAGCTCGACTTGTCGCCCTTGGGCGTTTCCACCAGCACGAAGAGGAGGCTCTTGTCGTCGGAGAGGAAGTAGCCGGCGTCGGGATCCGATTCCCGGCCGAAGGAGAAGAGGTTGGCCCAGGGGGAGTGGTACGGGGTCGGGCGATCCAGGCGCTGGTCGATCTGCTCCAGGAGTACGCGGAGGAAGCGCGTGTCGGCGGGCCCCTCGTCGCCGATCCCGAGGTCGAACACGTTGTTCATGAAGGACTGGGCGAACTGGAGGTTCACTCCCTCCAGGAGGCGGGCCAGGCTCGGGTCGTTGGCGAAGCCCTCCATGAACTCCTGATGGTCGAAGATCTTGTCGCGGATCTCCCGGAGCTTCTCGGTGGAGAGATACAGGAGCTGTCGGCCCTCGAAGCGCTTGGGGTCGATGCGGTACGACAGGCGCGGGAACTTCACCGGCGAGGCCCGGAGCTCCTGGACGAGGCGGCTCGCGTACGCCTTGGCCGCCTCGAGGGTGGGCGCCTCCACCACCACCACGATGTCCTCGAGCTCGCCGAAGTCGCGCGCGAATTCCACGTACTTCTTCACGTAGCCGGCGTCCTGGGGCAACACGTCGCGCCCGGAGGTCTTGAAGCCCATGTGCTGCACGGTGACCACGAGGCCGGCGACGGCGAGGACGAGGGCGAGGATCACCGTCACCAGCGGGCGCCGGCAGGACACCCTTACGAGGCGGCGTAGCAGTCGGCCGGTTCGTGATATGGCGATCATCGAGCGCGGACGATCGGGTCGGTCTGAGGCGAAGCTACTCGGCGGCGGCGATGAAGCGGGCGAGGCGCTCGTGCGCCTCGTCGTCCGTCCACTGCTCGGGCGGAGACTTCATGAGATAGGCGGAGGGGGCGAGGAGGGCGCCCTTGAGACCGCGGTCCATGGCCATCTTGCAGCAGCGAATGGCGTCGATGACCACCCCGGCCGAATTGGGCGAGTCCCACACCTCCAGCTTCAGCTCGATATTGATGGGCTGCTCCCCGAAGCCGCGCCCTTCCAGCCGGATATGGGCCCACTTGCGATCGGCCAGCCACGGGACGTAGTCGCTGGGCCCGATGTGGATGGACTCGTCCGGGAGGTCGTATGCGAGCTGGGAGCGCACCGCGTCGGTCTTGGAGATCTTCTTCGACTCCAGCCGCGAGCGCTCGAGCATGTTGTAGAAGTCGGTGTTGCCGCCCACGTTGAGCTGACTGGTCCGGTCCAGCCGGACCCCGCGGTCCATGAAGAGCCGGGCCAGCACGCGATGCACGATGGTGGCGCCCACCTGGGATTTCACGTCGTC
>DASRWT010000002.1:0-9100 GCA_035654455.1 Candidatus Nitrosocosmicus sp. | reverse complement strand
GTGTGCGAGAACAATCTCTACGGCGAGTACACGCCCGGCAGCGAGACGATCGCGGGCGAGATCCTGGCGCGCGCCCGCGCCTTCGGCATCCAGGCGGAGTCGGTGGACGGCCAGGACGTCCAGGCGGTTCACGCCACCATGAAGCGCCTGGTCGAGCGCGGCCGGCGCGGCGAAGGGCCAGCCTTCCTCGAGTGCAAGACCTACCGCTACTACGGGCACCACGTGGGCGACGTCAACCGGGAGTACCGTACGCGCGAGGAAGAGAAGGAGTGGATGACCGGCCGCGATCCGCTCCTGACCCTGTCCTCCCGGCTCATGGGGCAGCGGCTGGCCGAGCAGGAAGTCTTCGACCGCATCCAGACGGATGTGAGGACGGAGATCGAGAACGGCGTGCAGTTTGCGCTGGCGGCGTCGTACCCGGACGCGCGGCAGGTGGACGAGGACGTCTACGCCTGAGACGGAGTAGGGGCGCATGCGCGAGCAGCGGCTCGAGCGGCGGGTTGTCACCGCGCTGTTCGTCGACGTCGTTGGCTCTGCGGCGCTCACACAGGAGCTCGGTCCGGAGCGAGTGAAGCGGGCCCTCGACCGGGCCTTCGCGGAGCTCGCAGCGCTCATCGTGGCCGAAGGCGGGACGGTCGAGAAGTACATCGGCGACGCCATCCACGCCCTGTTCGGCGTGCCCGCCACCCATCCCGATGACCCCCAGCGCGCCCTCCGGGCCGCGGACGCCTGCGTCCGGTGGGCGGCTGCTCGCCCCCTCGCGTCCGTTCCCCTCGAGGTGCGCGTCGGCGTGGAGACCGGGGAGGCCATCATCGACCTCGCGGCGACGGAGACCGAGCGCCAGCAGATGAGCATCGGGGCGTGCGTGAACGTTGCCGCCCGCCTGCAGCAGGTCGCGGAGCCCGGACAGGTCGCCGTGGGCCCGACGTGTCGCGAGGCGAACGCGGAGGTGGCCGAGTTCATCGGGCTGGGGGAGGTCGATCTCAAGGGGCTGGGACGACTGCCCGCGTGGCGGCTGGTCGCCCTTGTGCGGTCCCGCGCCGGGGGTCGCGTGCCGTTCGTGGGGCGCGAGCCCGAGCTCGGTCTCCTCCGGCTGGCGTACGCGCGCGCCCGATCGGGTCGAGGCGTCCTCGCCCTGGTGTCCGGTCCCCCCGGCCAGGGGAAGACCCGCCTCGTCGAGGAGTTCGTCGCCGGTCTCGGCGCGGGGCCGCGGTTGGTCAAGGCGAGGTGCCGGCCGGCCGGTGAGCCCGAGGCGGCCAGCCCGTTGCGACAGCTGCTGGCGACCGAGAACACCGCGATGTCGATGGAGGACCTGACCGCGGGCCTGGCGGGGCTCCTTCCGGACGCCACGGAACGCCATCGGGTGGCGACGGTCCTCGGACACAGCGCCGGTCTCATCGTCAGCCGGGAGCTGACGGGACTTCCGGCGGGTCAGCGCCAGGACGAGATCGTCAACGGCTGGCGCCGCTACCTCGGGGTGCTCGCCCGCGCGGGACCCGTCCTCATGTGGATCGACGACCTGCACTGGGCGGACGGCGAGGTCGTCCAGCTGCTCGATCGCCTGACGCTGAGCGCGGAGATGCCCGTCCTCGTGCTGGCAACCGCACGCCCCGAGCTGTCGGCGCAGGGGGGGTTGCGCCCGGGCGGCGACCGGTTCTTCCTCACGCTGGACGCGCTGGACGAGGGAGCGGCCCGGACCCTTGCGCGCCACGCCGGCAGTGCCGACGCCCCAGGCATCGAGCGGGCGGAGGGCAACCCCCTGTTCGTCATCGAGCTGGCCCGCGCGCGCTCGCTGGGTATCGAGCGCCACGTCCCGCTCACGCTCAACGGCGTGATCGGTGCCCGCCTGGAAGAGCTGCCGGCGCGGGATCGCGAGCTGCTCCAGTGCGCCGCGATCGTCGGCGAGACGTTCACGGCTCGAGACGTGGCGCTGCTCTCGGGCCGCGATCCGGCGGAGGTCGCCGGCGCGCTGGAGCGACTCGCCGAACTGCTCTACCTCCAGCCCGCGGCCGCGGGATATCGCTTCCATCACGCGCTCGTCCGTGACGTGGCGTACGGGCGCTTGACGGCGGCGAATCGGATGCAGCTGCACGCCCGCTATGCGCGGGAGGGGGTGCGGCCGGAGGACGTCGAGATCCTCGCCCACCATCTCTGGGAAGCCGTGGGGTTGGCGGACGCCGACTGGGTGTGGGAGGGCAGCGGGGACCTCCCGGGGCTCCGGCAGGCTGCCCTCCATGCGCATCTGGTCGCGGGTGGGCGGTACGTCGATCGGGCCGCCTATGCTCGCGCAATCGACACGTGCCGCCGGGCTCTCCGGTTCGCGAGCGGCCCTCCGGACACGGCGCGCGTCGAGCAGGCGATTGCGGCTGCGTGCGCGGCGGGCGGCGAGGCGGACGAGGCGTGGGCCCACTACATGCGGGCTCGGGAGATTCACCGGGACGCTGGGACCGATCCGCCTGCGGACCTCTATCCGAGCGCCCTGGAGCTGCCCGTCTACACGTCGGGCATGTTCCGGCAGGCGCCGGCCGCCGGCGCCATCGAGGCGCTGCTCCAGGAGGGGAAGGACGTGGCCGGCCGCGCCCGCGACGACGCCTCGCTGGCCCGCCTTCTGGCCCTCGACGCCTATCGGTCCCACGACCCGGCCCAGCTCGTCGAGGCCCTGCGCATCTCGGAGGGACTCAGCGATCCGGCTCCCCTCGCGTCATGCCTCGAGCACGCAGCCATCTTGCAGAACCGGGTCGGCGAGTTTGCGATGGCCGCGCGCCTTTACGAGCGGCTCGACGCGCTGGATCCGGCGAGCGTCCCGGTGGATCGGAAGCTGGAGTTTCGCGGCATCCTGGCGCTCCACACCGGTCGACTCGAAGAAGCCGAGCGCCTCGCGGAGCGGCTCCTGGCCGCGAACGCCTCCCGCGGCCCGCATCTCAGGACGCACAGCTATCGGGAGCAGTGCCACGTGCTGCTGGCCCGGGGCGACTGGCGCGCCCTGCGTGAAGTCGCCGCCGACACGGAACAGCTGGTGGCGACGCACTCGAGCACCTCCTTCTGCTACGCGGTCACGACGGCGCGCGCCTTCGCGGTGGTCGCGCACGCGCTCGAGGGGAAGCCGGCGGAGGCCCGGGCACTCCTGTCCCGGGCCGAGCTACCGTTGCAGGCGGAGCCGCTCGAGCGCGAGAGCGTGCTGCTGCTGGCGTACGGGACGGTGGGCGCGCGAGCCGAGGTGGCCCGGCTCCGCCGACAGATCCGTGAGCAGGGCGAGACCCCCTTCTGGTTCTTTCACCGGATGGAAGCCGTGGTGCTCACGATGCTGGGGCGCTGGCAGGACCTGGCCGAGGTGCTCCCCTCCCTCGAGCGCATCGCCGCGCGCGGCAGCCCGTACCTCGAGGCGCTGCTGGAAGCCATCCACGAGGAGATGGGCGCGGCGCGAGGCGGTCCCGCCGTCGCGCACCGCAAGCTACGCGAGCTCGGGTACGCCGGATGGAGCCAGCTGCTGGCCCACCGGCCCGCGGCGCCGTGACGGCCGCTCCGCTAGATCGCCCCCTCCGACGCGAGCGCCTGGATCTGCGCGTCGGTATAGCCGAGCTCCTTGAGAATCTCTTCCCGATGCTCACCCAGCAGCGGTGAGGGCCCGATCGTCGTCGGCGAGGCGGATAGCTTGATGGGGTTGCCCACGGTCAGGTAGCGCCCTCGCACGGGGTGCTCCACCTCCACGATCATGTCCCGGGCGAGGAGGTGCGGATCGGCCAGCACCTCGCCGGTGTCCAGACACGCCCCGCAGGGCACGCCGGCGCCGGCCAGGATCTTCATGACGTCATGCTTGTCGCGCGTGATGGTCCACGCCTCCACCAGCGCGTCCACGTCGGCGCGGCGCTGCCAGCGGGCCTCCGGTGTCTCGTAGCGCGCGTCCCCGATGAGGTCCTCGCGCTCGATGGCGCGCAGCAGGGGGTGCCACATCTGCTGCTGCACGAAGATGAAGACGTAGTCGTTGGGCCCACCGGGGCGGCAGCGATACGTGGTGCCGGGCACGCCCGCCCCGAGCTGATTCCCGGTTCGCCCCATGGTCCGCCCGTACCGCTGATGGTCCCGCAGGCTGACGCGCATCAGGTTGACCACCGCGTCCTGCATGGACACCTCGACCTGCTGGCCCTCCCCCGTGGCGTGGCGCTGCACGAGGGCGGCGAGGATGCCGATCACGCAGTGCATGCCGGTGCCGGAATCTCCGATGGACGGCCAGACATAGGTGGGGGGGCCGTCCGGCGAGCCGGTCACGCTCATCGCGCCGCCCATGGCCTGGGCGATGGGCTCATAGCTCTTGTAGTCGCGGTAGGGCCCGTAGGAGCCGAAGCCCTTGATGCTCGCGTAGACCAGCCGGGGATTCAGCGTGTGAACGGCGGGATAGCCGAACCCGAGGCGCTCGATGACGCCGGGGCCGAAGTTCTCCAGCAGGACATCGGCCGTCTTGAGCAGCGCGCGGAAGACCTCGGCGCCACCGGCGTGCTTGAGATTGAGTGTCAGGCTCCGCTTGTTGGCATTGAAGGCGAGGAAGAAGAGGGCGTCCGCGTCCGGCCGGTCCTTCTGACTGTACCGCGCGACGTCGCCCTTGCCCGGCTCCTCGACCTTGACCACGTCGGCGCCCAGCCAGGCCAGGATCTGACCGCAGGACGGCCCCGCTTGATTGTTGGTGAGATCGACGACCCGGATCCCGGCGAGCGCGCCCGGCATGGCCCCACATCTTTACTACAGCGCCGGCGTCAGGTCGAGGCCGCGCCGGATGCCTCCCGGAACGAGAAGGCCGGATCCAGCGGCGGCAGGGGCGCGCCGAAGAAGATGCGCCGCTGGACCACGGGCAGGAGAGGGGAGCGCAGGAAGAGCGGCAGCGCGCTCGATATCAGCCACTTCTTGAACGGGTTGTCGCTGCCCTGGCTGAGGAGCACGCTCTGGGCGCCGAGCTGGAGCCGGTGCAGGGTGCGGACGTCGTCCTCCCGCAGCCGCTGGACCTTCTGGAGCGCCTCGCCCGGGATGGTTCCCCCTCCCAGCCGCGGGAAGATCTCCTGGGCCGCCACCGCCGCGGTGGCGATGGCCACGTTGACGCCGATGGCGCCGGCGGGGCTCATGGTATGGGCGGCATCGCCGATGAGGAGCAAACCGTCGCGCGCCCACTCCCGCATGAGTCGGATGGTCCCGTCCAGCGGGAAGAACGGGGTGAAGTCCTTCAGCGAGTCGGCGAAGTTATTGAAGATGGAGTCGAAGCGCCGCACGCGCGCCGCCACCGCCGCCACGCCCTCCTTGCGCCACTGCCGCCACTCGCCGGTGGGCAGGATGAGGCCGGCCTGGATGTGATGCGGGTACTTGGGCAGCATCAGGCCCCGGAGCTCGCCCAGCGAGACGTAGAAGGTGCTGGACCAGCCCGGCGGCTGCTCGATGGTGAACCAGATCACGTCGAAGTCGTGGTGCTCGTATTCGGACGTGAACCCGCCCAGCTGGGCGACCTGCGAATGGCGGCCGTCCGCGCCCACCACCACGTCCGCCCGCACCTCGAAGGGCTCCCGGCCATGCCGGAGCCCGCTCACGCCCACCACGCGCCCGTCTTCCTCGAGGAGCTTGGTCACCTTGGCCCCCATCCAGCACTGGAAGGACGGGAACGGCGTGGCCTTGCGCAGCAGCGCGTCGAGAAAGATGGGCTGGGGCATCCAGATGGCATAGGGATAGCGGGGCGCGATCTTCTTGAAGGCGAACTCGCCGACCTCCTTGCCGTAGAGGCGGATCTTGCCCGACTCGAGCAGCGAGTGGGGCTGCGCGAGGATGTACTCGAGCAGCCCGAGCTCGTCGAGGAGATGCGCGGTGCTCGGCTGCAGCACCTCGCCGCGGAACTCGCGCTCGAAGTCCTCGTGCCCTTCCAGCACGAGGACGCTGGCGCCCCGCTTGGCCAGGAGGAGGCCGAGCATCAGCCCGGCGGGCCCCCCGCCCACGATGCAGGTGCTCACGCTGACGGCGGTCATGACGTTCCCGTCAGTATGTGGCCGTGCGCCGCCCGCTGCACGGCTTTCTGCAGCCAACCGGCGCCGGGAGGATCTTGACTCCGCGCCGCGTCCATCGCAGTCTCGGGGCCATGACGACCCTCCAGCTCCGCGTGAACGGCAGTGCGCGCACCGTCCAGCTCGACGATCCCGACACGCCGCTGCTCTACATCCTGCGAAACGACCTGAGTCTCACCGGCGCCCACTTCGGCTGCGGCCTGGGCCAGTGCGGGGCGTGCACCGTGCACGTGGACGGCGCCGCGGTGCGGTCCTGCGTCGTTCCCGCCGCGAGCGTCCAGGGCCGCGCGGTGACCACCATCGAGGGGCTCGGCACCCCCGAGCGCCCCGACCCGCTCCAGGCGTCCTTCATCAGGGAGCAGTCGGCGCAGTGCGGCTACTGCACGGCGGGCATCGTGATGACCGCGCGCGCCTTGCTCGATCGCAATCCGAAGCCCAGCGAGGCCGACGTGCGTCAGGCCCTGGCCGGCAACCTCTGCCGCTGCGGCAGCCATGCGCGCGTGCTGCGCGCCATCATGCGCGTGGCGGCTCCCGGGGGGAGGGCCTGATGGCGGCGCGAAAGCTCACCCGCCGCGAGGCGATCGGGGTGGGGCTCAAGGCCGGCGGCGTCCTCGTGGTGGGGCTGACCTTCGGCGGGCGGCCGCTGCCGGCCGCGGCGCAGACCATTCCCGATGCCGATCGCTTTCTCGGCAAGCCTCTCGCCCTGGATCAGGTGGACTCCTTCCTGGCCATTCATCGCGACGGGACCTTGACGGTCTTCACGGGCAAGGTGGACATCGGCACCGGCGGCCGCATCGCGCTGCGCCAGATGGTCGCGGAGGAGCTCGACGTCGCGCCCGATCGGATCGCCCTCATCGAGGGCGACACCGCGCTCACGCCCGATCAGGCGCGCACCGCCGGCAGTTACGGCATTGCGCGCGGCGGCATGCAGCTCCGCCAGGTGGCGGCCACCGCCCGGGTGGCGCTGCTGGGGCTCGCGGCGCCGCGGCTGGGACGTCCCGTGGGCGATCTCGAGGCGGCGAACGGCGGCGTCCGCGTGAAGGGCGGAGGCGCCTCGGTGAGCTTCGGAGATCTGATCGGCGACCAGGCGCTGGGGCTGGCGGTGGATCCCAAGGCGCCGCTCAAGGACCCGCGCGCCTTCCGCTATATCGGCCAGTCGCTGCCCCGGCCGGACATTCCCGCCAAGGTCACCGGCCGCCACACCTATGTCACCGACGTGAAGCCGGCGGGCATGCTGCACGCGCGGGTCATTCATCCGCCCGCCGTGGGGGCCACCCTGCGCACGATCGACGAGAGCTCGATCGCGGGCATTCCCGGCGCGCGGGTGGCGCGGATCGAGAGCCTGGTGGCGGTGGTGGCCGAGCGCGAGTGGGACGCGGTGCGGGGGGCGCGCGCGCTCAAGACCGAGTGGACGGGCGGCACGCCGCTGCCCGATCACGCCACGCTCCACGACACCATGCGCGCGAGCGCGCCGGTGCGCGACCAGGTGGTGGCGAAGAAGGGCGACCTGTCCGCGCTCACCGCCCCCGCCGCCGGGGCGCGGATGCTCGCGGCCACATACCGCTGGCCCGTGCAGACGCACGGCACCATGGGGCCCTCCTGCGGCGTCGCCGACGTGCGCGCGGACAGCGCTACCATCTGGAGCTCCACTCAGGGGCCGCATCAGTATCAGGCGGTGTTCGCGCGGATTCTCGGGCTGCCGCGCGAGCGCGTGCGCGTGGTCTTCATGGACGGGGCGGGCACCTACGGCCAGGCGGGCAGCGAGGATGCGGCCTGCGAGGCCATGCTCCTCTCCCGGGCGCTGGGCCGCCCGGTGCGGGTGCAATGGTCGCGCGAGGACGAGCATGGCTGGGATCCGAAGGGTCCGCCGCAGCTCCTCGAGCTCCGCGCCGCCGTGGACGACGGGGGCGTGGTGGCGGCCTGGGAGACGCGCGCCTGGCTGCCGGTGGCGACGGCGAACCTCCCGGGGGTGCCGCTGCTCGCGCCGGACGCGGCGAAGCTCGCGCAGCCGCAGGGCCGGTCCACGGGCCTCATCCACCAGAACGTCGATCCGCCTTACGCCTTTGCCAACATGCACGCGACGGTGCACTGGATCGCGGACGCGCCCCTCCGCACGTCCGCCATCCGCGCGCCCGGCAAGATCGCCAATACCTTCGCGGTGGAGTCCTTCACCGACGAGATCGCGTCGCTGGCCCGCGTCGATCCGCTCGAGTTCCGGCTGAAGCATCTGGCGAATCCGCGGGGGCTCGAGGTGCTGCGGGCGGTGGCGGGGCGCATGGGCTGGCGGCCGCGGCCCTCGCCGGGGCCCGTCGATCCCACCGCGGCGGTGCTGACGGGACGGGGACTTGCCTATGTGCACTACAAGCACGACGAGACCATCGTCGCGATGGGGATGGACGTCGAGGTGGAGCGCGCCACCGGCCGCATCCGCGTGACGCGGGTCGTCTGCGCCCAGGACTGCGGCCTGGTCATCAATCCCGACAATGTGCGGAGCCAGGTGGAGGGCAATATCCTCCAGACCTTGAGCCGGACGCTGCACGAGGACGTGGTCTTCGACCGGCAGCGCGTGACGTCGGTGGACTGGACGAGCTACCCGATCCTGACCTTCCCCGAGGTGCCGCAGCTCGAGATCGAGGTGATCCAGCGCCTCAGCGAGGCGCCCCTGGGCGCGGGCGAGGCCGCCTCCGCGCCGGTGCCGGCCGCGCTCGGCAATGCGGTGTTCGACGCCACCGGCGTCCGCCTGCGCACCGTCCCCTTCCGGCCTGCCCGCGTGCTGGCGGCGCTGGCCGGAAATTGAGTGAACATGAATCCACGGTGTACGAGCGCGCCGGACTCGAGCCCGACGCGCTGGTGGTCCTGCCGTTCCGTGACTGACTCGAGAAAGAGGAGATGCTCGTCATGACGTCCGCCCCCCTGCGCCCCGGAGATCCCGCCCCCCACTTCACGCTGCCCGCGGTCAATCGAGAGGGCCAGGTCTCGCTCGACGACTACCGCGGCCGCAGTCCGGTCCTGGTGGGTCTGTTCCGCGGCCTGCACTGACCTTTCTGCCGGCGCCAGCTCGTGCAGCT
>DASRWT010000001.1:0-25182 GCA_035654455.1 Candidatus Nitrosocosmicus sp. | reverse complement strand
ATACAGGAGCACCAGGCCGAAAGCGGCGGCCAGCCCCCAGTACCAGCCGTAGAAGTGCGCGGGGATCTTCCCCGCGGTGGAGGTCGCGGTGGCCGAGCGGAGGGAGGTCATCTCCTCCGGCGGACCTTCGGTCTTGGCCCGCGCGGCCCCGGCTTCGGATTCGCCGGCCGCGCCGAGCTCCTGGGGCTTCTCCGATTCGCCGGGGGCGTCACTCGCCGCGCCCAGCTCCTGCGGCTTCTCTTCCGCCGCGGGCGCGGTGGCCGGAGCGGCGATGGGCGCCGTCGGCGCCGGCCTCAGCGCCTTGGCCGCGCTCCCCAGCGCGTCGGCGCGCGGCGGCGCGGGCGCGGCAACCACGTCGGGCGCGTTGTAGACGACCACGTACCACCAGGCGGCGGCGAAGGTGCCCACCGTCAGCATGAGAGGCACCGACACCGCCCCCACGCTGCGCGCCAGCTCGCGATAGCCCACGCGGCGCGCCAGCGTGGGCCGGAAGAGAGCGCCGAGAAGCCCCGGCACCACGGTGCGCGAGGGCCCGCGCTCCAGGGCCCGCAGGTACTCGGGCACCTCCACGCGGTACTGGTCCGGCGGGAGCTTGGGCGCGATCTTTGGATTGATGATCGCCCAGCCCAGGATGTAGACGAGGTAGAGGAAGGTGAGGAAGAAGCCCGGCAGCATGGCCGCCGCGTAGAGCTTCACGATGGACTGGCCCGCCACCGCCGCGTAGACGATGAGCATCACCGACGGCGGAATGAGGATCCCCAGCGTACCGCCCGCGGTGATGGCCCCCGCCGCCAGCCGCACGTCATAGCCCGCGTTGAGCATGGGGCGCATGGCGATGACGCCCATGAGCACCACCACCGCGCCCACGATGCCGGAGGCGATGCCCCAGAAGGCGCAGACCAGGAGCGTGGTCACCGCCAGCGAGGCCGGCACGCGCCGGAAGGCGAGCTGCACGCTGTGGAACATGCGATCCACCAGCGCGGCGCGCTCCATGATGTAGCCCATGAAGACGAAGAGGGGGATGGATAAGAGCGTGTCATTGGTCATCACGCCGTAGGTCCGCTGCACGATGAGGTCGAAGGCACGGTTGTCGTACCAGTGCTGGCCGGGGTTCCAGAAGGCGATGAAGCCGAAGATCATCCCCAGCCCCATGAGGGTGAAGGCGGTGGGGAAGCCCATCATGATGGCCACCACGATGAGGCAGAGCATGGCGAGCCCGAGGGAAGGATCGCTCACGGCTTCTTCTCGTCGTCCGGCATCACGCTGCGATGGCGGGCGGCGTCGTCAATGGCCTTGGCCCCTTCCATGACGGCGATCCGCGACTCCTCGTCCACGTACTGGCTGTGCCCGAGCTGGGTGTCGAGCACGTCGATCTCCTCGACGTCCTCGAGCCGCGCCGGCCAGGCCCCGGTGCGCAGGCAGGCGATGCAGCGCAGGATCTCCGCGAGGCCCTGCAGCATCACCAGCGCGCCCGCGAGCGGGATCACCGCCTTGAACTGATACACCGGCGGCCCCTCCGCGGTGACGGTGGAGTGCTCGCCGATGCGCCAGGAATCCGCGGCGAAATCGGCGCCGGCGTAGATGAGCCCCAGGATGCCGGGGATGAAGAAGAGGAGGTAGAGGGCGAGATCCAGGGCCGCCTGGCCCCGCGGCTTCATGTAGATGTAGACGAAGTCCGCCCTCACGTGGCCGGCGGCGGCCAGCGTATAGGCGCCGCACATCATGAACAGCGTGCCGTACAGCATGCTGTTGAGGTCATAGATCCAGGCGGTGGGCGCGTTGAGGATGTACCGCTTGAACACCTCGATGGAGACCACGAAGGTCAAGGCCATGATGAGCCAGGCGAAGGCCTTGCCGGACGCGTAGCTGATGGTGTCCGCGATCCGGATGAGCCGCATGGCGCTCACGGGCGATGCCACCGGGCCGGCCACCCGGCGCTTGCCGGATGGCCGACCCGCCGGACGGCGGGAGTCACGTCTCGCTAGCTCTTCTTGGGTCCGAAGTAGTGGTTGTAGGCCATGCGGCGGGACACGTTGGTGTCCAGGTCCCACTTGACCGCGCGCGCCGCGAACGCCTTCTGCGACTCCACGATTTCCTTGAACAGCGGGTTGTCCGCCGACTTCTTGTCCACGACCGAATCGTAGACCTCGAGCTGCTTCTGCAGCACGGAATCGGGCGTCTTGTAGAAGCGCACCTTGTCCTTGGTCTGGAGCTCGATGTAGTCCTTCGAGTAGCGGTCGATGGCCTTCCACGACATGTCGGCGGAGGCCGCCTCCACCGCCCCTTCGATGATGGCCTTCATCTTGTCGGGGAGGGCGTCGAACTTGGTCTTGTTGAACGTGATCTCGAGCTGCTCGGCGTTCTGGTGATAGCTCTGCAGCATGCACACCTTGGAGACGTCGGCGAAGCCGAGGATGCGGTCCGAGGTGGCATTGTTGAACTCGGCGGCGTCGAGGAGGCCGCGATCCATGGCGGGCACGATATCGGCGCCGGGGAGCGCGTTCACCGCCGCGCCCAGCCCCTGGAACACGTCGATGGAGATGCCCACCGTCCGGAACTTGAGGCCCTTGAAGTCATCGGCCTTGGTGATGGGCTTCTTGAACCAGCCCAGGGGCTGGGTCGCCATCGGGCCGTAGGGGAACGACACCACGTTGACCCCGATGGAGGCGTAGAGCTTCTGGAGGAGCTGCTTGCCGCCGCCGTACTTGTGCCAGGACAGCAGCATGTTGGCGTCCATGCCGTAGCCGGGGCCCGAGCCCCAGAGCGCCAGCGCGGTCTGCTTGCCGTAGTGATACACGAGCACGCCGTGGCCGCCGTCGAGCGTGCCCTTGGACACCGCGTCGATGAGTCCGAAGGCCGGCACCACCGCGCCCGCGGGCAGCACCTCGATCTTGAGGTCCCCGCCGGTCATGTCGTTCACCTTCTTGGCGAAGTCGAGCGCGTACTCGTGGAAGATGTCCTTCTGCGGCCAGGTGCTCTGCCAGCGCATGCTGATGGGGCCCTGCGCCTTCACCACGGTGGGGAAGGTGAGCGCGGCCACGCCGGCGGCCGCGGCCGCGGCGCCCTTGAGGAATCGACGGCGGGGGGATTCCGGAACGGCTTGCGTATCACTCATGGTGACGCCTCCTTGGGGTCGGTCGGTGAAGTAGCCTCGTTGCGACTCCGACGCAAAGCCCAGCCCCTCTCCTCTGGAGGGCTCCCTGGACCGGTCCGGTCGGACCATCGAGCCGGCGGCATTCTACCGCTATAATGGCGTCCCCGAAAGGAGAGTTCCCATGAGAGCCCTGATCGAGCGGATGAACGCGCTGTGCGATGCCCTCCCCTTCCAGACCAGCTGGTACCTTCACGACCTCACCAGCGGTGAGCGGGCGGATCGGCTGGGCGACACCCCGGTCCCCTCGGCCAGCACCCGCAAGATCTCCATCCTCATGGCGGCGCTCAAGGCCGTCCAAGACGGCAAGCTCGCCCTCGACCAGAAGGTGACGATCGATTCCCGCTATCAAGACAATGATTCCGGCACTTTCCAGCACCTGACGCCCGGCTTCGCCATCACGTTCCGGGATGCGCTGGTGATGATGATCATCGTGAGCGACAACACCTGCACCGGCACCGTGGTGGACCTCGTGGGGCTGGGGGAGATACAGCGCTTCTGCGAGTCGGTGGGCATGACCCGCACCGTCCACCGCTTCGGCATCCCGCCGCGGTTGCCGGCCGATCACGGGCTCGACCAGGTCACCTCCACCACCCCGCGCGACCAGGGGCTGCTCCTGCACCTGATGCTCCAGGGAGCCGAGGACCCCAAGGCGGCGGCGCGACTGGGCTCGACCCCCGCGCTCTGCCGGCTGGGCCTGGACATTCTCTCGTGGCAGAAGCTCAAGGCCCGGCTGCCCTCGCTCCTGCCGCTGGGCACCAAGATCGCGCACAAGACGGGGACGGGCTCGCGCGGCTACATGGATGCCGGCATCGTCTACCAGGAGAGCCGCCCGCTGTTCATCCTCGCCGCCTACACCGACGGCGTGCCCGCCGCGCTGCCCGACGGCATGCCCGGCTTCGCCGCCGCCAACCAGGTCATCGGCCGCATGGCGCGGCTGGCCTGGGACGAGCTCGCGCGCTAGCTCGTCTTCCCCGCGTAGTTCTGGCGGTGGAAGTAGTTGGCGTTGTAGAAGGCCAGGACGAGGTCGCGATAGACGGCGGGCGGATAGCGCGGCGGATCATCCGGGCCGGTGCAGCTCGGCACGCACTCGATGGTCGCGTCCACGCTGGGGCTGTAGAAGAAGGCGATGGAGTAGCGGTCCTTCCCCGAGTCGTTGAGCACGCCGTGCGGCGTGGAGAGGAAGTGGTCGTTCGACCACCGCTTCATCATGTTGCCCAGATTCACCAGGAAGGTTCCCTCGATCAGCGGCGGGGCCAGCCACTCCCCGCTGGGCAGGCGCACCGCCAGCCCCGGCACCTCGGTGCGAGCGAGGATGGTGATGAAGGAATTGTCGGTGTGCGGCCCCTGCCCGAACTGCTCGTCGTCGTCCACCTCCTGCGGCGGATAGTGCAGGAAGCGCAGGTTGATGTGCGCCTCGCCGGCGAAATAGGGCGCGAACCATCCGGCGGGCAGGTCCAGGGCGCGCGCGAGCACGGGGAGCATCTGCTCGCCCACGCGCTCCAGCGTCTTGAAGTAGGCGACCATGGCCGCCCGCATCCCGGGATGGCCCTCCGGCCACTGGTTGCGCCCGCGTAGCGTCTCCCCGTTCACGATGGCGGGGTGGTCGGGCCCGCGGTCGTGGCTGATGAAGAAGCTCTCGTTGTAGTTCGGCCGCGTGGCCTTGTGGACGGTGGACGCGCCCTGGATGCTCTGGTTCGGCGCGAGGTAGCCGATATTGTTCTCGTTGATGGCGAGCGCGCCCTTCACCGCGTCGGGCAGCGCGTGGAACTCGCGCGAGGCGGCGAAGGCGGCCTCCACCACCGCGTCCGGGACGCCATGGCCGGCGAGGTAGAAGAACCCGATCTCCTCGCTGGCGCGCCGCACCTGCCGGGCCACCGCCTCCAGCCCGCCGGGCTCGCCCCGGAATGCGGGCCCGAAGTCGATCACGGGGATGGCCCGCGTCACCGCCTCGGGGTCTTTCACCGCCTGGGCCTTGAAGATGTTCATCGCGCCTCCGAGCATACGCCGTCCCTACCGCGGTTGCCAAGGTGACGACCGTGGTCTATTCTCGGGCCCCTGAGCCCCTTGCCCACCCCCGCCTCGGAGGACCGAGCATGGCATCAGCGGTGAAATGGCCCGGCGGCGCGCGCTGCGCCATCATGATGACCTTCGACCTCGACGGGGAGAGCCCGTGGATCCACCGCGACGCCGCGCTGGCCGACCGTCCGCTGCACATGTCCATGGGCGCCTACGGCCCCAAGACCGGGATGCCGCGCATCCTCGACGTGCTGGACCGCTACGCGATCAAGACGTGCATCTTCATCCCGGGCTGGATCGTGGAGCGCTATCCCGCTCTGTGCGAGGAGATCGTGCGCCGCGGGCACGAGGTGGGCCATCACGGCTATCTCCACGAGAAGCCGTTCTTCATGAAGAGCCGCGAGGAGGAAGAAGAGCTCCTCGTGAGGAGCCTCGACATCTTCAGGAAGATCCTGGGGGTCAAGCCCCTGGGCTCGCGCTCGCCCTCCGCCGATCCGAGCCCCCACACCATGGCGCTGCTCAAGCAGCACGGCTTCCTCTATCACAGCAATGCGCTGGATACGGACCTGCCCTATTGCCATGACACGCCCCATGGCCCGCTGGTGGAGTTCCCCACCGCCTGGTGCAACAACGACGCGCCGTTCTTCATGTTCAGCTCGGTGCCGCCGGTGGGCCATGGCATCTGGAGCCAGGAAGACGTCTGGGAGATCTGGTCGGAGGAGTTCGAGGGCATGTACGCGGAGGGCGGCTTCTTCAACTGGCTCGGCCATCCGCAGATCGTGGGCCGCCCCTCGCGGATGCGGGTGGTGGAGCGGCTGATCCAGCGCATGCTCGGCAAGAAGGACGTGTGGTGGCCGTCCCCGGCGGACCTGGCGCAGTTCTGGCTCGCGCAGAGCGGGCCGGGCGCGCGCGCCTGATGGCGGGCGGCCGCCTGGAGGGACGCGTCGCCCTCGTCACCGGCGCCAGCCGCGGCTTCGGCCGCGCCATCGCGCTGGCCTTCGCCCGCGAGGGCGCCCGCATCGCCGCGAACTACTTCGCCAGCGAACGAGAGGGCAAGGAAGAACCCCCGCCTCGCCTGACAAGGAGACCTCCATGCGCTACCGGTGGCCGGATGGCAAGCAGTCCGCCGCGGTCCTGTCCTTCGACTTCGACGCCGAGTCGGGCTTTCTCTTCCGCGAGCCCGAGAAGGCGAAGCGGAGTCTGGGCGATCTCGAGGAGCGCCGCTTCGGCCCGCGGGTGGGGGTGGACCGCATCCTGCGGCTGATGGACCGGCTCAAGCTCAAGGCCAGCTTCTACATCCCCGGCTGGACGGTGGAGAACCATCGGGCGCCGTCGCTCCGCATCCGCGACGCCGGCCACGAGATCGGCGCGCACGGCAACATGCACGAGGCGGTGAGCTTCCTCGACGCGACGCAAGAGGAGGAGATCATGCGCCAGCAGCTTGCGATCCTCGAGTCCGGCCTGGGGGTGAAGCCGGCGGGTTATCGCTCGCCGTCCTGGGACGTGAATACCTGGACGCCGGGCATCCTCAAGCGCCACGGCTTTCTCTACGACTCCTCCCTCATGGGCAACGACGTGCCCTACGAGGTGCCCAGCGAGAGCGGGCCGCTGGTGGAGCTGCCCATCCAGTGGCTGCTCGACGACGCGCCGCTCTTCCGCCACGTCTACGGCTCCACCAACGCCATCGCCGATCCCGGCCGCGTGCTCCAGATGTGGAGCAAGGAGTTCGCGGCCATGCACGCGGAGAACGGCTGCTTCATCCTCACCTGCCACCCCTTCGTGAGCGGGCGCGCCTCCCGCATCCAGCTCCTGGAGGACCTGGTGGGCTACATGCGGAAGTTCCGGGGCGTATGGTTCACCACCTGCGACGAGATCGCCCGCTGGCATGCGAGCGGGAAGGGCCGGGTGGACTCGCCCAATGGCCGGCCGGCGGCGGCGAAGCGGAAGCCAGCTAGCGGGAGCCGGGCGGCGCGGGCTCGTCGCTGAGGAGCGCCGCCAGGCGCGCGTAGGCGTCGGGCACCAGGTGGCCGCCGGCAACGAGCGCGCGCGCGTCTCCGGCGGCCAGCAGCCGCGCGATCGCCAGCCCGATCTCGAGCTTTCCGTGGAGCCAGGGCACCAGCGAGTCGCCGAAGCGCGCGCGGAGCGCCTCCACGGCGCGCGGAAGATAGGCCGCGCCCGGCGGCGACTTGGACTCGATCTCCACCTCGTGATGGCGGATCGCGCCCGCGTCGAGGCGATACGTCACCGCGTCGATGGCCAGCTCCGCGAGGCGAACACCGCCCGCGTCCACCGCGTTCCGCACGCGCCGGTGGGTGGTCCGCTCCTGCAGCACCGCGAGCCCCATGGCCCGCAGCGCGGCGAGGGGCTCCCCCGCCGCCGGCGTCGCGCGAAGCGCGATGCCGCGCGCCGCCAGGAGGGCCCGCAGCCGGTCGAGCGCGGCGCCGGACCAGGGCGTCTCGATCTCCTCGCGCTCCAGCACGCCGGGGTCCACCTCGCGGCTGGACCCCTTCAGCGCGAGCAGGGTCTGGCCGCCCGCCTCCCGCACCCGCAGCCCGTCACCGCGCTCGCTCAGCGCGCGGGTGGGCGTGTCGAGATAGACGTCGCGGAGCAGGAGATCGCCGGCGGGCACGAGGCGGCAGCCGGCGAGATCCTCGAGCGCCGCCACCGCATCCGCGACGGCCGCCGGCCGCGCGTCGCGGATGACGAGCTTGGCTTCACGCTCCCGCAAGGCCCTTCAGGTGCGGCATCACCTCGGCCGCGAAGAGATCGATCGAGGAGCCGGCGCCCGCCTCGCTCATGTCGCCGAACATGAGGCGGCAGGCGAAGTACGTGCAGCCGCTGGCCGCCACCTGGCCCTCGATCTCCTCGCGCACGCGCGCGGGCGTGCCCGCGATGGCCACCCCGCGCTGGCGCGCCTCGTCGAAGTCCCGCGCGAAGCGGAACGGCACCGCGCCGTAATCGCGCCAGAGCTTGGTGAGGTTGGCGTACCAGGTGGCATAGGCGGGGCGGGCCAGCGCCTCCGCCGCCGCCTCGGTGGGCGCCACCACCACGTGGCGCGACATGCCGAGCCGCGGGAGCGGCGCGCCGCCGTGCTTGCGCTGCCAGGTCTCGCGGTAGCGATCGAAGAGGGGTCGCGAGGCCTCGCTGGGGCTATTGCTGATGACGTTGACGCGATTGGTGGCGGCCCAGTCCGCGCCGGCGGCATGGCCGAGCCCGTACCACAGCGGCGGATGCGGCTGCTGGAACGGACGCAGCACCATGGGGACTTTTCTATAGACGTAGCGCGGCCCGCGGTGCTCGAGCACCTCGCTGGTCAGCCCCTGCAGCACGATGGCCAGGGTCTCCTGGTAGATCTCCTCCGTCTCGAGATGGTGGAGGTCGAAGAACGCCATCTCATAGGGGACGATCCCGCGGCCCACGCCGAAGTCGAAGCGGCCGCGCGAGAGATGGTCGAGCATGCAGACTTCCTCGATGAGCCGCAGCGGGTCGTAGAGCGGCAGGCAGTACACGCAGGGGCCGAGGCGAATGCGCCGCGTGCGCTGGGTGGCGGCGGCGAGGAAGAGCCCGGGCACCGGGGCCAGGCCCAGCGGCGTCGCGTGATGCTCGGCCAGGTGATAGGAGTAGAAGCCCGCCGCGTCGTATTTCTCCAGCAGGCGCAACCGGCTCTCGTAGTGCTCGTGCACGGGCACGTCGCGCCGGTCGAGATGGTCGAAGACCCCGAGGTCCATGGCGCCCGCCAGCGTAAACCACCGCCCGGGGGGAAGGAAAGTGGCCAGGAAAAAGTGGTACCATCGACCCACGATCGAGCGGTACACCCCGGGCGCATCGAAGAGGAGCGTTCCATGGCCTACGATCTCCTGATCAAGAACGGCTGGGTGGTGGACGGGTCCGGTCGGCCGCGGTACCGGGCCGATGTGGGCGTGAGCGGGGGACGCATCGCGGCCATCGGTCGCATACGCGAATCCGCCCGCGAAGTCCTCGACGCCGAAGGTCAGGTGGTCTCGCCCGGGTTCGTGGACGGCCACACCCACATGGACGCCCAGGTGTTCTGGGACCCGCTCGGGACCTGCTCCTGCTGGCACGGCATCACCACCGTGGTCATGGGCAATTGCGGCTTCACCCTGGCCCCCTGCGCCAAGGAAGACCGTCACCTGGTGATCCGCAATCTCCAGCGCGCGGAAGACATCTCGCTGGAGGCGATGGAGGCGGGCATCGAGTGGAAGTGGAAGACCTTCGCCGAGTTCCTCGACACCGTGGACGGCCTCCCCAAGGGCATCAACTACTCGGGGTACATGGGTCATTCCGCGCTGCGCACCTATGTCATGGGCGAGCGCGCCTTCGAGCAGGCGGCCTCCGAGGACGATCTCCGCGCCATGGAAGCGGAGCTGCGGAGCGGCCTTCGCGCCGGCGCCATCGGCTTCACGACCTCCCGGTCGCCGAGCCATGAGACGCCCGACCGCCGGCCGGTGGCCAGCCGCATGGCCAAGTGGGACGAGGTGCGGCGCCTGGTGGGCGTGATGGGCGACATGAACGCGGGCATCTTCGAGCTCGCCGGCGAAGCGGTGGACCGCGATCCCAACAACCCCGGCCTCTCCGACTACCACCGGCGCCTGCGCGAGCTGGCGGTCGAGACGGGCCGGCCCGTCACGTTCGGCCTGTTCAGCCGCCGGGACGCACCCGAGGCCTACAAGGCGTACGTGCAGCTCCTCGAGGACACCGCGGCCCAGGGCGGGCGCATGACGGCCCAGGTGCACAGCCGGGCGCTCTCCGCCGTGCTCTCGTTCAAGACCCAGCTTCCCTTCGACCGGCTGCCGGTGTGGAACGAGCTCCGCGCCCTGCCGCTGGACGAGCAGAAGCGGCGCCTGCGGGATCCCGAGCTGCGAAAGAAACTGGTGGCGGCCGCACGCGAGCGCGAGGACCGCAAGGCCATCGGCACCGAGGCGCGCCCCGCCGTCTACGAGTGGATCCACGTCATGGAGACCGTGCACGGCCCCCACAAGTCGGTGGCGGAGATCGCCCAGGCGCGCGGGGTGGATCCGGTCGAGGCCATGATCGATCTCGGGCTCGAGACCGACTTCGACGTCTTCTTCCTTCAACCCATCGCCAATGAGAACCAAGACGTCGCGCTGGAGCTGATCAAGAACCCCCGCACCGTGGTGACCTTCTCCGATTCCGGCGCGCACGTCTCACAGCTGATGGACGCCTCGCTCCAGACCCACCTCCTCGCTCACTGGGTGCGCGCCAAGCAGGCCCTCACCCTGGAGGAGGCGGTGCGCATGCTGACCTTCGACACCGCCACCATGTGGGGCTTCTCGGACCGCGGCCTGGTGCGCGAGGGTATGGCGGCGGACCTCGTGGTCTTCGATCCCGACACCATCGCCGCCGAGATGCCAGAAGTGGTGAACGACCTGCCCGCGGGGGCGCGCCGGCTCATCCAGCGCTGCCGCGGCATCGCCGCCACCGTGGTCAACGGCGAGATCCTGCTTCGCGACGGCAAGCATACCGGCGCGCTGCCGGGCAAGCTCCTCCGGGGCCCGCTGGCGCGCGCGGGGGCGTGAGCCCGACGTCCTCCGTTCCGAACCGAGCCGGAAAGGGCGGCGGCGCGCACCTCGTGGGGAGCGTGCCGCTGCCCGACTCGGAATCGGTGTTTCGCGCGCTCACCGCCGCTCTGGGGCCTTACCTGCGCCGGATTCCCGACGGCGAGACCGGGGAGCGCCGCCGCTGGATCTTCTTCCAGAGCGTGATGCTCAAGCATCATCCCGCCATGGAAGAAGACCCCACCGTCCCCCCCTTCGCGCTCCGCCAGTGGGACGGCAAGCTCCTGCGCGAGATGGCGCTCCTCCGCTTCCGTGCCGGCATCGATCCGCAACAGGTCACGTTCGAGACCGGCTACGCGCAGGCGGCGGCGGCCTCCTACGAGGTATTCCGGCGCCTTCACGCCGAGATGGTGTTTCCTCCGGGCGTCCGCTTCCAGGTCTGCCTCCCCACCCCGATGGCGAGCGCCTTCATGTACGTGAGCCCGGCGGCGCGGGATGCCTATGTGCCGGCCTACGAGCGCGCGCTGCGCCGGGCGCTCGGCGACATCGTCGCCACCATCCCCCACGCGCAGCTCGCCATCCAGTGGGACGTATGCCAGGAGGTCCTCATCTACGAGGGCTTCTTCCCCGATCGGCCGGAGGACTACAAGGCCCGCATCGTGGCCGAGCTGGCGCGGCTGGGCGACGCGGTGCCGGAGGGCGTGGAGATGGGGTATCACCTCTGCTACGGCTCACCCGCCGACGAGCATCTCGTCATGCCGAGGGACACCGCCATCATGGTGGAGATGGCGAACGCCGTGCGGTCCGAGGTGAAGCGGGCGATCGACTTCCTCCACCTGCCGGTGCCCAAGGACCGCACGGACGCCGACTATGTCCGCCCCCTAACCGGCCTCGCCGGCTTTGACGACACCGAGCTCTATCTGGGGCTCATCCACCACCACGATCCGATCGGCGACCTCACCCGGATCAATACCGCGCGCAAGGTGATCGGAAGCTTCGGGGTGTCGTCCGAGTGCGGCTGGGGGCGAACCGACCCCACGCGCCTGTCGGGGCTGCTGCAGAGCCATCGCGTCGCGCTGGAACGCATGCGCGAGGACGGTTAGAGGGAATGGCCGCCACGCCCAGTGCCGAGGTCCTGAAGATCGGCGAGCTGGTGGACTATCAAAACGGCTCCGTGGTCAGCCGTATCGTCGTCAAGGCCGAGACCGGCAACGTCACACTCTTTGCGTTCGATGCGGGCCAGGAGCTGAGCGAGCACACCGCACCGTTCGACGCGCTGGTTCACGTGCTCGACGGGGAGGCGGAGATCACCATCTCCGCCAAGCCCTTTCGCCTGAGAGCCGGCGAGGCCATCATCCTCCCCGCGGGTGTGCCGCATGCGGTGAAGGCGGAGAGGCGATTCAAGATGCTGCTCACGATGATCCGGAGCAGATAACGCTCAGTCTTTCGGCAGCCCCAGCACCCGCTCGCCGATGATGTTCCGCTGGATCTCGCTGGTCCCGCCCGCGATGGTGTACTGGCGCGAGCTGACGACTCTGTTGTACCAGCGCGGCGCGTCGGGGACCTCGGCGGTCGGCTGATTGACGAGAACCCGCGGCCCCAGCAGCTCTCCCGCGAAGTCCGCGATGCGCACCCCCAGCTCGGAGCCGAAGAGCTTGAGGATGGAGCCCTCGGGCCCGGGCGGCTCCCCGCGGAGCTGCCGCGTGAGGTTGCGATAGCGCGTGTACTTCAGCGCGGCCACGTCGATCACGAGCTGGGCCCAGCGCTGCCGCACCAGCGGGCTCTCCCAGGCCGCCGCCCCGTCCACGCTCAGCTCGCGCGCGAGCGCGCCCAGCCGACGCACCTGATCGTCGTGGCCGCGCCCGCCCCCGGCCTTGCGCTCGTACATGAGGGTGGTCATGGCGACGCCCCAGCCCTGGTTGACCTTGCCCACCAGGTTTTCCTTCGGCACCGCCACGTCCACGAAGAAGACCTCGTTGAAGTGCCGGTGGCCGTTCATGAGCACGAGCGGGCGCACGGTGATGCCGGGCGTCTTCATGTCCACGAGGAGATAGCTGATGCCCTTGTGCTTGGGCGCGGCGGGATCCGTGCGCACGAGGAGATAGATCCAGTCCGCGAACTGGGCGCCCGAGGTCCACACCTTCTGCCCGTTGACGAGGAAGTGGTCTCCCTTGTCCACCGCGCGCGTCTGCAGCCCCGCGAGGTCGGAGCCCGCGCCGGGCTCGGAGAAGCCCTGGCACCAGATGTCCTCGGCGGTGAGGATGCGCGGCACGAAGCGCGCCTTCTGGGCCGGCGTGCCCACCTCGATCAGCGTCGGCCCGATCATGCCGATGCCGGAATAGCCCGGCAGCACGGGGGCCCGCGCGCGAAAGCACTCCTCGTCGTAGATGAGCTGCTCCATCAAGGTGGCCCCGCGCCCGCCGTACTCCCGGGGCCAGGAGATGCCCACCCAGCCCGCCTTGCACATGATGCGCTGCCAGGCCACGCGCTTCTCGAAGGTGGGGCGATCCGGCGCCACGCGCTCGTCGGTGGGATCGTCCACGCAGAGCTCGCGCGGCAGGTGGGCGGCCAGCCAGCCGCGCAGCTCCTGGCGGAAGGCCTCCTGCTCGGGTGTGTTCTGGAAGTCCATCGCGATCGATACTACCGCACCGCTCAGTCGCTCGCGAGTCGCTCCACGCGGGCGCCGGAGAGGCGCAGGAAGTCGGCCGTCGCCATCACCATGGACACGTCGTTGCTGCCGGCATTGAAGGCGATCTCCTCGCGCGCGGCCAGGGCCTCGTCCACGAGCACGGGCAAGCCGAAGAGATTGCCGAAGGGGGGCACCGCGCCGGGCACGCAGCCGGTGAGGGCGAGCAACTCCTCGGGAGTGGCGAATCGGAGCGTGCGTGTGCCGAGGAGCGCGCGGACGCGGGCATTGTCCACGCGCCGGCTGCCCGGCAGCACCACCTGGACCGGCTTGTCGGCGGCGAGCAGGACGAGACCCTTGGCGCCGGCCTCCGGGGGCGTGCCGCGGACGCGCGCGGCCTCCGCGCTGGTGAACGCGGGCGCGTGCTCGAGGAGACGGTAGCGCGCGCCCTCCTCACGGAGCCAGGCCTCCAGGCGCTCTGTCACCGGCGTCCGCATCGCGGTAGTATAGACGGCCATCGCGGCCAACGGAGACTGCCCATGAAGATCACTCACGTCCAGACCCATGTGCTGCGCACCCCGGCGGGCAACCCGTTGGTGGTGGGGCTGCCCGCCCCCACCGACACGCGCGAGTTCGTCACCGTCGAGCTCGGCACCGACCAGGGCTTGACCGGGCTCGGGCTCACGTTCTTCGGCGGCGCGCTCACGCCGGCGCTCAAGTCCGCGATGGACACGCTCGCGGGGCTCACCATCGGGGAGGACCCCACCCAGACCGAGCTGATCGCGGCCAAGTGCCGGCGCGCCGCCAGCCATGCCGGGCCCGGCGGCATCTACACGCTGGCGCTGTCCGCCATCGACATTGCGTGCTGGGACCTGAAGGGCAAGGCGGTGGGCCAGTCGGTGTGCGCGCTGCTGGGCGGGCTCCGCGACCGCGCGCCGACCTACGCGAGCGGCGCCCTCATGCGGCCGCATCCCCTGAAGTATCTGGCCGAAGCGGGCCCGCGGCTGGTCAAGATGGGCTTTCGCCAGATGAAGATGCAGTGCGGGAGCGAGGCGACGGTGGCCGAATCAGTCGAGCGCGTGCGCGTCATGCGCGACAGCATCGGGCCCGACGTGGACCTCATGTGCGACATCAATCAGCTCTGGAGCGTGAACCAGGCCATCGAGATCGGCCACCGGATCGAGGACTCCCACCTCTTCTGGTTGGAAGACCCGGTGGCCCACGATGACTTCCCGGGACTCGCCCGCGTGGCCGACAACCTCATCACGCCCATTGCCGCCGGCGAGTATCACTACGGCATCGTGCCCTTCCGCCACATGCTGGAGCAGCGGTCCATCGACATCGTGATGATCGACCTCCTGCGGGCGGGCGGCATCACCCAGTGGATGAAGATCGCCGGCATGGCGGAAGCCTTCAACCTACCGGTGGTGAGTCACCTCATCCCCGAGTTCCACGTCCACCTCATCGCCGCCATCCCCAACGGGCTCACGGTGGAGTACATGCCGTGGACGCTGGAGCTCTTCGAGGACACGCCCGCTCTGGAGGCGGGCCAGCTGGTGGTGCCGCGCAAGCCGGGCTTCGGGCTCTCGTTCGACGCGGCCGCGATCAAGCGCTACAAGGTCGGCTGAGGCCGACACAAAGGAGACGGACCCCATGGCTACCGAGAACAAGGTCGCGATCATCACCGGCGCGGGCAGCGGCATCGGCGAGGGCACCGCCCTGGCGCTCCTGGCCGAAGGCTACTCCGTGGCGCTGGCGGGACGCCGCAAGGATCAGCTCGAGCGCGTGGCCGCGGCGGCGGGGGCGGCGAAGAGCCGCGCGCTCGTGGTGCCGACCGACGTGGCGGACCCCGGCTCCATCCGGAATCTCTTCGCGCGCACCAAGGAGGCCTTCGGGCGCCTCGACCTCCTCTTCAACAATGCCGGCATCGGCGCGCCCGCCATCCCCATGGAGGACCTCACCTACGAGCAGTGGAAGGCGGTGGTGGACATCAACCTCACCGGCTCCTTCATCTGCACCCAGGAAGCCATCAAGATCATGAAGGACCAGACGCCCCGCGGCGGCCGCATCATCAACAACGGCTCCATCTCCGCGCATGCCCCGCGTCCGAACTCGGTGGCCTACACCTCCACCAAGCACGCCATCACCGGGCTCACCAAGTCCACGTCGCTGGACGGCCGCAAGTACGACATCGCCTGCGGCCAGATCGACATCGGCAACGCGCTGACGCCGCTGGCGGCGCGCATGTCCCAGGGCGTTCCGCAGGCCAACGGCACCGTGGCGCCGGAGCCGCTCTTCGACGTGTCCCACGTCGCCAACGCGGTGGTGGCCATGGCCAAGCTGCCGCTGGATACCAACGTCCAGTTCATGACCATCATGGCCACCAAGATGCCCTTCGTGGGGCGCGGCTAGCGGGGCTCGGCGGTCAGCTCCTTGGCGAGCGCAGCCGCCAGCTTCACGTACTGCTCGCGGCGGTTGTAGAGCTGCGCGGACACACGGATCAGGCGCTTGGGCGCGCCGGGCCAGCGCATGATCGGCACCTCGATGCCCCACTCGCCGAAGAGACGCGGCTGGAGCGGATCGGGCTGACGCCACGCCGGCTTCTTCAGCGGGCTATCGGGCAATCGCACGCTCGCGATCGAGCCCACCATCTCGTCCGGGCACACCGGCGGTGTCCCGGCGGCGGCGCCGAGGATGCCGCGCGCCTCCAGCGCCAGCGCCCGATTCCGCGCCATCAGCGCCGGCCAGCCACCGGGCAGCAGCGAGCCGAGGTAGTCGATGGCCATCGGCACGGTGAGCCACGCCGTCGGGTCACTCGTGCCCATCCAGTCGAACTCGAGCCGAAAGCGTGTGCGCCCGGGCCGCTCGCCGGTGTGGCCGTGGCTGATCGTGAGGGGATGCACCGACGCCTGGCGATCGCGCCGCACCCAGAGAAACGCCGAGCCCTTCGGCGTGCAGAGCCACTTGTGGCAGTTGCCGGTGTAATAGGCCGCGCCGAGCGCGCGCAGATCCAGCGGCACCATCCCGGGCCCGTGCGCGCCATCCACCACCGTGTCGATGCCGCGCGTGGCCAGCTCGCTCACGAGCTTCGCGATGGGCAAGATCAGCGCGGTCGGGCTCGTGATGTGGTCGAGCAAGGCCAGGCGTGTCTTCGGCGTGACCTTGGCCAGCACCGCCGACACCACCTCATCGGGGGACGTCAGCGGGAACGGGACCACGGCCACGTTGACCTTCGCCCCGAAGCGCGCGGCCACGTAGTCCAGCGTGTTCTTGCACGCGGCATAGCAGTGGTCGGTGGTGAGGAGCTCGTCGCCCGGCGAGAACATCAGGGAGCGTAGCACCGCGTTGACCCCGCCGGTGGCGTTGGTGACGAAGGCGAGGTCGTCGGGGTCGGCGCCCACGAAGTCGGCGAGGCGCGCCCGGGCGGCGTCGAGGCGCTCGTCCAGCTTGCGGCCCAGGAAGAGCACGGGCTCCGCTTCCAGCTCGGCGCGGAGCGCGGCCTGGTGCTCGAGCACGGCCTTCGGGCAGGCGCCGTAGGAGCCGTGGTTCAGGAAGGAGACAGCGGGGTCGAGCGGCCAAAGCGCCGCGAGATCGGGCGGAGTGGTCATCGCCGATCCGGGCTCAGAGCGGCTTGACGTCGACGGCCTGGCCGGACGTGGCGCTCTTGGTGACGGCGTCGGTGAACTCCATGTAGCGGACGCCGTCCTCGAAGGTGGTATGGCTGATCTTCTCCCGCCCGCGGATGGCGTTGACGAACTCCTCCTCCACCCGCCACCCGATCCGCTTCTCCTTCGGGATCGGGATCTCCTTCAGCGCCGTCTCGCCCTTGCGCGCTCCCGACAGCCGCTTGGCGTCCGCCTCGAGGCGGATCGTCCCCTCGGTGCCGTATATCCAGACCTCGGGCGCCGGGGCGAGCGCGGTCACCGAGCTGAAGCGCAGATGCGCGATGGCGCCATTGCTCAGCTCGGTGAGGATGTCGGCGTGATCGGGCACTTTCACGTCGTGCGTCTTGCCGTCGGCGTCTTTCCGCTTCGGTACGGTTACTCGGGTGAAGGCGGTGAGCCGCTTCGCGTGCCCCAGCCAGCGGGACATCGCCTCGTACCAGATGCCCATGTTGAGGATGTTGTGGCCGGAGAGCGTGAGGTCCTGGCGCCAGTGGAGCGGCGTCGTGGTATCCACGAACTTCCCCTGCCCGGCCTGAAGCTCGACCGCCACCACGTCGCCCACATAACCCTCGGCGAGCATGGCCTTGAGCGTGGGATCGGTCTCGAGCGTATGCGGGGCCGGCACCAGCTGGGCCACCAGGCTCGGCACCTTGCGCGAGGCCTCCAGCATGCGCCGCCCCTCCGCCGCGTTCATGGCCATGCGCGCCTCGCACAGCACGTGCTTGCCCGCGGCGAGCGCAGCCAGGGTCAGCTCGCAGTGCATGTAGGGCCACGTGCCGATGCAGATGGCGTCCACGTCCGGCGCGGCGATCAGCTCGCGCCATCCGCCGTACACCTTGGGGATGTCGAATTCCTTGGCCACCCGGTCGCCGGACTCGACGCTGCGGTTGGCCACTCCCATGAGCACCACGCCGGGCTGGGCGCGGAGCTTGGGGATGTGATGGAGACGGGTATTGGCGCCGGCACCGACGAACCCTACGCGGATGGCCTGTTCGCTCATGGGCGACATGATAGCATCGCTCCGCCATGGATTTCGGGGTCGTCACCGCCAAGGTGGACGAGATCGGCTACATCGCCCACGCCGAGAATCTTGGCTTCACCCACTGCTGGGTGACCGACAGCCAGATGATCCGCTCGAATTGCTGGGCGGTACTGGCGCTGGCCGCGCGCGAGACGCGCACCATGCGGCTCGGCACCGGCGTGAACGTGCCCGGGCTCCGCCTGGCGCCCGCCGCGGCCAACGGCATCGCCACCATCAATCGCCTCGCACCCGGGCGCTGCTTCATCGGGCTCGGGACCGGCCACACCGCCATGCGCATGCTGGGACACAAGCCCATGCGCCTCGGACCATTCCGTGAGTATGTGCGAGTGGTCCGCGCGCTCCTCGACGGGCAGGAGGTAGACTACACGCTCGACGGCGAGACGCACCCGATCCGATTCCAGATGCGCGAGCATCGCTTCATCGATCTCGACCCCCGCATCCCGCTCTACATCGCGGGCTTCGGCCCCAAGGCGCAGGCGCTGGCGGGTGAGATCAGCGATGGGCTCATCTCGGGGCTGCCCCGCGGCGGCGCCGTGCCGGAGATGCTCTCTCATGCAAAGAAGGGCGCCGCCCGAGCCGGGCGCGCGCTGCCGACGGATTTCCTCTGCTCGGCCATGGTCAGCCTGGCCATGCCGGAGCCCGGCGAGGCCCTGGATTCCGACCGCATCATCGGCGAGTGCGGCGCGGCGGTGATCTCGGGACTCCATTATCTGGTGGCCATGCACCTCGAGACCGGCGCGGAGCCGCCCGAGTACGCGCGCCCGGTCTGGACCTCTTACATGAAATGGCTGGACCAGGCCCCGCCGGAGATCCGTCACCAGCGACTTCACGGCAGCCACTACAGCCACGTGGATCCGGAGGAGGCGCGCTTTCTCACCGCGGACCTCATCCGCGCTTCGTGCCTGGCCGGCGCGCCGGAGGAGCTGGTGGAGCGCGTGCGCGCGCTCGAGGCGCAGGGCCTCACCCAGATCATGCTCTACCCGCCGCTGAACCGGCAGTACCGCGTCATCGAGGACTTCGCCGCCAAGGTGATGTCCCGCCTGTGAGCGCTGCCTCGCAGATCGCCACGCCCGAGGGCCGCTTCACCGCGGACGTGGCGGGCCCGGCCGGCGCGCCGCTGGTGCTGCTGCTCCACGGCTTCCCGCAGTCGCGGCACTCCTGGCGCGAGCAGGTGCCGGCGCTCGCCGCCGCCGGGTACCGGGCGGTCGCGGCGGATCAACGTGGCTACTCGCCCGGCGTGCGGCCCGATCCCGCCGTGGGCCTTGCCGCTTACAGCGTGGACCGGCTCATCGCGGACGTGCTCGATCTCGCCGCCGCCGAGGGGCATGGCGCGAAGCCCTTTCACCTGGTCGGCCACGACTGGGGCGGACATGTCTCGTGGGCGGTGGCGCACCGGCATCCCGAGCGCGTGGCCTCGCTGACCGTCCTGTCGCGTCCGCATCCGGCCGCCTTTCGCCGCGCCTTTCGCGAGAACGCAGACGATCAGCAGCACCGCTCCCGCCACCACAAGATCTTCCACGACCCTGCCACCGCGGGTCTTCTGCTGGAGGACGGGGGCCGGCGCTTCAAGCGCAACCTCGCCAACCAGGGCGTCGGCGAGGCGGCCATCGAGGAGTACTACTCGGTGCTGGGCGAGCGCACGGCGCTGGAGTCCGCGCTGGCCTGGTATCGCGCGGCGGGCGCGCTCACCGGCACCGAGGTGGGGCCGATCGCGGTGCCTACCATGTATATCTGGGGCGAAGCCGACGCTACCGTGGGGCCGAGCGCGGCGCGGTGGACGGCGGACCACGTCACCGGCCCGTATCGCTTCGAGACCGCCGCGGGGGCCGGCCACTTCCTGACGGATCAGGCGCCCGGCGCGGTCACGCGGCTACTCCTCGAGCACCTGACCGCCCACCGCTGAGCTAGCGCCGCGCGCGGTCCTCGATCTCGCGGATCGCGGCCAGCGATGCGAATCCCGCAAGCAGGCCAGGGTCCCGGGTCCGAGCGCGCAGATCGGAGATGGTGGTCAAGGCCGCGCGGTCCGCGGCGCGCGCCTCCTCCGCCCGGCCGCATGCCGTGTGAAGGCGCGCGAGGGCGGCGTGGCTCTGCCAGGTCAGCCGAGGGTGGCCGATCTCCAGCGCGAGCGCGAGCGCGCGCCGGAGCGCATCCTCTGCCTCGCCCCAGGCGTGCCGGACGGTGGCGCTCTCGCCCTTGAGCCGCCACGCCCACGACTGGTACTTGCGGGACGGGGGCTCGGTGGCCGCCTCGAGTCCTTGCTCCGCGAACCGCCGCGCGCCGTCGGCATCGCCGCGCAAGAGCGCAAGCTGCCCAAGACTCGAATAGCAGTGCATGGTGTAGCGCCAGGTCATCCAGCGCGACAGCGGCGGATGCTGGACGGTATGGAGCGACTCGTCCAGAGCCTGGGCGGCGCTGGACAGGTCGCCGCGGGCCATGAACGCGTCCGCCTCATTGTTGCGGATGAAGGCGCGCCGCTCCGCCCCGGTTCCGTGGCCGGCGCGCGAGGACTCCGCCGTCACCTCGTACGAACGCTCGGACAATACGATGCCGGCGGCGAAGTCACCGCAGTCGATGCGGACGAACCCGAGGGTATTGAGATAGCGCGGAACGTACGCGTCGTCGCCGAGCTTCTCGGCCAGCCCGAGCCCCTCTTCAAGCGTGCCGACGGCCCGATCGTGGTCCCCCATCTCGTGACAGGCCAGCGCGCGATTCCAGAGACAGCGAAGGAGAGGGATGGCCATCCGATGCTCACGGGCGAACCGGATGCCTTCCTCACCCAGCGCCAGGCTCTCTCGATACTGTCCCACCCAGCTCCGTTTCAGCGCCAGGAGGTGCAGGGCGAGCGCCTGGCGATTGGTATCGCCCATGGCCCTTCCGATCTCCAGCGCCCGGCCGAGGTCGGTCTCGGCGACGTCGAGCCGGCCATTGACCGCGTTCATGTAGCCGCGGATGTAGAGACCTCCTCCCAGCGGCCCCTGCGCCCCCACCTCCTCTGCGATCTCGATGGCCTCTCGCACGCGCTCGTGGGCGGCGGGGAAGTCCTCGAGCCACTGGAATGCGGTGGCCACTTGCACGAGCGCGCCCGCCTCCGCGGGACGATCCTGGACGCGCCGCGCGAGGGCGACGAGCTTCTCGGCCTCCTCGCGCGAGCGAACGAACTCGCCGAGTCCGAACAAGAGGTCGGCTCGCGCGCGGTGGATGGCGATGAGGGTGGCCGCGGGTATCCGATCCTCCAGCCGGCCCGCCGCGATCAGAGCCTCGCCGTAGTGGGCCAGCGCCTGGCGGAGGCCGAAGGCCTGGGTGGCCTTCTCGGCCGCCTTGACGAGATAGTCCAGCGCGCGCGGCCAGTCCTCCGCCTTCGAGAAATGGTAGGCGAGCACCTCGTAGTGCTCGGGCAGCCGGTCGGCGTACAACTCCTCGATGGCGCGGCCCACGAGGGCATGCAGCTCCCGCCGCCGCTGGACGAGAAGGGAGTCGTAGGCCACGTCCTGGGTGAGCGCGTGCTTGAACATGTACGCCAGCTCCGGATAGATCCGCCGTTCGAGGATGAGCTCGAGGGCGGTCAGCTCCCGGAGAAACTCGTCACTGCGCTCCCGGATCTCCGCCAGGCGGTCCACCAGGCGGCGCGTGAACTCGCGGCCGATCACCGCCGCCAGCTGAAGCGTGCGCTTGGGCGCATCGGCGAGGCGGTCGATGCGGGCCGCGATCACATCCTGAATCGAGCCGGGAATGGCCAGCGCGGTGAGGGGTTGCGTCAGAGCGAGGCGTCCTTCTACGCGGCGGATCGCCCCGCTCTCCTCCAGCGACTTCACCAGCTCTTCGACGTAAAACGGGTTGCCCTCGGCCTTGGCGCCGATCACCGAGCGCAGCGCGTCGGGCAGGCTCTCGACGTCGAGGACGGCGGCGGCCATTCGCGCGCTATCCTCCGTCGACATCGCGGAGGGCACCACCCGGGTGAAATAGCTACGCTCGCCGAAGGGATTCACGTAGCCCGGCCGGTAGGTGAAGACGAGGAGCACCCGCAGGGCGGGGATGCTGTCCACCAGGGTGGCCAGGAACTGTTCGCTGGCGCTGTCGATCCAGTGCAGGTCCTCGATCACGAGCACCTGCGGCTGGCGCTCGGCGGCGCGAACGAGCAGCCGCCGCACCGCCTCGAAGGTCTCGTTGCGCCGCTGGGCCGGGCTCATGCTCCGCACTTCCGCATCCCCCGGGTCCAGCGAGAGGAGGGCACGAAGATAGGGCGCGATGGGCCCCGGATCCGCCCCCGCCTCCGCCACGCCGCGCTCGATCTTTCCGCCGATGACGGCCTCGCCATCCGCCTCCTCGATGCCGAACCGGCGCCGCACCAGATCGATGAGCGGGTGGAAGGTCATGCCGCTGCCGAAGGAGAGGCAATGCCCTTCCTGCCACAAGGCGCGGTCCTCCACGCGCCGGCGGAGCTCCAGGAGGAGCCGGGACTTGCCGATGCCCGCCTCTCCCACCAGAAAGACCGCCTGTCCCTCTCCCGCTCGGGCGCGCTCGAATGCGTCGAGAAGCACGGTGAGCTCGCGCCCCCGGCCCACGAACGGGGTCAGCCCCCGCTCCGACTCGACCTCGAGCCGCGTGCGCGTCTCGTGCTCGCCGATGATCTCCCACGCGCTCACCGGCTCGGCCTTCCCCTTGAGGTGGATATCGCCGATCCGGCGGGTCTCGAAATAGCCGTGGACGAGCCGGTACGTGCTCTCGGATATCGTCACCCGCCCCGGCTCGCCCACCTGCTGGAGCCGCGCCGCCACATTGGTGGTGTCGCCCACCGCGGTGTAGTCCATGCGGAGGTCACCGCCGATGCTGCCCACCACCACGAGCCCGGTATTGAGCCCCTGACGGGCCCGGAACGTGATGCCGCGAGGGCTCAGCTCCTGCTGGAATCCGGCGAGGGCGCGCTCGATCCCGAGCGCGGCGCGCACGGCCCGGCGCGCGTGGTCCTCGTGCGCGATGGGCGCGCCGAAGAGCGCCATGATGCCGTCGCCGAGAAACTGATTGACGGTGCCCTCGTTGCGGTGCACCTCCGCCAGCATGAGCTCGAAGGCCCGGCTCATGAGGCCGTGGACTTCCTCGGGATCCAGGCGCTCGGAGAGCGACGTGAAGCCCGACACGTCCACGAAGAGGACGGTCACCTGCTTGCGCTCGCCCTGGAGCGCGCTGGCGCTGGTGAGGATCTTCTCCGCGAGGTGCTTGGGGGTGTAGGCGCGAGGCGAGACGGCCGCCTCGAGGGAGGCGCCGCACTTATGGCAGAAGCGGTTGCCGGGAGGGTTGGGGGTCTGGCAGGCGGGGCAGCGCGCCTCGAGAGACGCGCCGCACCCGCCGCAGAAGCGTGCGCCCTGGGGGTTGTCCTGGGCGCAGCCCGGGCAGATCAAGCCACTCAGCTACGGTACGACGGGTCGGTCCGGTCGAGCCGCCGCAGCAGCCCCGGCCACACCAGCGCGCCCTGGCCCCCCCGCTGCCGCTGGGACGCCGCCGCGCGCGCGTAGCCCTCATCCATCACGTCCTTGGGCACCGGGATGAGCTCGCCGCCACCCGACTGCGCGCGCACCTGGATGGCGCAGGACGCCTCGAGGTAGTACATCGCGATGAAGGCGTCGGCCACCGTCTCGCCCACGGTGAGGAGCCCGTGGTTGCGCAGGATGAGCGAGGAGTTGTCGCCGAGATCCTTCGCAAGCCGCGGCTTCTCCTCGTCGTTGAGCGCCGGGCCCTCGAAGTCGTGGTAGCCGAGGCTCTTCAGCACGAACATCGAGTGCTGGGAGATGGGCAGGAGCCCCGCGCGCTGCGCCGACACCGCCACGCCGTTCAGGGTATGCGTGTGGAGCACGCACTTGGCGTCATGTCGCACGGCGTGGATGGCGCTGTGGATCACGAAGCCCGCCTGGTTCACGTTGTAGGCGGAGCCCTCCAGCTTGTTCCCTTCCTGGTCGATCTTCACCAGGCTGGACGCGGTGATCTCGTCGAAGAACACGCCGTACGGGTTGATGAGGAACTGGTCCTCGGTACCCGGCACGCGCGCCGAGATATGGGTGAAGACGAGATCCTCCCAGCCGTAGCGCGACACGAGCCGGTAGGCGGCGGCGAGGTCCACCCGCACCGCCCACTCCTCCGGGGATACCTTGCCCTTCAGCGACGGAAACTCGAGCGCGACTGCGGACATGGGTCGGTCCTCTTCTCTAGCGAAGGTTGTACAGCCGGGCGACGTTGTCGTGGGTGATCTTGCGGCGCACGCGGTCCGAGAACCCGGCGAGGTTCTTGCCGAGGATGGTGTGCGAGTTCGGCCAGAGACAATCGGGGTGCGGGTAATCGGCGCCCCAGATGATATTGTCCTCGCCGATCAGCGGCACGATGGGCTCGAGGTACTGGTCCTGCTGGTAGGTGACGAACCCCTGGCGGCGGAAGTAGTCGCTGGGCTTGAGCTTGAAGCCGAGCGCGCGGGCGCGGTCCTCGTACTCGGTGTCGAGCCGGTCGAAGACGTAGGGCAACCAGGTCACGCCGGACTCGCCGAGCACGAACTTGAAGTTCGGGTAGGCCTCGCAGGCGCCGGAGGCGATGATCGACACCAGCACCTCCATGGTGTCGAGCTGGAAGAGCGCCGACCGCACCAGCCGCCACTGCACCATGTATTCCTTCTCCATCGCGGGCGTGTCGGGCGTGCGCAGGCCCTTGAAGCCGGTGGAGTGGAAGGAGATGGGGAAGTTGCACTCCGCCGCCGCTTCCCACAGGGCGTACCAGTCCTTGTGATAGATGGGCAGGCCCATGCGCTTGAAGGCGAGGTCGCCGCCGCGCAGCCCCAGCTTGGCGCAGCGCCTGACCTCGGCGGCCGCGTCCTTGGGATCGTTGTTGGGGACGATGGCCAGCGGGAACACCCGGTTCGGATCGCTCGCCTTGGCGAAGTCCGCCGCCCACGTGTTGTAGATCGAGTTCGCCCAGGACCGCTGCGCCCCGTCGGCGATGAGGTCGTTGATCATCAGGCAGCCGTAGATGATCTCCGCGTCGACGCCGTCGCGGTCGAGGTCGGCCAGGCGCAGCTCGGGGGTGGTGGGCCGCGGCTTGGCGCCGCGCTGATAGTTCCACTCGAAGCCCACGTCCTTCATCTCGTCGATGTGCGCGAACACGCC